>JAWLAO010000002.1:300000-504986 GCA_041395445.1 Gammaproteobacteria bacterium | reverse complement strand
ATATTTTAACCGGACACTAGTGGAAATAAATTCAGCATGACGATATCTTTGTTGAGATACTTCGCTTTCACTCAGTATGACAGAGTTTATATTACTTTTTTAAAGTAATTCTAGATCTCCAGGGCAAGCCCAAAGATGACAAAAAACTACTTTAGAAATCTATTGTATTAAAGTCGTTGAATAAACATCTTCAAAAACCAAGTGACTTCATTTATGATAGATTCACTTTTATTCGATGATGTTCTTATGTTTAGATTGCTCTGTTTGATAGCCTTTTTTACTTTTAATGCAAATGCAATTGTGTTGGAGGATTACCTTCCTGATGATTTTCGTTATCAGACAGCGATTCCGACTCCCAAAGCGGTTACCGGTGTTGAGGTTGGAGAAAGACATTATCGACATGATCAGATTGTTCAATATATGAGTGTTTTAGCTGCTTCTTCACCAAGAGCTAAACTGGTTGAGTACGGACGAACCAATGAGGGGCGCAGATTGGTTTTATTGTTTATCAGTTCGGAAGAAAACATCAAAAATCTGGAACAATTGCCCAATGATGACTCTATTTTAAAAGTCTGGAATGGTTTCAGCGTACATGGCAATGAAACCAGCGGAGCCAATGCCAGCGTGATTTATGCTTATCATTTGATTGCCGGATACAGCGACGAACTCAATCAATTATTGAATGAGACTTTGATTATTATCGATCCGGTTATCAATCCCGATGGCTATGATCGTTTCATCACAGATGTAAATTCCATGCGAGGAATGATTGACAACCCGGACAGCAATGATGCTTCGCATCATGAACAAACACCGAACGGACGAACCAATCATTACTGGTTTGATTTGAACCGTGACTGGTTGTTGTTGACACAAACAGAATCACAACATCGTATTCAACAATTTCAAAAGTGGCAGCCGCATGTATTAGATGATCATCATGAAATGGGCAGTGATAAAACCTTTTTCTTTCAGCCCGGAGTTCCGCAAAGAACCAACCCATTGATTCCACAGAAAAATATTGAACTGACAAATAAGTTGGCACAATTTCACTCCAAAACTCTGGATGAAAAGCAGGCTTTATATTACAGCCGCGAAGATTACGATGACTTTTATCCGGGCAAAGGCTCAACCTATCCTGATTTACACGGAAGTATTGGAATTTTGTTTGAACAGGCGAGTGCTCGTGGTGGCAACTTACAAACCTCAGAAGGCAAACGATTGCTCTGGCAGGGAATTGACAATCAATTCCGCACCGCTGTTTCAACTTTACAAGGAGCTTATGCTCTGAAATCCGAATTAATCAATTATAAAAAACAGTTTTACAACAATGCTCTGAAACAAGCTGACAAAGAAAATTTCAAAGGTTATATCTTGAGTGCGGATAATGTGTATAACGCAGAAAAACTGTCCAATTTTCTAAGCTCCCACAATATTCAATATTCAAAATTGAAAGTTGATGTTTCTGCCGACAATAAAGACTTTCCTGCTGAGAAATCAATTTTTATTCCAGTTCAGCAGCCTCAATACACTTTGATTCAAGCCTTGTTTAGCGAGCAGAAAAAGTTTACGGACAACACTTTTTATGATGTGTCGGCATGGAATCTGGTAATGGCGTGGGGATTGAATTCCGCCAAGCTCAAAACAACTCCTGAAACCGAAGATGCCAACTGGAAAAAACCTCACAATTCTTATCGAAAAAATGCTTTGGCTTACGCTTTCAACTGGGATGAAGGCAATTCTGCAGGAGCATTGAATTACTTGCAACAGAAAAAAGTCACCACCAAAGCTCTGGCAAAAGAGTTCACTATCAAGAGCAATGGTCACACAGTTATTTTCAAACCGGGTGCAATAATTATTCCGACCAATGATATCAAAGAAGATGAGTTGTTAACTTTGTTATCCAATTTGGCTGAATTTTTTAAAGTTTCAGCGTTCGCCATCACAAGCGGCTTGAACTCAAACGGTGTGGATTTAGGTTCGCCATCATTTACAACATTAAAATCTCCCAAAGCTTTGCTTGTTATCGGTGAAGGAGTTAATTCGTATCAGGCCGGTAGCATTTGGCACTTATTTGATGCTGAAATCGGATTAGCACTGACCAAAGTTGATACCAGTCGTTTTGCAAAAATCGACCTTGATGAATACTCGCATCTGATAATGCCAAGCGGTAATTATAAAATGCTTGATGAAAAATCCATTGAGAAGATGAACCAATGGGTTAAACAAGGCGGCACTCTCATTAGCTTGCAAAAATCATCGCTCTGGGTTGAAAAAAACATTCAAAAATTTGTGAAGGAAGCTGAAAAAGATGATTCTGAAAAAGTCAGAAAATCTTATGCTGACTTTGAAAAAGACAATGCTGAAAACATTATTGGCGGAGCGATTGTTGCAGCGACAGCCGATTTATCTCATCCTCTGGGTTTTGGAATGCATCAGCAAGATCAATATGTTATGTTACAAGGCAAAGCGATGCTTGAACCATCGAAAAACCCTTATGTCACGACTTTAAAAGCACCAAAAAATGCTCTTGCAGCGGGCTATTTATCAGAACAGATGAAAAACTTGGTGAATGACAGCAGTTTGCTCATTGCTGAAAAACATGGAAAAGGTAATTTAATCAAATTTGCTTTCAATCCAAACTTCCGAGGATTCTGGAAAGGCACTCAAAAGTGGTTGATAAACTCGGTTTATTTAAGCTCGTTGATTCAAAAAACTGAAATAGAGGATTAAACAATGGCTTTTGAAATAGAAAAAATAACAACAAATAATAAATCAGAGTTCTATCATTTGTTAGCCAAACAAGCAGACGGTTTACTTTCTGTTGAAACCAACCCGATTGCTAATGCCGCCAACCTCTCCAGCCTCATGTATCACGCTATGGAGCAAGTGAATTGGCTGGGTTTTTATTTTGAAAATAATGGCGAGTTGGTTCTCGGCCCCTTTCAGGGACAAGTTGCCTGCACTCGCATAGAAATCGGCAAAGGCGTTTGTGGAACTGCGTTTGCTCAAGGACAAACTCAGGTGGTGAAAGATGTTCATCAGTTTCCCGGACATATTTTTTGTGATATGGCAAGTGCTTCGGAAATTGTTGTGCCGTTATTTAATGGCGAAAAGATAATCGGAGTTCTGGATATTGACAGTCCGGTTCTCAATCGTTTTGATGAAGACGACCGCAAAGGTTGTGAAAAATTAGCACAAATTTACATGAACAGTATTAAAATTTAATACTTTCGGTTTTGATAATGAACCGTTGTGTGAGTCGTCTGGTAATAATTCGGCTTTTATCTTAAGCTGAATGCAATCTTTTAGAGAGAAGAAAACATGAATGAAGCCAGACAACAAATGCTCAAGTGGCAAGAACAGGGGCTGATAGATAACTCCAACATCGAACAAGCTCTGGAACTCGGAGGTGGCAAAAACACTTCTGCACAATGGTTTACCTACATCAAAACCATGATGTTGTGGTTTGGTGTTTTAGCTCTTGCCAGCGGAATTATTTTCTTTTTTGCCTATAACTGGGATGATATTTCGGATTTCACCAAATTTGCCATTGTGCAAGGCTTGATTGTTGTTGCTTTTATTGCCTACACCCAAACCAGAAGATTTTCAATTGCCAGTACCTCGACACTATTTTTTATGACGATGTTGTTTGGTGCATTATTTGCATTATTTGGACAAACTTATCAAACCGGCAAAGATCCGTGGCAACTTTTCCTTATCTGGACTTTGTTTACAACGCCTTTGGCGTTTGCTTCCCGAAGTAGCGGGATGTGGTTGATTTGGTTGGGTTTAGCGAATTTAACTTTATCGCTTTATTCGGATGTTCACCGAACCTTTTGGGGATTTTGGTTATTTAGCAGAGAACATTTGATGTTTGTTTTTGCTTTGTTAAACATGACAGCCGGCCTCTTTTTCGAGTTTTTACACAAAAGCAAAGCACCTCTCCTTTTCAACCGAATTGCCGCGCAAACCGCTTTAGTTACGGCGATGGTTTGTTTCAGTTTTCTTAGTCTTTATTTCATCGGTTATCCGAAAAGATATTATCAGGAGTTTTTATTATTCCTACTGTGGATGCCGGCAATTTATTATTTTTACAGAGTCAAAACACTTGATGTGTTAATTATGGCATCTTGGGCGGTTGCCACTGCCGTGTTTGCACTCGGTTTGATTGCGAAAGCTATTAACGATGATTTGGACGGATTAGCATTTTTGCTTTTCGGTTTATTGATTATCGGCGCATCAACGGCAATCATCAAATGGTTGATATACCTGCTCAGAGAGTCCAGAGCGACAGAGGAGAACAGCCATGAATAATAATCCTCAACAAATCTGGAACACTCTTTTGCAAAATAATCTGGTTTCCGGAAATAAACCGGAAGCTGATGCGGAACATATCCCTTGGTATATTCGCTTTATTCAAGGCTTTGCCGGTTGGATAGCGGCTTTATTCTTCCTCGGATTCTTTGGAGTCGCTTTTAATTTCATGTTCCGATATCCAACAGCAGATATCATGCTGACTGTCGGAATTTTATGTTCCGTCGCTGCTTATGCGGTGATTCGTATGCAGAAGAACGACTTTTTTGATCAAGTTGGAATGGCTTTCAGCTTATGTGGTCAACTGATGTTTGGTATCGGACTTTTCTTTTTGAAATTCGAATTCACTACCGCCGCATTTGTGCTCGGTGTTTATCAACTCATCCTGGCGTATTTGATTCCGCAATACGCTCATCGTTTACTGACAACCGCTTTTGGTTTATTGGCTGTCTTATTTGCTTTAAACAGCTCTGGTTTTCACGGTTTGGGAAGTGCTTTTTTAGCTGTGGTTTTTAGTTTCATCTGGCTACGCGAAACATCCTGGGGTAAAAAACATGAACTTTGGGAACCCGTTGGATATGGAGTCGGACTTGTCATCATCGTCAGTAGTGGCTTTTTATTGTTCGGGAAATTTATTCTCAGGGAAACCATCCACCATAAAACCGGCTGGTTGTTTGAACATGCCGGATTGATAAACAGCATTTTAATCGCTTTAATTTTTCTGAATCTGGTGTTGATTCTATTGAAAGAAAACAAAATTGAGTGGAACTCCAAAACCGGTATTCTCAGCTTATGTGCATCTGTTCTTTTGGTTCTGATTAGTTTCAAAATTGGTGGTATCAGCACCGGCTTGCTGGTTGCTCTTCTGGGTTTTTCTCGTCAAAGAATTGTTCTTATCGTTTTTGGCTGGCTTTCTGTAGTGAGTTTCTTCTCCTGGTATTATTACAATCTCGCTCATACGCTGATGTTTAAATCGGTGGTGTTGATGATTTTGGGTGTTGTTATGTTGGCCTCAGCAGTATTTCTAAGCAAGGTTTATCAACAAACCAATACTGAAAAACAAAGCAAAAAATTGGCTGTTCACAAACCGGGTGCATCACATATCGTTGCTGCAATTACTGCTTTGGCTGTTCTGGTTTCAATCAATTTGAACATTTCCAAAAAGCAGGATTTGATCGAAAATGGCGACGTGTTGTTATTCAAACTCGCTCCGGTTGACCCGCGTTCGTTGATGCAAGGGGATTACATGAGGTTGCGGTTTGCTTTATCCAACGATATTCGTGATCGCATCTCTCTGCTCAACCCGAATAAACCGGTTCAAGTTCAAAACGGTTTCGCAGTTGTTGAAAAAGACAGCAATAATGTCGTCAGCTTTGTGGGTTTGTATAACAATCAAGAACTCACCGTCAATCAATACATAATTCCGTATAAATACCGAAACTACCAGGTTTATTTCACTACCGATGCTTTTTACTTTCAGGAAGGCAAAGCTGAGCAATATCAGCAGTCGGAATACGGATTATTCAGAGCCAATAAGAGTGGAGAAATGATATTGATGAATATGGTGGATAAGGGGTTTAGTATCTTATAAAGGTAATTCGTTCAATGGGATTGGAAGAAAATCATTTATAGTGATACCACCAGTTCCCATTGGATTGTTTATCAACAGCCTCTTGTGATTCTATACTGAAAACAACATGCTCTCTTGCAGCTTCTGGCCAATCAAACTGTTCTAATAAATTTTTAAGCGACTCATTAAAACTTTTATCTGAATGAAGTTCTTGTTTTTGTATTTCCGTTTCCGTACCAACAATAACCAGATATTTTGGATCTATGTCATAAGCTCCAAAATTCCAAACTTTATGTTTGATGGCTTTATCTTCCAACATTTCCTCTATCGCCAATCTAATTTCTGACAGTTTTTTACTAAGAATTTGTTTACTATTCATGATGAAATTATATTCCTTATGATATTGTCGCTATTCCGATTTTGCTCAAATACACTATGATTTAAAATTCTGACAACTACTGTAACCCTTGACTTAAAATCAATAACTACTTCCAAAGATACATACTGGCTTTCTTGTTTAAAATATGCAACTCATAATACAGGTCGCAGGCTCTTTGTGCAAACCCATAACAAACATGTAAAGGTAACAAATGTTCTTCTCTGGGATGGCAATATCGGGCATGAGGTGCTGAACTCCAGTTACTTAACCTGTTTTCTCTTTCTGTTTCATTAATATTATGGTTGGAACAGGTGTCTATAAGCCATCCTTCAAATTGATTATTCTTGTCTTTTGTCTCTTCTGTTTCTTTTGCGAAAAATGCAGCCATATTATGAAAAGAAAATCCTGAGCCGATGATAAGCAAATTTTCATATTCGATAGATGATAGCGCCTTGCCGATGGCAATATGTTGTTGAGGATTGAGGTTATTCAATAATGAAAGCTGTACGCAGGGAATATCAGCTTCCGGGAACATGATTTTTAAAGGAATAAACAAACCATGATCAAACCCTCTTTGTTCGTCTAATTCTGATTGAATATCTAGATCTTTTAATTTCTGCCACACCTGTTTCGCCAATTCAGGATTACCCGGACAAGGATATTTTATGCTATAGGATTCTTGCGGAAAACCGTAATAATCATAAATTAAATCCGGGTTTATTGCGGATGTTACGGTTGCCTCGTTTTCCTCCCAATGAGCACTTATCACTAAAATTGCTGAGGGTTTTCTGATTTCTTGTGCTATTCGTTCTAAGTTCTCAACAAGTTCTTTATGAGATTTTTCACCAAGAACCGGAAGAGGACCGCCGCCATGAGAGAGGAAAAAGATTTTTTTGTTCATAGTTTATTATTTTGTATAAGTTGTATTATTCCTTTGCTACTTTGACCACCAACAAGCTGTATATTGATTAAAAATGATTTTGTATTAACTGCTGAGGATTTAGCCAACCTCAAAAGAAGTCACTCCAAATATTTTATGTATCGGCAATTCAGGAAAGCTACCGGTGTACATTCTTGCAGTTTCAAAAGATAGTTTCATATTGTACTTTCTCGCCATAAGAATGGCTTGTTCATTAACTTCAGGAACATCCAGAAAAATGGCAACACCTGCTTTAACCTTAGACTTTAACGCACAAAAAAGAAGCTCTGCTTGTTCCGGCGAATCCGCCTGCAATGGACCAATTTTATAACCATTTCGACAAGGACGAATGACTCCGTAACCAAGAAGCTGATTGTTTTTAACAACTCCAAAAGCGAAACTTCCGGGCTGATTGATCCAGCATTCAACAAATTCACTACGGTTCGTAGGGAAGAACGGTTGTTCATACTTTTCAATCTTTGAAAATTGCAAAGATGAAAGCTCTTTCAACTCGGAGTTTTGCGGAAAATCACCACCGGCTTTTCCCTCAAAACGAATGTTTCTGTATGCCAATTTAAAACCGGCTTTTTTGTAATTTGGTTGTTGATCGACCACTCCATCAAGCCCAATATTACAGCCGTTTAGATACTGCAAACCAGCGTTCCAAATTTGGATGCCATAACCCTGACCACGATATTCGGGTTTAACAATATAAAAGCCCAGAAAGCCAAAACTGTCGTCATATTTCACAACCGAAATACTTGCAATCGGTTCCTCATCCAGAAACCCCATGAGAAATCCATTAGGGTCAGCAGCATAATAACAATCGGCATCGTGCAAGCCCGGATTCCAGCCTTCCGCCGCAGCCCATTCAACTGCAATATCCAGTTGCTCACGAGTCATTGTGTGTATGGTGTAGTTTTGTTTAATCGTCATATCTTTGAATATAGCTTATCAAGAAATCTTGGTAGCTCCGGGTCGGTTTGATTAAAAGGTATTTCATCTCGATGAAACCATCTGATTTGATTAAATTCAGAAGTATCATAATCGTATTTGATATTTCTGTCACCTTTCAGAACATACCAGATACAAACATCCGTGTGTCCGGCTGTTGTCCCGACTGTTTGAGTGCTGGTTAAAAAGATTGGCTTTTCAATCAAAAACTGTCCTTCGATATTCAACTCTTCCTTTACTTCACGAACAACGGTGTCACGAGGGCGCTCATTTGGCTCGACATGACCACCAGTTGGCAACCATAAGTGAGCCTTTTTATGATCCACGAGCAAAATATAATCACCGTCAACAACAACAAAATAGGACACCAAATGTTTGGTTGGAACATCCGGCTTTTTTATTCGAAAAAGCTCAGCTCCTGAGTCTATCCACTCAATTATTTCTTCTTGGGTTTTCTTTTCTTTTGCATCCAATGGCGTGATTGAATTGATTTCAGATTTTATGGAGTTTTGCATTGGTTTTAACACCTTCGTAATAGGCACAAATTAGTAAACGTCCTAAATGACGCACTTGTTAACTGCTGAGTGTTGTACATAGAGGCATGTGATCGCTAAAAGCCAGCCAGTTATTAATTTTGCCTAGCTCAATTTTGCTGTGTTGCAAAAGGTTATGAGACATAAAAACATAATCAATATGGTAAGGCTTAGCTTCTTTTCTGTGAAGATAAAAAGTAGGCTGAGTTTCTTGCCCTTGTAACTCGCCTGTTTGATAGTGATAAAGACTCTTTATTTTGATAGAAGCCAATTCATTTATGGTATCAGTATGACTCCACCACCTATCTTTCTTATCCCATATTGCATTGCTATTAAAGTCACCAAGTATGATAGTGTTTTTTTCATTTAAGTCTTTTCTGTGTATTTGAAGATATTTCCAGAACTGCCCCATGTAACCAAAGATTTGCGAATCACTACCTTTAGTCCAACAAGCCAATACAATGTATTGATTGTTTAGCTTGAACGGTAAGAACAAAAGTAAATCTTTGGTGGTCCATGTAGTAGACGAGCTTTCAGTTTGTAAGCCACTAATTTGAAACTTACCTGACCAATTAAGTTGCTGTACCGTATTACCAGATTTGGGGAAAACACCAATACCTTTATTTTTATTTGTGCCTACCCAAAGGTAATCGCCTGCCCATTCTTGGTAGGTTTTAGTTGATTGAGAAGGATCTTCACATTCTTGAATGATAAGCACATCTGCATCAAAAGAATTAGCTTGTTCAAGCTTCTTTCTTAATGCTCCATTGCAGTTCCATGTGACTATCTTCATAGGCAGTTAACTCAAAGCTAACCTACTAGTCTTATCATGGTCAGGATTGACCGTGATAAGGCTTGTTTGAGTTCTTCTTTTTGACAGCTGGCCAGCCGATTTGATACTGATTGTCAAAATTTGCTCTGTTTTGATTTTGTTGTTTTAAGTTTATTGCACTTCATTATACGAGTCAAATGAACTGCGGTTATCAATTGTGTTTAGTAACATACCCCCTAATCCCCTTTCAAAAGGGGAGACAACATCTAATTTTAAAAAGAATCACGGTGGATTGAGGAGATGCTTCGACTTCGCTCAGCATGACAGAGTTCTTTTGTACTCACTTAGATTTCGCCGTGCCTCTGCATCTCTGCGAGAGATTAGTAATAATTATTAATTACACATTATTAATTACTCATTGCTTCCTTTACAAATATCCAAATATCTTTTAATCACCGTTGGCATTCCTTCCAACAAACATTCTATGGTGAGAACATGGCCAATGGAGACTTCGAGGATTTTTGGAATTTCCAGAAATTTTCCAAGATTCTGAGAATCCAAGTCATGTCCGGCGTTGACTCCTAAACCGAGTTCTTGGGCGAGTTTGGAGGCATCCGCGTATTTCTGCCAGATTTTTTGTTGATTATCTCTACCGTAAGCCGAGGCGTATTCTTCGGTATAAAGTTCGATACGATCCACTGCTGTTTTAGCAACCAATTCCACCTGCTCAATTTCAGGATCTAGAAAAACAGAGCTACGCACTCCATAATCGGCTAACTGTTTCCCTAGTTGATTGATTCTGTCCTGATTGTATCGCATATCCCAGCCGTGGTCGGAGGTGAGTTGATTGACGCCATCGGGAACCAGTGTGCATTGATCCGGGCGAGTGTCTTTGATAATTTTAAGGAAATGATCTGAGGGATAACCTTCCACATTGAACTCCACATCGGGGAAATCCTGCAAAAACTCTGACAGTTCGAAAGTGTCCCGAACTGTGATGTGGCGCTCGTCCTGTCGGGGATGAACGGTGATTCCATGCACACCAAGATTGATATATCTTTGCGCAAAATCAATCACATTGGGAAAGTCTCTGCCTCGGGAGTTTCTAAGCAACGCAATTTTGTTTACATTTACACTGAGTTTTGTCATGTTAAAATGATGCTCGTTAAAGTTATGTTTTAATTTTAAATCTTTTATCTTTTAGGTTCAAATTTGTTATTCGCCTTGTATGTCTTTGTTTGCTAATTTACAACGAAAAATTGGTCAGCGTCTGGATCAGATTTTTTCTGTGATTCAGAAAAAAATATTTCCTGTTGCCAAAATTCCTGATTTTGATGGTGATTGCCGATTTGCGTTGTTAACGGTCAATTTTTCAACTACGCACTTTCTCAAGTTAATGCTTTTGACATTATGCCAGCAAAATAACCGTCAAAAAATAACTCGGATTGTAATTGTGGATAACGATTCCAAAGATGGCGGTTTGGATTTTTTAAGAAATTTAAGTAAAAGTATTTTTCGGATTGAGTTAGTCGAAAATCGCTGGATACGTACGCATGCTCGCGGGCTCAGGAAGGGGATTTATTATCTCAACAAACTGGAAAGCTCTTTAGAAAGACAATTGCAAAGCAATGTCTTGATGATTTGCGATACCGATATTATTTTCAGAAACCCCAACACCATAACTGAGCTTGCAGAAATTTTCAATTCCAAAAAATACGCTTTTGCCGGAGAACTTCGTTACAGCTCCAATATTTGTCCGCAGGCTCAAGCGTCTTTTTTGTGTCTTCGTCGAGATATTTATAGTCACAAAAAAATCTCACCTTTTGTGAATCATGGTTCACCGGCTTATCCCTTGCAAAAAAGCCTGTGGAAAAACAAATATCAGCTTTATGATTTCAGAAGTAATTCCGGTGGTTATATTCTACACAGAGGACGAAGTGGCGTTGCCGCAGCCGCGAAACATTATTCAACCAGTAGCTATTCCGGCGAGAAAAATAACAAACCTCATTACATGGCTGTCGAGAATGGTGAGCAAATCTGGAAAGATGCTGAAAATCAATTTACTGAATTGTTATTACCGGAAAACGAAGTTGAGTTAATAAAATATTTGAAAAGCAAACTGGGTTAAGTTCTTCCGGGTCTAATAGTGATTGATGCCAGATACATTAAAATTCCCGCAACAATAACTGTCAAACTCATCAATGCTTCGTTGGGTTTTTCGATAGTAATGTGCCATAAAGTCCATCCCATCAACAATAAATAAAGCATTGGTGTGATTGGATATAACCATGTTTTATACGGACGAACCAATTCCGGCTGCTTATAACGCAGAACAAAAACTCCTAATACAGTCGCGAAATTACTGAGACCCAGGGTAAACCCTGCAAAAATCAGAATGCTTTGAAACGATGAGGTAAAGATAAAAATCAAACTCAATATTGACTGCAATAAAATGGCATAAACCGGAATATTGTTGTTATTGGTCTTGGCAAGAATTCTAAACAAAGGATAATCCTGTCCAATCGACTGAAATGCTCTTGGCCCGGCAATTGTCATGGCACTAACAGTTGAAATCAACACGATTGAAAGACAGATACTAAAAATAACCGAACCGCTGTCGCCAAATATATACTTCGCAGCTATAAATCCAATCTCCTTAACTCCTTTCATTTCCTCAATTGGTGCAACATATAAAAATACAGCGTTTATCAAAACGTAAAGTATGGCGACTAATAACGTGCCACTCAATAAAATTCGAGGCAGGCTTTTTTGTGGGTTGTCCAATTCACTGGAAATATATGTTGCAGAGTTCCAACCCATATATGCATAGTTGACATAGATCAGTGAAACTGCAAAACTACTGCTAAAGATAATTGATAAATCTTCTTGATGCGGTACAAATTCAATCCCCTTTATCGGTTCAGCTGCAAATCCAGCAACACAAAACAGGATGATTAAAATCAATTTAACCAATGTCATGATTTGATGAAATCCGCCACTTTGTCTGTGGTTGGTGATATGAATGGCTGTTAATACAATAATCAACCCAGCGGCTAAAATTGTTTCATTCCAGGCTTGTAAAAACCGATGAAAAGTACCCACCAAATAATATGGCAACCATTGCCGTTGGCGCTGCAAATCCAATTGTAATAGAAACCCATCCGGTCACAAAGCCGGCAGCCGGATGACCATATATTTTGCTGAGAAAATGATACTCGCCACCGGAACGTGGCAATGCAGACCTAATTCCGCATAACTCAACGCTCCGAAAAGGAGCTGTTAACCCTCCTACTGCCCATAGAAGTAATACAACAAAACCTGATTGAATATCTAGCAACTGATAACCCAAAGATGCAAAAACACTGGTGCCAATCATATTCGCAACAATGACTGCTGTCGCCGAACGAGTGCTGTATTTTTTATCGGAATGCAATTGAACATTTTCTATAAAAAAATTTATTGTACATTGTAAGTTTGATTTTTATAATTAAATTTTCTTCTTGGTTTCAATTATGAAAAAACTTTTATTCTTTTGCATAGTTCTTTTTTCGCATTGGGTATTATCTGAAACACCTCCTGAAGTTCCCCCCTTTTCCGAGTTCTGAAATTACTTTTAGCGAAGAAATGGACAGTAGTAATCCCGATATTTTAATGAAACAAGTTGAACTCGGTTCTACGGCAGCACCTGAAGATATTCTGGACTTTTACAAAAAGAGTGAGTTTGTTGATAGTTGTGAAAAAAATGATATGGCTGACAATTATATCTGCAAACTTAAAACACATGATGTGATAAAGTCCGGTTATGTTTTTATTGATGACCACCAAAAGAAAGGTAAAACGAATATCTTTATGGACTATTTCTACTATAAAAAGTAAATTAACCTAAGTATGACTTCAAAAACAGCTTTTTGACTTTGAACTGTCCGTTAGATTGAGCCTCTCCAAGTCCAATAAATTGGTCTTGTTCGTCATAAATCCGGTAAATTCCTTCTACCATTTTGCTTTCAAATCTAAGTCCATGAATAAGGGTCTGGATTTGCTCTTTTGTCAGAGTCACTTGTGTATATTCTGTTAAAGCATAATCTATACCATTAAGTAATTCAAATGGGTTTTCCGTTTCTTGGAGTTGTTCCAATGTCACCATATTGCCTTTCAATACTCCGGTTTGAATACGGTGCAATTTTGTCATGTGAGCATAAGTTCCGCAATATTTTGCAAAGTCCTCAAGTAATGTGCGGATGTATGTTCCTTTGGAAACATGAATTTCAAAAGAAAGCTTTTGCCTATCTGAACTGTTGTCGATGTTTAACAGTTTAAAATCATGGATAGTGATTTTACGAGACGGCCTTTCAACTTCAACACCGGAGCGGGCCAATTTGTAAAGTCGTACACCATTATGATAAAGTGCCGAATACATCGGAGGAATTTGTTCGATTTCACCGCTAAAGTTTTGAATGCCTTTTTCTATTTCTTCATCCTGCAAGAAGTGTTTGGAAGATTCTTGTGTAATCATTCCTGTGGCATCGCCGGTATCTGTTTCACTGCCGATTTCACATTCCGCAATGTAAACCTTGTCAGAACTCAACATCAATCCGGCGATTCGTGTGGCATCGCCAAAACAACAAGGTAATAATCCGGTTGCCATTGGATCAAGACTGCCTGTATGACCGGCTTTTTTTGCGCGAAATATATTTCTGGCTTTTTGCAGAGCTGCGTTGGAACTGATTCCTTGCGGTTTATTCAGCAACAAAATTCCATGAACTTCCTGCTGATTTTTACTTCTTGGCTTTGACAAGACTTAAAATTCCATTATTGCATTAATTATTGAGGTTATTCCTCTTCATCAAATCCCGGATCAGATTCTCTGGCTTTGCTGATGAGAGATTCTAATGATGCTCCTCTTTCCAAAGAAGCATCATAATAAAACCTTAGTTCCGGAACTTTTCTAGCGTGAATTTTTTTTGCGACAATCGAACGCAAAAAGCCGGCATTTTCATTTAATGCTTGTTGTGCTTCTTGCTCATATTTCGGGAATAATGTATTAAAGAACACTTTAGCAATTGACAGGTCACGACTGACATCAACATCAGTAATTGCAACATGTTTTAACTCTTTATCGTATTCAAACTTTTCCCTGACCGCAACGGCTATTACTTTTAATATTTGTGAAGCCATACGATCGGAGCGGGTGAATTCTCTGAATGCCATAATGATTAATCCAGAGTTTTCTTAACCTCGACACGCTCGTAACATTCAATCTCGTCTCCGGGTTGAATATCATCGTATCCTTTTACACCTATTCCGCATTCTGTTCCTGCACGAACCTCTTTGACGTCATCTTTATGGCGACGCAATGATTCCAGCTCACCTTGGAAAATAACAACATTATCACGAAGAACACGAATTGGGTTATCTCGTTTAACAGAACCCTCAAGCACAATACAACCGGCAATTGCTCCAAATTTGGATGAACGGAATACATCTTTAACTTCCGCATTACCAATAATAACTTCTTTAGTTTCTGTACCTAAGAAGCCTGTGATGGCTGCCTTTACATTATCAATGGCTTCATAAATGATGCTGTAATAATGCAAGTCCAAATCATTTTGTTTGATGACTTCACGAGCCGGTTTATCTGCACGAACATTAAAACCAATAATCATAGCATTCGCAGATAAAGCCAGTTGTGCATCAGCATTAGTGATTCCGCCCACACCGGTGGAAATTGCACGAACTTCAACATCGTCATTACCTAATGAGGTTAATGACTCTTTAAGGGCTTCAACCGAACCTTGTACATCTGCTTTAATCAACAGATTCACAATTAGTTTTTCTTTAGTTTGACCCATGCTGGACATCATTTCTTCGAGTTTAGCGACCTGCTGAGCTTTTAGGCGCACATCTCGTTCATGAGCTTTACGTTCCGCGGCTGCTGATTTTGCCAGTTTTTCATTTTGAACGACCAAAAACTCTTCACCGGCTATCGGCACGCCTGACAAACCTTGAATAACCACCGGAATAGAAGGACCTGCTTCTTCAACTTCTTGGCCCAATTCATTGAGCATACGTCTGGCACGACCAAATTGCTCTCCACTCAGTACCATATCACCTTTTTTCAAGGTACCTGATTTAACTAAAACAGTTGCTACCGGACCTTTTCCTTTATCTAAACTGGACTCAACTACAATCCCTTTTGCAGGTTTGTTGACTATCGCTTTAAGCTCCATTACCTCTGCTTGTAAGCTTATTGCCTCCAATAACTCTTCAATTCCCATTCCAGTTTTTGCAGACACAGGCACAAATTGAGTGTCTCCACCCCAATCTTCCGGGACGATTTCGTAATTGGTTAGATCTTTCTTTGCCTTATCAACTGATGCTCCTTGTAGATCCATCTTATTGACTGCAACGATAATCGGAACACCTGCTGCTTTTGCGTGTTTAACTGCTTCGACAGTTTGCGGCATCACACCGTCATTTGCCGCTACAACAAGAATGACAATATCAGTTGCCTGAGCACCACGTTGTCTCATAGCTGTAAATGCAGCATGTCCCGGTGTGTCTATAAATGAAATCACACCATGGTCAGTTTTGACGTGATAAGCACCAATATGCTGAGTGATTCCACCGGCTTCTTTATCGGTGACTTTGGTTTCACGAATATAATCAAGTAAAGATGTTTTACCATGATCAACGTGACCCATAACCGTCACAACCGGTGGACGAGTTTCTGCTAGGCTTTCATCCTCTTTTTCTTCAGCTTCAGAGAAAAGCTCCTCTGCAAGAGTTTGCTCTGCAACGATTTCTGCCTGATGACCCAGCTCCTCGACAACCAATACAGCTGTATCCTGATCAAGAATGTGGTTAATAGTCACCATCATTCCTTCTTTCATAAGCTCCTTGATAATATCTCCGGCTTTGATTGCCAGATCCTTCGCCAACTCAGACAATGTAATTCCATCGCTAGAGATTTTGACTGTTTTAACCTGATCAGCAACCGGTTTGGTAAAACCATGTTTTTCAGGTTTTTTGAAGTCTTTTGCGAAAGCTCCTTTCTTGCCACCTTTTACATGTAGCTCTTCTCTACCATACTTTCCTTGTTTCTTTCTATTTCGAGACTTAGAAAAATCGTCATCTTCTTCTTCATCATCTTTTTTCTTCGCATGCTTTCCTTTCTTGAGGTTTTCCTTTTCTCTTTTTTTCTTCTCAACCGCTGCCATAACTTGTCTTTGCACCTGATCTTCAATCTCTTGCAACTCTTTGGCTTTGGCTTGTTCTTCTTCAGTCAGTTCTTCTTGAGTATCTGAAGAATCATCATTATCCTCTTCAACTTCTTCCTGTTCAGTTTCTTCAACCTCAACGAGCTCTTCTTCCTGCTCTTGCTGTTTTATACTTTCTTCTGCTTTTCTGGCTTCCTCTTCCTCTTGCTTTCTAAGTTTTTCCTCTTCTATTCTTTTTGTTTCTTCAGCAGCAAGTTGTTTTTTTCTTTCTTCTAAAGCTTTTAATGCTTCTTGTCGATCTCGTGCAATTTCGTCCATTTCATCTTTGTTCAGTTTATTGACAATCCTTTTTTTACGAACTTCAATGTTAACTGTTTTTGTTTTTGCACGTACGCCTGTACCACTGGAGATTTTCAGTGTCCCGGTGGATTTCCGCTTTAAGACAACTTTCTTTTTAGGTGTTTCATCCTTATTTTCTTTTCCATGAGCAGAACGTAAGTATGCTAACAATTGTCTTTTGTCTTCATTACTAATTGTGTCATCTGCACTTTTAACGGATATACCAGCTCCTGACAACTGATCCATCAGTTGTTCAAGCGATATTCCAAGGACTTCTGCTAATTGTTTTACTGTTACTTCAGACATTCTGAACCTCTTTGTTTTATTTATTCTTCCTCTTCAAACCAGTGTTTACGAGCTTCTACGATTAATTGTGATGCTTGTTCTTCTGATAATTCGGAAATTTCCATCAATTCATCTGTTGATAAATCTGCTAAATCATCCCTGGTTGTAATTTGTTTTGACGCTAATGTATATGCTAATTTACTATCCATTCCTTCTAAATTCAGTAAATCATCTGCTGGTTTTGTTTCTTCCAGTTTTTCTTCTTTTGAGATTAATTGCGTCAAAAGCGCATCTCTGGCTCTTTGTCTCAACTCACTCACAACATCTTCATCAAATCCTTCAACTGCTAATAATTCGGATTTATCGACGTAAGCGATTTCATCAATTGAACTGAAGCCTTCTTGTACGAGTATAACTGCCATGTCTTCATCAATATCCAATTGATCCATGAATTTCTCAACAAATTCCATCGCTTCAGACTGATTCTTCTCATCCGCTTGTTCGGATGTCATGACATTAATATTCCAGCCTGTTAACTCACTTGCCAAACGAACATTTTGTCCGCCACGTCCAATGGCTTGTGATAATTTATCTTCGGCAACGGCGACATCAATGCTATTTCTGTCTTCATCAACGACTATGGATTCAATTTCCGCAGGCGCCATTGCATTAATGACAAAATGAGCTGGATCTTCATCCCATAATACGATATCAATTCTCTCACCGCCTAGTTCGTTTGAAACTGACATTACACGAGATCCTCGCATACCCACACAAGCTCCAATCGGATCTAGTTTTGGGTCTGTTGAGTGAACCGCTATTTTAGCACGAAATCCCGGGTCTCTAGCAGCTCCTTTAATTTTAATCAAACCTTGATCAATCTCAGGAACCTCTACTTTAAATAACTCAATTAAAAACTCAGAAGCACTTCTTGAAAGAGTCAATAGTGGCCCACGATTATCCTTGTTGACTTCAATAAGTAATCCACGTAAACGATCTCCTCTACGAGTCATTTCTCTTGGAATTGACTGATCCTTAGGAATGATAGCTTCCACTTTATTTCCTAAATCCAGGAAAATATGTCCTCTGTCTACTCTCTTCACTGTGCCATTCAAAACTTCGCCGACTCGATCTTCATATTTATCGACTACTTGCATTCTTTCTGCTTCGCGAACTTTTTGCAAGATAACTTGTTTAGCCGTTTGTGCTGCAATTCGGCCAAACTCAATAGATTCCATTTCTTCTTCTAAAACATCACCGATTTCTACTTCCGGGTTGTCTGACTGTGCTTCTGATAACGCAACTTGCTTATCTTCAAATTCCAAATCTTCATCAGCGACCACTTCCCAACGTCTAAAACTACGGTAGTTACCAGTTTGTGGGTTAATTATCACTTTAACATCCATATCTTTACGATGTTTTTTTCGTGTTGCAGATGCCAAAGCTAACTCAATAGCTTCATAAATGACTTCTTTAGTAACATTTTTTTCATTAGATAATGCTTCTGCAACGTATAAAATCTCTTTACTCATTTTTAAACTCCATCAAAAACCAGGAACAATTCTTGCTTTCATAATCGTATCAAAATCAACAATGATTTGTTCACCTTCTGATTCTATTGTTATTTTGTCACCCTCAACAGTGATAATTTTACCTTTAATTTTTCTTCTATTATCAATTTTATGATTCAAATTTATCTTTGCTTCTTCACCAATAAATTGTTCAAATTGTTGTGGTGTGAATAGAATTCTATCTAAGCCTGGTGACGAAACTTCAAGAACATAAGCCATTGATATTGGCTCTTCAACATCCAACACCCCTGAAATTTCATAACTGACATCTGCACAATCGTCCACTGAGATTCCTTCCGGACTGTCTATATAAACTCTTAATAGAGCATCAGCTTTACGAATTTGGTATTCAATTCCCCAAAATACATAACCCATTGCTGTAATTACAGGTTCCAATAACTCTGTTAGAACTTTTTGCTTCATATTCAGATTAACATTTTTAACAATCAAAAAAGGCTCCCTATGGAGCCTTTAGTAGTAGAAACAAATTAAATTGTCTCATAAAATTTGGTAGCGGGGGCAGGATTCGAACCTACGACCTTCGGGTTATGAGCCCGACGAGCTGCCTGACTGCTCCACCCCGCATCATTAAAGGAGTTGAATTTTAACATTAACTTGATAAATTTCAACATATTCCTTTTGTTAGTTGCTGATAATTTTAATAATTTATTAAATCAGACAAAATAAAAAGGTTGGCATTAGCTAAAGTGCCAACCTTTGTTATTATGTAAAAGGTTAACTTACCTTTTCTTTTGTAGCTTTTTCTTAATACGACTAAGTGCTTGAATTTGAGCAACTGCTTTCGCTAAATCAGCCTGAACTCTTGCCAAATCCTGACGTTTATCTGAGTCTTTCAATAATCTTTCAGCTTCTTCTTTGGCTCTTATAGCAGCAGCCTCATCAATGTCTTCAGCACGGGTTGCTGTATCCGCCAAAACAGTTACTATATGAGGTTGAACTTCTAAAATTCCACCTGAAACATAATAGTTCTGGCGGGAGCCATCAGCTTTTTCAAGTCTGACTTCACCTGGCTTCAGTAATGTTATCAGCGGTGCATGTCGAGGTGCGATACCGAGTTCGCCAGCTATCCCTGTAGCAAAAACCATTGCCACTTCACCTGAAAAAATCTCATTCTCTGCACTGACTATGTTACATTGAATTGTACTCATCTTTCACTCCGCAGGATTATGCTGCTTTAGACTCCATGGCTTTCGCTTTTTCAATCACTTCATCAATTGATCCAGCCATATAGAATGCTTGTTCCGGTAAATCGTCATACTCACCTTCAATAATTCCTTTGAACCCTCTGATTGTTTCAGCTAATGAAACATATTTACCTGGGGAACCTGTAAATACTTCTGCCACGAAGAATGGTTGAGAGAAGAATCTCTCTACTTTACGAGCGCGATAAACAACTTGTTTATCTTCTTCAGATAACTCATCCATACCCAAGATAGCAATAATATCTTTAAGCTCTTTATATCTTTGTAATGTTCCTTGAACCGCACGCGCCACATTATAGTGCTCTTCACCAACAATGTTTGGATCCAATTGACGTGATGTTGAATCTAGTGGATCAACCGCTGGGTAAATGCCTAATTCTGCAATATTTCTTGATAATACAACAGTTGCATCCAAGTGAGCAAATGTTGTTGCAGGAGAAGGGTCAGTCAAGTCATCAGCTGGTACATAAACCGCTTGAATCGATGTAATAGAACCTTTCTTAGTTGAAGTAATACGTTCTTGCAACATACCCATTTCTTCAGCCAGGGTTGGTTGGTAACCTACAGCAGATGGCATACGACCCAACAAAGCTGAAACTTCAGTACCTGCCAATGTATAACGATAAATATTATCAATAAACAATAAAACGTCACGACCTTCATCACGGAACTGTTCAGCAATTGTCAACCCAGTTAATGCCACACGCAATCTGTTTCCCGGAGGCTCGTTCATCTGACCGTAAACCAAAGATACTTTATCAAGTACGTTTGAGTCTTTCATTTCGTGATAGAAGTCATTTCCTTCACGAGTACGCTCTCCCACACCGGCGAAAACGGAATAACCACTATGCTCAATCGCAATGTTACGAATCAATTCCATCATGTTTACAGTTTTACCAACACCGGCACCACCGAACAATCCAACTTTACCACCTTTGTTAAACGGGCATACCAAATCGATAACTTTAATACCGGTTTCCAACACGTCATTACTGGCTGCTTGCTCTTCATAACTTGGAGCTTGACGGTGAATTTCCCATCGCTCTTCTTCGCCAATTTCTCCGGCATGATCAATTGGGTTACCTAATACATCCATGATACGACCAAGTGTTTTCTTACCAACAGGAACTTTAATAGGAGCACCGGTTGATTCAACATTTAAATTTCTTTTCAGACCATCTGTTGAACCCAACGCAATTGTTCTCACAATTCCGTCACCTAACTGTTGTTGAACTTCAAGAGTTGTGTTTGTTTCCGCAATTGTCAAAGCCTCATAGACTTTAGGAACGTCTTTACGATCGAATTCTACGTCAACAACCGCACCAATAATTTGTACTATTTTACCTGAACTCATTTTAAAATCCTCAATACTTAAACTGCGGCGGCTCCGCCAACAATCTCTGAAATTTCTTGTGTAATGGCAGCTTGACGTGCCTTGTTATATACTAGTCGCAAGTCTTTAATCAGCTCACTCGCATTATCTGTGGCGTTTTTCATCGCTATCATTCTTGCAGCATGTTCGCTAGCTAAGTTTTCCAAAATCCCCTGAAACACCAATGATTCAACATAACGACCTAATACGAACTCTAAAACATCTTGTGCTTCCGGCTCATAGAGGTAGTCAAAGTTGTTTTTGACTCCATCATCATCTGTTGCTTCAAGTGGCAAAAGTTGCTGAACTGTTGGCTTTTGAACAATCGAATTAACAAAGTCATTAAATACTAAATTTATGCGATCAATTTTTTCTTCTGTGAACAAATCCAACATAACCTTAACAACGCCAACCAGTTTAGTTAACTCAGGGTTGTCTCCCAATGAGCTAATGCTCGCTTTCAGCGAAACATCAACACTTTTGAAAAAAGTTGATGCCTTGTTACCAATTGTCACAGCGTCTATATCAACACCTTTATCTTTCCATTGTTTCATATCAGCAACGGTTTTTTTGAAAAGGTTTGTATTCAAGCCACCACAAAGACCTCTGTCGGTAGAGATAATAATGTAACCAATTCTTTTAACTTCACGCTCTTTCATGAAAGGGTGTCTGTATTCAGGAGAAGCATGAGCCATATGCCCGATGATTTTTTTCATCTGTGTTGCATAAGGTCTTGCCTCCATCATTTGGTCTTTGGCTCGTTTAATTTTACTTGCCGAAACCATTTCAAGTGCTGAAGTCACCTTTTTGGTGGACTGAACACTTTTAATTTTGGTTACAATTTCACTTCCGACTGCCATATTACTTGCTCTTTAAATCAATTTTTACTTTTTAAAGTAACCTTCTTTCTACCATGTACCAGTTTTTTTGAACCCTTCAATTCCGGCTTTGATAGTTCCTTCAACTTCATCATTATAATCGCCGGATGCACTGAGTTTATTCATAAACTCTTCTTGAGATCCATTCATGTGATCTAACAACGCCGATTCAAAATCTCCGATTTTGTTGAGCTCGATGTCATCCATGTAACCTTTATCGACCGCATACAAAGTGACTGCCATCTCTGCAACACTCATAGGAGAGTATTGTGCTTGCTTCATCAATTCTGTTACTTTTTGACCACGCTCAAGCTGTCTTCTGGTCACTTCATCCAAATCTGAAGCAAACTGAGCAAACGCTGCCAACTCACGATATTGAGCCAGTGCTAAACGAACACCACCACCTAATTTCTTAATTACTTTAGTTTGGGCTGCACCACCAACACGTGACACAGAAAGACCCGCATTAATCGCCGGACGAATACCAGCATTAAATAAATCAGTTTCCAAGAAAATTTGTCCGTCAGTAATCGAAATTACGTTTGTTGGTACGAATGCTGATACGTCACCGGCTTGGGTTTCAATGATTGGCAATGCCGTCAATGAACCTGTTTGACCTTTAACTTCACCCTTTGTGAATTCTTCAACGTAATCCGCATTCACACGAGCCGCTCTCTCTAATAATCTTGAGTGCAAGTAGAAAACATCACCAGGATAAGCCTCACGTCCAGGAGGTCTTTTCAACAACAGGGAAACTTGTCTGTAAGCCCATGCTTGTTTTGTCAAATCATCATAAACAATCAAAGCATCCTGACCGCGGTCACGGAAGTACTCACCCATCGCACAACCGGCATAAGGAGCAATATATTGCATCGCAGCTGAATCAGAAGCTGTGGCCGCAACAATAATTGTGTGATCCATCGCACCAAACTCTTCCAGTTTACGAACAATCGCTGTTACTGATGAGCGTTTTTGACCAATCGCAACGTAAATACAGGTAACACCTTTTCCTTTTTGATTAATAATCGCATCAATTGCAACTGCTGTTTTACCGGTTTGTCGATCACCAATAATCAACTCACGTTGTCCTCTTCCGATTGGAACCATAGAGTCAATAGACTTCAAGCCCGTTTGAACAGGTTGGTCAACTGATTGACGCTCAATAACACCCGGAGCAATACGCTCCACTGGTGATGTTTCTTTAGCTTCAATCGGACCATTTCCGTCAATTGGATTACCCAAAGCATCCACAACACGTCCAACCAATTCAGGTCCAACCGGCACTTCAAGAATTTTACCGGTACATTTCGCTTTATCGCCTTCTGAGATGTTTGTGTAATCACCCATGATGACCACACCCACTGAATCACGCTCAAGGTTCAACGCCAATGCATAAGTGTTATTAGGTAATTCAATCATCTCACCTTGCATTACATCTGCAAGTCCGTGAATTCTGGCAATACCGTCTGATACAGAAACAACTGTACCTTCTGTTCTTGCTTCTGATTGTACTTTGAAATTCTTAATGCGCTCTTTAATCAGTTCGCTAATTTCTGATGGATTCAATGTCGTTTGCATTGTATGTCCTCTTTGCAATTAAGAGTGGCTTGTTTCCACTCGTGATTATCTTAAATTAATTCAACAATTCTGTTTTCAGCTTTTCTAATTTGGCTTTTAAAGAACCATCAATCACCAAATCACCCGCAACCACTCTTGCGCCACTCAATAATGAAGCATCAATGTGCTGAGTCACTTTAACGGTTTTTCCGGTTCTTTTTGATAGAGATGCGGTTATCGCCTCAACCTGTTCTTTGCTGATTTCTTCTGCTGTATAAACATCGGCACTCAATGTTTTAGCATCATTTTCACTGATAGTTTTAAAAACACTGACAACATCGGGTAATAACACCAATCTGTTGTTGTCTGCCAGCAACTGGATAAAGTTTTTATAACCCTCATCTGCGCCAGAACCAGATAGCATATCAACCAAACTTGCTAAATCTTTGTTTGGTGATGAAAAAGCATCAATAACCTCATCAACAGAAGCCAATCCTGCCGAAACGGATAATTGTTTCAACCAAGACTCAACCAAGCCTTCTCCTTTTGCGTAATCAAAAGCTGCTTTAGCATAAGGTCTTGCCAGAGTAATGAGTTCAGCCATGTTATATCTCTTTTACCAAATCATTCAATAAATCGGCGTGAACTTTTGAGTCAACTTCTTTGTTTAACAGTTTTTCAGTTCCGGCCAATGCCAAAGCTGAAACTTGTTTTCTCAAATTTTCTTTTGCACGATTTGCCTCTTGCTCAATCTCAGCAACTGCGGCAGCCATTTGACGGTCTTTTTCTGCCAAAGCTTCCGCTTTTGCCTGATCTTTTATCTTGGTTGCCATTTTGTTGGCTGATTCCCTAACTGTACTCGCCTGATCTTTTGCTTCATTCAGAATGCTTTCCGCTTCTTCTTGAGCCTTTTTCAATTCAGCTTCTGCTTTATTGGTTGCAGCCAAACCGTCTGCAATCTGCTTTTCGCGCTCTTCCATCGCACCAAGAATGATCGGCCAGATGTATTTCATTGTTATTAAAACAACAACAAAGAAAACAACCATTTGAATTAGTAGTGTGACATTTATACTCATTGCGATACTCCTAAATAAATCTAATTAACAACTTTGCTATAGATTTATATTAGCTTGCAGTTAAAGGCCCCAAAAACGGGTTAGCAAACGTGAAGAACAGTGCCAAACCAATACCAATCATTGAGATTGCATCTAGCAAACCAGCGATTAAGAACATTTTTCCTTGTAGCATTGGTGCCAATTCTGGTTGTCTGGCAGACGATTCTAATAGTTTACCACCTAATATTGCAAAACCAATTGCTGTTCCTAATGCAGCCATGCCGATTATCATTGCTACTGCGATTACTGTCATACCTTGAATGTCAGCGATTAATGCCATGTTTTCCATCGTTTTCTCCGATTATATTATTTTGACGAAATTAAAAAAGTTAAATGATTAAATTTTTACTAGTGTCCAGTATCATGAGACTGAGCCAGATATACCACACTCAACATCATGAAAATAAACGCTTGTAATGTAATAATTATTATATGAAACAATGTCCATATTAAACCTAGGATGAATTGTGCAACTACCATTATAACCCCGCCAAATGATAACAACTGCTCAAGCCCATACCCTAAAGTAAACACAGCGATTAACATAAAAATCAACTCGCCTGCATATAAATTTCCAAACAAACGCAAACCAAGAGATATTGGCTTTGCGACTGTTTCAACTGTATTTAGTAACATGTTGGGTATAAACAAAACTATTTTTCCAACAATGTTTTTTGATTCAAAAGGGTGGCCAAAGTATTCTCTTGCATATCCACCAAGTCCTTTTTTAGTAAAATTATAGAACATTACTAACAATATAACTGCTGAAGACATGCCAAGTGTAATATTTGGATCCGTAGAGGGAACTACCCGCATATATTCTATCCCAACAACCTGACCTGTTGCCGGTAACAAATCAACTGGAACTAAGTCCATGAAATTCATTAGGAAGACCCATATAAATATACTTAAAGCCAATGGCGCAACCACTTTGCTTTTATAATGAAACAAATCTTTGACTTGTTCATTAACAAAACCAACCACCATCTCTACAAAGTTTTGTGTTTTAGAAGGGACACCTGACTTAACTTTTTTGGCAACCATGCCAAAAAACAATAGGTAAACAACTGCCGTTATTAATGTATAGACCAAACTATCCATGTGTATTGACCAAAATGACGAACCTTCCACTAATTCTAGTGTATTGTTCTTAAGGTGGTGTTCTATATAACCGCCAATATCGCTTGCGCCATCACTCATTATTTATACTCTTCACCTAAATAACATTAACAATGCTAAAATAAATACTATTAAAGTAGCAAAAAACCCCACAATCACTGAGAGAAAAGGAAGTGCTAATTCAGCAAAAGCCAAGTAAAACAATATTGCAACCACAAGGAATTTTATTGCTTCTGCTTTAAATATTCTTCCGGTAGTTAATTGCCCTGAACGAATTCCAAATCCAAAAACCATTCCGGCAAATACCAGACTTCCAACCACACCCACTAAAGACCCGTACAACCCTGCGATTGCTGATGTGAAATCAGAAACAACAAACAAAATTGCAAAAACAATCAGACCTACCAGCAACTGCCAAATCGGTATGAGAAAAACCTTCTTTTTGACCTGCGTGAAAGATAAATTATCACTCATACTATTGGTTTTTTCTCTCATGAAAAACCGGATTCATTTTACTTCCGATTTTTAGCCCCTGTTAAAAGCGGGTGAATTATATAGGTTTAGAGGATACAAAGCAACATTAGCAGATAATAATATAATGAAATAGCCACTAAATAGTCCCAACCTTTGTATCACTCTTATCTTTTACAAGTTGATGACATTCAGTTAAAATTCATTCTCCATAAACTATAATCTCAATACTTTAAGATATTGTTATATGATCATGAAAAGAATCCTCTCCATTCTAGCTATCATTTTTATGCTACAAGGCTGTGTCTCAGACTATTATCGTTACAGTGATTACGATGATATTTACTATGAAGACGACTACTACGGATACGATGATTATTACGGTTATGATGACTATTATTCATACAATTACTATCCCGATCGTTGGGGTGTCAACTACAGCAATGTCTATTACAGCCCATATCGTTATCCGAGAGTCGGCTTTTATAACCATTACTACTATAGCCCTTATAGCTACTGGGGAAGTTATTCTCCGTGGGGATATGTTTCCTACAATGATTATTATGGATGGAGTTTTGGAATCGACTATTTTTGGAATTCTTTTTGGGATTCTCCGAGCAGAAGACATCACAATCATTACTACAATCCTTATAACAGCTATTACTATTCCAGTTATTGGGATAACTACTGGAGAAGCTATCGCAACGACAGACACATCTCAGCTCGCTCAGAAGTGGCTCGTATAGCTGCAAGAAACAATCATGGCTATAGCAATAGATACACCAACAACCCAAGACACACATACAGAAGCACCGAACCTAACAGTCGTGTAAGTGTGAATAACCGTGTTTCACCAAACACGCCCAGACCCAACAGCAGGCAAAGAACAACTGAGGGATACTCCAGCCAAAGACAACCGACAACTCGCCAACCTTTCACAGAGTCAAATAACCGATATAACAACAACCGATATCAAAACTCTTCGAATTCACAGACATCGTACAGGGGCAATACAAGCAATAGGCCATATACACAAAACCAACCTCGCCCACAGGAGCAAATGCGCCAAAATTCAAGTACAAGCTACAATCAGGTCAGAGAAATTCGCAGGGGTAGTAGTTACTCTAATAACCACAGAACCATAAACAATCAACAGAACCAAGGTAGTTATAACAGAAACATACAAACTAAACCTCAGATTAGCAATCGCCCTGTTGTAAAACCAACTTACAGAAGCACAATATCAACTCCTCAGAATCAAGGACAAAGAGTTCAACCGTCCTCACCAAATCAATCGAAACCAGTTGTGAATGACAATAGCAAACCTGCTGTCAGGCCAACACGATCAAACACGGATCGCTCATCCAGTCGAAATAACAAACCCTCATCATCAGAGAGAAACTCTTCTTCAAGAGCTCGTTCTGAAATTAAGGGAATAAGATAGTTTCAATGTGAACGTTATTTGGAATTCTAAACGAACTCTTCGGGGTTCGTTTTTTTATCTGTGAAATGGTGGTTTTTTTCGCCAATACTGAATCAACAAAAACCCACTCAGCGCTCCGCCTAAATGGGCAAAGTGCGCGATACCATCGTTTCTTGATGTTAGAATATTGAGCAATAATAGCACCCCATATCCAATAACCAAATATTTAGCCTTTACCGGCATCGGTGGTAAAAGTAAAAAGATTTCGCGTTCCGGCCACATCATTCCATAAGCCAACAACAAGCCAAATACCAAACCTGAAATTCCTATTACATTCGCATTAACAAATATCATGTGAGTGATTGCAGCACCAACAATACAAACAAATACAAAAGTTAAATATCTTTTAGCTCCCCAGTATCGCTCAATCTGAGAACCAAACATCCACAATGCTAAACCATTGAAAAGCAAATGGGCAAAATTACCATGCAAAAAAGCATAACTAATCAATTGAACCGGGTTAAATCCGTAATTAAAACTTTGTAATACGAAAAAATATAAATTCACCACATGTTGCAGAATGAAAACCACAATGATAGAAATTAACAAATAACGGGTAACCACCGGTATATTTCTTAAGTGATAGTTGAAATTGTTTTTGGCGTTTCGTAAAAATCTTTCGATTTGATATTTATTCATTGCTGTGAAAAGCGATTAGTTCAGCTGGATAAATAATGCCATCTTCTTTAATTTCAAGAGAGACAACCGCACAGTCCGATGGGCTCATATAGATTCTTTGTCCAGAAAGGTGGGTGACTAATTCGCTCAATGTAGGATTGTGCCCAACCAATAACAATGTTTCAAATGGCGAGTTCTCAACTTGTTTGAGCCACTCTCCGGAATACGTTGAATAGAGTTCTTTTTTTGTCTCAACACAATCAATCACGCAATGGCTGCAAATTATTTTTGCAGTTTGCGAGGTTCTCTCCGCAGCCGAACATATACAAGCTTGTATTTTTTGTGACAAGTTTTCTGAAAAGCTTTTTATAAAATCGGCAGTTTGTTTCACTGCTTGAATTCCTTTTTCTGTTAAAGTCCTGGCAAAGTCTGTTTCCGCATGTGAGTTTGCATACCCATGTCTGACTACAAAAATGGTTTTTCTTATCATTTTAAGCTAACGATTTAACCAAGGAAACATATCGCTTTACCACCTCGTCATTAGTTAAGGTATTATCAAGCTGCTTGATTTTCTGACTAATTTGTTTGACCAGAGGTGCATTTTTCTCTTTACCCATTTCAAATGCCAATCCGCAAAGTTTAGAGTCAAACTTCTGTAGTTCAAAGAAAAATTGCTCCTGTTGTTCGCCAAAAAATTTTCTGGCACTAATCATTGATGGAGATACATTTTGAATTTCATTGTAAACATTGATACTGGATCGGGCATAATCTTTCAGATCCGCAGCAACATTCGCAGTATCAATGTCACAAGCAATATATGCCAATTCTATATCTGTATCAGAAAATTCAGTATTATCAACCAGAAGATATTTCAACAGTTTTCCATTATAAATATTGCCTCTGTTGTCTTCGCTACGTCCAAATGTACTACCGTGAATCATGAGTTTGAGTACATTTCTATGTTCTTTTGTTATTAAATCTTTTGTATCATATTTTTCCAAAAGTCTTAATAATTCCTGAAAACTAGCTTGCTCATTTGAACCGACGCAATCACTCACATTTGGAGTCTCGGATTGTCTTAAATCATGGCAACTGACAAAAAGAGACAATAATGTCCAACCATAATCTGGAATTTCTGAACCCTCTTGCAATGCTGAGATTTTTATAAGGCGTTTGAATAGGTCATCAATATGCTTTTCGCTATGATAACTTCTAGGATTAAGGCTTAAAGAGCCATTTCGTAATGCCATTCTAGCATAAGCAATAGTGACAATTTTTTTTGTCAATTTTCGTACATGTTTGTCACCAACTCTTGGTTCATACCACTGATACCACAATCGTAACGAATTATCCGTGGCAGTCGCCTGATCATGCAATAATGCCTCAGCCTGAGCCATTGAGGCAATTCTTTCCTCTATCAAATCAGGTGGAAACATTGTTGAAATAGTCGGCTTTTAAAATCATAGCCAACTATTTTAACTTGCGATAATAATTATGCAAGCAAAGAAAGACTCCTGCAACGAATGCACAGGAGTCCTTACGGTTCATTTTATCCGAAAATGGATTTAAAGATGAAGAAGAAAATAATCGACAATACAGCACCGGCTGGAATTGTTATCAACCAAGATGCAAAAATTCCTCGAACAACTGTCAGATTAATTGCACTAATTCCTTTCGCTAAACCGACACCCAGAACGGCTCCAACCAAAGTGTGAGTTGTTGAAATTGGCATTCCTGTTGATGATGCCACAACAATCGTCATTGAAGCACCCAACTCTGCAGCAAATCCCCTTGAAGGAGTCAGATGGGTGATTTTTTTACCAACAGTGGCAATCACTTTTCTACCATAAGTAGCCAGACCGATAACGATACCGATACCACCAACCAGCAATATCCATGAATCCAATGCTGATTTCCCTGTAATCATTCCGGTTTTTGCTGTTGATACAACCGCTGCAAGAGGACCTACCGCATTAGCCACATCATTTGAGCCATGTGCAAACGCCAAACCACTCGCGGTAATGACCATGAGTACTGCGAAAACTTTTTCTACAGTGTAAAAGTGGAAATCTTTTTCTTTCTTCTTGTTGGGTTGAATTTTACTAATGAAAATTGCACCGATTACAGCCACTACCACGCCAATCAATGCTGCATAGAGATAGGCTTCTTGTGAACTAAAACTAATATCTGAAACGTGTTTCAAACCCTTTTTGATTGTTACTAATGTCATAAAAAAAGCTGTTAAAAAGATATAAAACGGCACATATCTTTTTGCTTTTGTTAAAGGATCATCAGTACGAAGAATCAAAACCTGAACGCTTTGGAATAACAAGAAAGCAATAACTCCGGAAGTAAGTGGAGAGACTACCCAGCTCATTACAATACTTCCCACCTGACCCCAATTCACAGCATCCATTCCGACGCCAATTGCGGCAAAACCTACAACTGCTCCGACGATTGAGTGAGTTGTAGAAACCGGCCAACCTTTTTTGGACGCAATCAACAACCAGATACCGGCCGCCAGTAATGATGCCAGCATTCCGTATATTAATAGCTCAGGTGCCCCTTCAAAAGTTGCTGAGTCAACAATTCCTTTACGAATGGTTGATGTTACTTCTCCGCCGGCAAGAACTGCTCCGCCAAATTCAAAAATTGCCGCAATAATAATTGCTGTTTTAATACTAATTGCTTTTGAACCAACTGAAGTTGCCATCGCATTTGCAACATCGTTTGCTCCAATACCCCAGGCCATAAAAAGCCCAAAAACACCTGCAAGGGTGATAAAAACAGTTTGATAATCCACAATATTTCCTCTTGATTACTTCGCCAATAAGATTTCTAAGCGACGACCCACTCTTTCCGATTGATCAGCGATTCCGCCAACCTTGTCAATTAATTTGTATAAAAACATAACTTCAACTGCATCCAACTGCTTTTCAATTTTAAATAAAGCTTGTTGCACAGAGTCTTGTTTGTTATCTGTTTCTGTTTCGAGCACATCAAGTTTATCAATCAACTTTTGAACGAGGTCGACTTCTGCACCTCTGAAACCAGTTTCATACAACTCATCCAATTCATTGACACTTTTACGTGCTGATTTCGCTGCATTCACACAAAGCTCAACAAACTCCATAAACTCATCAAAGAATTCTGCGGGAATCTGGATTTTTCTTTGTTTGACCATAGCGGATATGCTTTTAGACAAATTAGCAATTCGATCTTGTACCAAAACGAGCTCAAGCAAATCTTGTCTCGGAACCGGCATAAAAAGACTTTTCGGAAGATTGGAGCGAATTTTCAATTTTTGCTCATCCGCCTCATTTTCTAATTTGCGAATCTCTGCATTGATAGATTCAACTTTGCTCCAGTCATTCAAATTGGCAGCACGAAATAAATCCGGCAATAACTCAGCACTTTTATAAGCTGTTTTTATATGCCCCTGAATTGGAAAAACAGGTGATTTTCCCAACATTTCAGAAATAATATTTTTGACCATTGTTTCTCTCGATAAAATGAATAGTTCATTTTACCTCAAAACGACCTTCAGGCATTTTTATTTGGAAACAATAATTTCGAGACTTATTACAAATATAACAAATACTTCAATTTTGTAACATAAATGTCATATTTGATTTTAGAAAGCCTATACAAACCATTTATCAGGCAGTTGAGGAGGTTGATATTCTGACAAATAATCAATCACATCCAACACATTTTCTGAAACATGATAAAGCTGTCGGTATTCCGGTTTCGCAAACTGTTCTGAATAAATATGATCAAACATATCGAGCAATTTATCGTAATATCCTCTGATATTAAGAAACACAATCGGTTTATTATGATAGCCAAGTTGCTTCAAGGTCAAAACTTCAAACATTTCTTCAAAAGTTCCAAAACCACCGGGCAAGCCCAGAAAAGCATCAGCCCTGTCATCCATAATGGCTTTTCTTTCCCTCATTCCTGTTGTAATAATGAGCTCGTCATCAATATCGTTAACAACATTATCTAAATTGAGAGCTTCAGGGACCACGCCCAGAGTTTTACCACCGTGTTGTTTGACACTACGGGCAACTTCTCCCATCAATCCAACCATTCCTCCGCCATAAACCAATTGAAAACTTTTCTCAGCCATCGCTTTTCCAAGCATTCTCGCAGCCTCGAAGTAGTCTTGGTGAATGATATTGCTGGACGAACAATAAACGGCTAATGATTTCATAATATTCGAATTTGAAAAAAAGAGCATTATAACAACATTTTTACAATCGAAAAACTTTACCAATAACTCATTGATATACAAAGAATCAACAGATAAACCTTGAAGTCTAATCATAAGACCTTAGAATTGGTGTTCTGTTTGTATCTATTAACCACATGAAATTATTTGTTTTATTTTACTCCCTGTTAACAGCACTCATTGTCAACTCTCAGGAGCAAACTAACGTTTCTTCACAAGTCGAAAATGATAAAACTCAGTTTTTACGAATTCAGTATAATGAAAACAATGCCCCTCAGTATCTACAATTGGCTAATGTGAGATACGCTCCAGCCAACAATTACCCCTCAAATGTTTATGTGGACTTAATCAGTGCTGTTCATGTTGGTGATAAGTCATATTATGAGTCTCTCAACTCCTTATTTAAAAACTATGATGCTGTGCTCTATGAATTAGTAGCTCCTGAGGGTACAAAAGTTAGCGATAAAAGTGCAGGTGAGGGCAAAAGCATGTTGTCAGCGCTTCAGCATGGTATGAAAAATGTTCTTGGTTTGACTTTTCAGCTGGATGAGGTGGATTATGATGCTGAAAACTTTGTCCATGCAGACATTTCACCGGACGATTTTGTCAAAAGCATGGATGAAAAAGGAGAATCGTTTTTATCCATGTTTTTGCGTATGTGGCTAGTTGGTATGCAACAGCAAGCGACAAACCCAAATGCAATTAACGATATGGATTTGATATTTGCCATGTTTTCAAACAACAGAGAAGCTAAGCTAAAGCAATTAGTGGCTGTTCAGTTTATTGAGATGGATCCGGTAATGAATGCTCTAGAGGGCAAGGAAGGCTCAACCATTCTAACAACAAGAAACCTGAAAGCATTAAAAGTATTAAGAGAACAATTGGATAAAGGCCATAAAAAGCTCGCTATTTTCTATGGCGCTGCACACATGCCTGAAATGGAAGAACTGCTTATTACCGACTTTAATTTCAAACCGGTGAAAACTGACTGGGTTAATGCATGGGACTTAACTGAATAATTTATAATTTATATTCAGTGCTTTCATATAATTTATTTCAGCATACATATCTTCTTGGGTGAGAGGATGTTCCTCCAGCCAGTTTTGGTTGAAATAGACGGAAACATTCTTGTTATCTATTTCAATTCTCTCGAGTCCAAACTCAATTTCAACACGGGAACGATTCAATAAAACCGCCAAACGAAACAGTACTATCAAAGGAATCACTTTTTCTTTTTGCTCTCGTGAAAGTCTCTGTAACCACTCTGTCTTAATTTTTCGTCTTTGTGATGCAATAATTGCTGCCAGTTTATCTTGTTCGTGTTGAGCAAATCCCGGCATATCCGCATGATTCAAAATATATGCAGCATGTTCTTCAAAGTGCGAATGGGATATTTTCAGACCAAGCTCATGGAGTTTTGTCGCCCACCTTAACAATCTTTTTTGTTTGTCGCTTAACTTTAGATTAAGGATATCTAGCATTTTATTCAAGCTCGCTCGCACAAGCTCAGATTGAAAGATATTAACCTCAAACTGTTTGCATAACTTTTCGATTGTTCTTTTGCGAATATCATTGTGATTGAGGCGACCACTCAAATCATAAATCAAACCTTCTCGCAAGGCTCCGTTACAACCAATCATACGCTTGATGTCCAAAGCATCAAATAAACCCTTGATAATTGCCAATCCACCAATAAACACCGGCATTCGTTGCAGACTTAATCCTTTTATTCGACTTAGTTTCTTAATACTTCCAAGTTGCAAGCATTTTTCAATCAACTGATTTAAACTTTGCGGATCAATTCCCTCATTTGTTAGTCCATTCTCTGTAAGAACACTCACAGTCGCTCTCAGAGTTCCTGACGCGCCAACTGCCAAGTCCCAACCCAATTGTTTATACTCCAAAGCAATCGGAACTACCTGTCTGTGAGCATGCAACACAGCCTTATTCCAGTTTTCAGGCGTAATTAAACCATCAGAAAAAAATTTGTTGGTATAGCTCACACATCCCATGTGTAAACTTTCTCGTAATATCGGAGTAAAATCATTGCCAATAATTAACTCTGTCGAACCACCACCAATGTCAATCACCAATCGATTGTGTTCATCATTTTGAATACTATGAGCCACGCCCAGATACAAAATTCTTGCTTCTTCACGGCCTGAGATCACCTCAATAGACTTGCCCAAAGCTTTTTGAGCTCTTTTCATAAAAACCTTGGCATTTTTTGCCAATCGAAGTGTGTTCGTTCCGACAATCCGAACATGTGATTTGGGAATGTGTTTTATTCTTTGACCAATTTTTCGCAGTGATTGGATGGCAAACTTCATTTTCTCTTCACTAAGATTCCCTTTGGCATCCAAACCGTCAGCCAACCGAACCATATCCTTATGACTATCAATAACATGCATCTGGTTATCAATCATCTCAGCTACAATCATATGAAAGGAGTTGGAACCCAAATCCACAGCTGCGTAATAATTTTTTAATTGTTCAGACATTTTTTAAAAACTGATATGCTATTTTCCCGAGTCCCTACATTATAGCCAATTTCTTGTTTAGTCTGGATAAATGTTTATAATTAGGCCTTTTTTTGCCTCAACATAATAAGAGTTTAAATTAACTTCAAGAAATAATGAAAAAACCTACGAGAATCATAATTGTTTCAATAATCATTTTCTTGTTAGCATTTATTATTTTCAATAGGTTTTTTGATGTCAAACCAATAAGAAAACCCCTTTTTATAGCCCACGCAGGTGGTGGCATTAATGGTCTGATCTATCTCAACTCACTGGAAGCCATAAATCATAACTATGAATTTGGACTTCGATATTTTGAAATGGATTTCAACTGGACCAGTGATAATGAGCTCGTATTAATTCATGACTGGAGTCGTACATATCAACGATTGTTTGGTAAGAGTTCTAAAGAACCTCCTACTTTAAAGGAGTTTATGACATTTGAAATGAGTTTTAGCCAAACTCAACTTTCGCTCAATCAGTTTGCCAACTGGATGGAAAATCATCCTGATGCGATATTGGTTGCTGATATAAAAAAAAATAATCTCGAGGGATTAAAAAAAATCATAAAAACAATTAAAAATCCATATCAAAGAATCATCCCGCAAATGTACAAACTGGAAGAATATCAACAAATTATTAATCTGGGATTTAACAAGAAAAACATAATGTTTGCTATGTATAAAACTTTGGAGTTGAACTCTGATATCGTTGAATTTTTAAAAACTAAAGAACTTTATGCAATTTCTGTCCAGCCCAAAAAAGAATATTTTGAGACTTTGTTAAAACAATTTGGATTTAGGGATTTAACTATCTATACTCTGACTCTTAATAACCCGGAAGAATTTCAAAAACTTGTAAATGAAGGTGTTGATGGCACGGTTACGGATTATATGTATTTGTCTGACAATAAAATTCTATCTCATAGAAATCAGGTTCTAAATTAATATGGTTTTTAGTTCAATTACATTTTTATTCTATTTTCTCCCGCTGTTTTTGGTTTTATATTTTATTACTCCTTTTAAAAATACGGTTTTGTTAATCGCCAGTTTGTTGTTTTATGCTTGGGGCGAAGCCGGGTATGTTCTTCTTTTATTGGTATCTATTGGACTCAACTATCTTTTTGGAATATTGATTGATAAAAATTTTAATCTCACTAAAAAGACCGTTCTTGTTTCCGGGATTGTAATTAATTTAGTGTTACTTGGGTACTACAAGTATTTTAATTTTTTGGGTGAAAACATCAGTTTTTTCAAAGCAGAATCACAGGTGCATTTACCATTAGGAATTTCTTTTTTTACCTTTCAGGCGATATCCTATTTGTTTGATGTTTATCGTAAGGAGGCTCGGGTTGAGAAAAACATTTTTAATCTGGCACTTTATATTTCGATGTTTCCTCAGTTAATTGCCGGTCCTATCGTACGATTTAAAACTGTTGCTGAACAAATTCATACAAGGTTTCACACCCTCGATAACATTTCTAAAGGAGTCCGGATATTTATTATAGGACTGGCTCAAAAAGCACTGATTGCCAATACTGTTGCTGTATCAGCAGATGCTATTTTTGCATTAAATCAAGCAAGCCTTACAACCTCAACTGCTTGGTTGGGTGCTTTTAGTTATTCATTACAAATCTATTTCGACTTTGCCGGATATTCAAACATGGCGATTGGCTTAGGTTTAATCATGGGTTTTAGTTTTCCTCAAAACTTTAATTATCCTTACATTTCAAAATCAATTACTGAGTTTTGGCGTAGATGGCACATGAGTTTGTCATCATGGTTTAGAGATTATTTATACATCCCTCTTGGAGGTAACAGGGTTTCACCTTTTCGCACTTATATCAACTTAATGGTAGTTTTCTTGTTGTGCGGATTATGGCATGGTGCTGCGTGGACTTTTATAATTTGGGGGGCATATCATGGATTTTTTTTAATACTCGAACGATTGGGATTTAAAAAACTTCTTGATACCAGTTGGCGGTTGTTTAGCCATACCTATACATTGTTCGTAGTAGTAATAGGTTGGGTTATATTTAGAGCAGAGGACTTCAATCACTTGGTTTATTTCCTCAAGACAATGTTTGGATTAGGACAAGGTCAAACGATTGAGTTTGTACCCTCTCTATACTTAACTAGTTCGTTATCTGTAACGCTTATATTTGCTACAGTTTTTTCAATGCCAATCTATCATTTTTTATTCAGGCAGATGAACATGAAAGAATATTTACAAATTGATATCAAAGTTACAATCTTAAAAATCATGTTTGAAATGTATTATATATCAATTTTTCTTTTATCATTGTTAAATATCGCCAGTGGTAGCTACAACCCATTTATTTATTTCAGATTTTGAACATGCTTAAAAAGATATACCAGATAATATTCATAGCACTTTTCATGTTAGTCATATCTATGCCAGCAGTTAAACATATATTTACTAAAGACAAACTGAAAAGTGATGAAAATAGAGTGTTAGTTCAAAAACCTTCTTTTCCGAAAAAAATAGATGATATTAAAGGGTATACAAACCAAATTGATAATTATCTATCTGATCAATTTGGGTTCCGAAAAATTTTTATTCGTAGTTCCAATAAACTTCGATATCAATTGTTCAATGAGATTTCATCAAAACAAATAACCGTTGGAAACAATGGTTTTATTTACTTCAATTCACACATTGCTGATAACCCCAACTTACTCATTAAATCGGTGTGCAATGTGCAATCACTGCCAAAAACGTTTCAACAAAAAACTATCAGTCTTTTTAAAGGATTATTAAATTATTCAAAACGGCTAGATATTATTTCGGATATTGCTATTATCCCTACCAAAGGAAAGATATACCCAGAGAACTTACCAGAGCCACAAAAAAGTTGGTGTACCAGAAACTCACCAGCATGGTGGGAATCACTCTTTATGAATGAAAAACATTACAGAATTTATTACCCTCTGAAAAAAATGCTGGATTTAAAATCTTCGGTTCAAGTATATTTGCCAAAACACTTTCATTGGCATGGCATTCTACCTAATATAATTGCTAAAGATATTATGAAGTCTTTATGGAGTATTGATTCAATACAGAATATTGAAAGTGAGAAAGTTAATGTAAGTACGGACTTGAGAACTCATACGCTTGGGTTAAAACTTTATGATTCTTCTGTAAAATATAATTTTGATGAATTTAATATAGTTATTTGTGAGGGAAAAAACTGTATTAATGGAATTCAAAGTGTCTATAAAAATAATATTAGTTATGTATACTCCAACCCTTTGATAAATTCCGATACTAAACTGGTAGTATTAGCAGATTCATTTGGACAATATATTGCGAAAAATTTTATTCTAGGATTCCCTGAGGTAATAGTCATTAATATTAACAACTTATCCCTTGATGAACAGTTCAAGTTCTATGAGTGGATTGTGAAAGAAGTTAAGCCAACACATTTATTACATCTAATGCACGATGGAGGCATCTATGGTCGTACAATTAAGCTTGAGAGATTGATGAAAGAGATTGAAAAGGTTTAGAGGTGTTTAATTTTTTTCCAGTTTCCATCTTTTATGAGCCTTTTCAATATATTCAATGGTTTGCTTTTTATCTTCGTAACCCAAAAAAACCATTTTCCCGGGAGTTTTGTAACCTTCAAACCATTGTCGGATGATTGGAATAACGTTGGGTTCTTTGACGAGCATTTCAGATAACGAGTCTATTTTTTTAAACCCGGAACCTTCAGTTATAGCAATGACTTTATTATCGCTTTCTCCTCCGTCACTTAATTTAAGCATTCCCAGGACTTTTACTTCGATGATATCACCACGATTAAATGCTTCACTCAACACAATGATATCCAGCGGATCATTATCACCACTCAGTGTTTGTGGAAGAAAGCCGTAATTTCCTGGATAAGCTAAAAACTTAACCTCTCTGGGTTTTCCATCCTTGAATTCCCACTCTATTTGTCCGGATTTATGATTCACTTCCCACTTTTGGCGAGTTCCTGTGGGAATTTCCACGACCATTTGGTAGCCACCCTTATTTTTCAGTGGAATATCATTAATTAGATGCTTATCAGTAACAATTCGATACGGACCATCCTGCTTGTAGCTGATATTGTTGTCTTTTGCCGAAATACTTAGGCAGAAGAACAACAGAAGTAATACTGATATAGATTCCCGCCTGCGCTGGAATGACGATGAGGTTGGTTCCTGCTTGCGCGGGAAGAACGAACCAATGGTTTTTTTGTTAATAAGTGATATCATTTTTAGCACTAACCAATACAACTTCGCTGATGCCGCTAAGTTTTGAGAATCCTGCAATAAAATCATTCATTTCGATATCTTCTTTTAAGGATACATCAAACGTCATGTACAAGTGCTTGTCATCACCGGATGGCTCCATATGCAATAGCGCATTGTTTTCTGAGTGTTTATTGATATATTCCACATAATTGTCTTCTTTGGAAGTTTTATCAAAATAAAACCTCAATATAAAATCACTGGAGCTTTGAACACCAAAATTAAATTTATATAATATCCAGGCAATTAAACACATGAATAATGTCGCATACAAGGCTATAAAATAATTACCGGTTCCGGCAGCCATTCCCACGCCTAATGCCAAAAAGATATATGCAGTGTCTTTGGTATCTTTAACTACAGTTCGGAAGCGGATAATACTCAAAGCTCCAACCAAGGCAAAAGCACGTGTTAACGAGTTACCAATAACCATCATTACAAATCCAATGATGATTGTGATAAAAATAATCGTCAAAACAAATGATTGGGAATATGACAGTCCCTGATGTGTTTTCTTGTAGGTGTAAGCTATGAACATACTTAAAATAAAAGCAACCAGTGAATTAATCATCACTTCTATAATTGAGTAGTTAAAACTGCCACTCAAGGCATCTAATATCTGATTTTCCATTGTTCTCTCTTCTAGTTTAATCTTCTAAGTTTTTTATTAAATTTGTCGCTTCCATTCCTGTACAGTACTTTGAAATAGAAACCCTGGTTAATTGATATTTAATCATTATACGGTGAAACCATGGCGGAACATGCTTTCTGAACTTCACTTCCATGATGGTAAACCCATCAATCAATTTACGTTTATTCACATCATCTTTAGGAAAAAGCTGCCTGGTCTGTGTGCCATATAACTCGCCGTCAAAGGTGATTCGAAACTCATAATCATATTTACTTTGATAGGCTCTTCTTTGGTAATCAATCAGCATCACCGGAGCAATTTTTTTTCTGTATCGGTCGTAGATGAATTGATTAAGAACATTATTGTTATCTTTTTTTATAATGTTTTCCGTTAATTTAAAGACATCATTAGCAATCTTTTCATCATGGGAAATTTCTGTTCGGTTCTTGTAAACAAAATTATTATACCGCCCTTTTAACTCAAGCATTATCGGTATGTTTTCATCATGTTGCACTGAGTATGTGCGAATACGAAACTTTTGTCTGTGCATCAGTCCGTCAGTTTTTTCATAATAAAAGCTGTAAACCGGATCATCAAAGTATAAACTTCTAACCAAGTATTTCTTATCTTCAAACCTTTCAACAAATGGATCCAATTGCATAAAATGACACAGCTCTGTCTCAACAGCATCTTTCAATTCATCCCTCAGAATATACTTAAACTCATAGCGAAGAAAGTTTTCCTTGATGGGTTTATTCGTACTATTTGCCATTATACCCTTTGCCTTCTGCTTTAATTAAATTTCTGTACTTCTGAAAAAACTCGCTATCAAAATCAAACTGGATGGTTTGCTCATTACCAACAGTGATTTTTTTATTCTTGATATCTTTTGCTATAAAATTCTGAGGAGTGTCAATTTCACAGTTATTGATGACAACTTTTGATTTCTTGCCTACGGTTGCATTTTCAGAGTTGTTTTGCATGACACAATTTTCGACATTAATAGTGCCACCACTAGAATAACGCCAGTTCTTATGATACGCATCAATGGCTTTTTTGTTGCCGATAAATGATGTGTTATAGATAAATGCCTTCGATGTATCCTTAGACTGCATACCAATTTCGCTGTTTTCTATATAGTTGTTAATCGCCAGTAAATTACTACCTTCGCCAATTGAAATTCCCTTATCACCAGAATTATAAAATTTTGTATTTAACACAACAGCATCAGAAGTCATCAAATCAATAGAGTCATTCCCTGAACCAACAAATTCACAATTGTCGAGAACTGCTGAAGAAATATCAATATCAACAGCATCGGATAATGAACGGACAAATTTGCTGTTTCTAAATATGATGTCAGAGTAGATAACATGAACCATGTCATCAGTTAACTTGCTGTCATAAAACTCCGAGTCTTCAACTAAGATTCGATCCGCATCATGAACTGAAAACATAGCAGTGTATTCGTGTAAACTACCCTTATCTCCGCTGCCATTCTTGAATATGACATGTTTAAAAACAGACTCATCGGCTCTTTTCCCTTTCAAGGCAAAAGCTCCCCACGGCTTTGAAGAGTCCTTGGCATCAAATACAATCGGGTTCTCTGCTGTGCCTATCGCTGTAACTTTTCCTAAAACTCTTAAACTGGCAGCTTCATCAAAAACCAACTGCGTTCCCGGCTCAATAACCACATCGTCTTTGATTTCTGTAAATCCGCTAAAGTGTTTTTCGACAGTCCAGGTTTGTTGATTAAAAGCGGTATTATTGATGATATTTTTACTTGACGGTCTAAAACTGATAGAGCCGATATTTTCAACCTTTTCAACCTGAATCGTTTGTTTATCCAAATTTAGAAATGTAAGTTCAACCGAATCAATATATTTTGTGTTAACTCCTTCAAAAATAAAATCATAAGTTGCTTCTGTAAAAATAGTTTTAATTCCTAAAAAAGCATCATCCTTTTCAGTTCTCGGTAACAAATCTATATTTATATTCAATTGGTTATTTTCATATTTCGTTTGGTTCGCCAGATTAACTGTATGCAGGAGATTGCCTTTTTTATATTCAACATGTACACTTTGAGGCCGCTCATTAATTGATTCGTTAAACCGGAACCGGATATTTGTAATTAATTTGCTTCCTCCAACAAGCAATCTGACTGTATATAAATCATCTGGTAGAGAATATTTATAATCTGATATGCTCACTTTGCCGAGAAAATAAGCTTCTACCTCATCTAGTTTTTGGATGATTTTCGAATTGAATTTCGCGAGATATTTTTTTGATCTCTCTAATTTATCACTGTAAAGAGAAATTGAGCTATCGTTTCTTCGTATCTGTTCTTCAGAATTTGCTGTTTCTATTTTCAAGGACTCTAAAAAACTCTCTTTCTCAGAAGAATAAAATCTCTCAAGTACCCGATATTTTTCCGCTATGAATTGATAGTTTTCAAATAATTTTATTAACAAATCCGATGACATAATATTCAAGTGGACTTTATCAATTGGTTGATTATTCCAACCTGTTGAATCCCATACGATAGGAAACATTTTTTCAAAATATCCATCATAATAAAGAATCCAGTTGTGAGTTTGATCATGATGATAAGATGATGCCAAATCAATAAAGGCGGAAAATGCTGCAAAACTCTTTAAATCCATAGTTTTGTAGTCACCCATCGAAAGGTTTTGGAGCATTGTTTGCAGTGGTTTTTTATTATCAGAATCAAAATGATTGTTATAAGATGCCTTATCCCAAATACCCGGATTATTAAATAACCTGACATCAACGCCAAAGTATTTACTTTGTCCGATATTATCGCCTTTGTAGATGTCGTTTGGCATACGACGGTTTTTTCGAAGAAAGCTTTCATCAATTTGCTCTACCATCAACTTGCTTCTTCTTTCTTTACCATTAACAGCAAAGCTGACTAACTTACTTTCTGGCGCCAGAAGATCTAATGATTTTGCTAGAGCATAGGACATATGGTTTGATAATAAATCCAATGATTTTGGTATAACAAAATTAAATTTATTGATACCGTTGTGAACACTTTTTTTCGAGGTTTTAAATCGCCATGATTTATCAGCAAGACCCCAGTGATAAATATGATCGCCTCTAAGCCTGGTTTTTCCTTTAAGTACAACATTATCCATTATCAAATAGGTATCGTCTTTATCATCAAAACCTGATTTTGGTAAATCTGAAAATAAAGCATGTAAATCTTTTTGATTGATTAATAACTGTACGTCTGCTTTTTCGCTGAGATTAAAAACACTTTTTATTCGACGAATGGCATCATCAAACTCAGCATTACCAACTCTAAAAAACCTACTTGTTTTATCCATTGTAACTTCAAATTTATCAAGCTCATGATATGTTTTGAAAGTTTTTTTAAGCCAATATATACCAAAAATATTTACCGGCAGTGTCAAAGTCAAACTGAATATCAGTATTATCTTTAGCCGACCCATATTATTCTCCTAATTCCATATATACATTAACACTTTTTATCGAGGTTAAAGTATTAAGCTTAAAAATAATATGGGGGTCGTTTCCAGTTACGTTTATCGTACTTTCTTCCTGGAGATAATTCAAATTATTTGCGGCAACGTATTTGTCTGTTTCAATAACTACATCATCCAATTCAATTTTGAAGTTTGTGAATTTAAGCCCGCTAACAGCCGGAAAATCCAATCTCACAAACTCAGCAGATAATGGCTGGAGGGCGAGTTTAGCTTCTACTTTTACTCTAATGTCATGAATAGTGGTATCAACCTTAAACTTTATTGATTTATCTTCTGAAAAGTCCTTGTTTTCTGAATAAAAAAACTGCCACTCTTCCGAATCAAGCATATTTTCCAGAAAAAACTCCGGTTGGTTTTGTATTGTTAATGTTGCCTTGATATCAGCTAGAATGTCCTGTCCTTTAAACTCTTCAGGAATAAAAATTTCAAAATACGGATCTGTTCCGGTTGGTTTAAAAGACCCATGGGCTGCTTCAACAATTTGATTCAATGGTTTGAACTCCAAGTTCTCATATTTCCGACCACCAACTGTTAGGTCTATTTTGATGTCGCTAATTTTTGAACCAACTCTCATGCCATCTATGTCTATTCTTAATCCTTTTATTTTATTAATTTCTTTTTGCATGATAACACTATACTGATTACCAATTCTTTCTACATTTTTCAATGGCAAGGAGATTTTTGTATCTGCATGAAAACTAGGGTATTTATCATTTTTATAAAAAAACATAAAGCCAATTTCTGAGTTATCTATATAGCTTTCTTTTTGCAATCTCCCAATATTAATTGACTCTGCAATATGGCCATTTTGTATCAATGCTTGAGCATAAAGAGTACTAATTTCATTAATGTCCGGATACTTGTTATAAATGTTAGAAATATACTCTAGTGACTTTTCGCTATCAGTTTGCTTTAACAAATTAAAGTATGCAAATTTTGCTCGAAACTCATAGGGGTATTTTTGTTCCCACTTTTCCGCAGTTTCAAGTGCTTTAACATTTTGGTTGTTTTCTATATAGTTGTTGATTAACAGTTCATACATTTCAACCAAAAAACCATATACTTTATTTAATGATGTCGTTCCATCAAATTCATTTATAAATTCAATGATGTTATCAATCTGCTCATTTTTAGACTTTGAGTTTCTAATCTTTTCTTTGTGGCTTTGAATGCTTTGCTCATAATAATTTGGGATTTTTTCATCTAGAGACTGTATATATTCGGGTTTTTTAATCCATATATACCACGCTAACAACCAAAAAATCATTCCTGCTAAAGATATGATTGCTAAGGTTAAAGAAATTCTTCTTAATGTTTTTTTGGGTTTATTCCACATTCCGTATAAACTCCCTATTCATCTTTCTGATAGAGTCCAAGTACAAACTTTCTTTTCCAAATTCATCATATACCTTGAGTCTTTGTACAAACCCATACAATTTCATGTTATCGATAATAATATCTTCATCCGATGTGACTTTAAATTTAAAATGAGTTGTTTTTTCCTGCTTTGAGATATCAACTGTATGACAGCTATTACCTTCTTTGAGCTCTAATTTTTTTTCTTTCTCATTTAATAATAGAGTTAAATTAGCTTCTTGCTCTGAATCCAAGCAGAAGATTAGCTCCTTATAACTACTAAACAACATGTGTCTTTCAAATGGATTGTAAAGTTGTGAAATATTTGAGTCTTTGCTTAGTTTTATTTTATTCTCTCCAGTGTATTCAATCAACTCAACATCACCTGATATATCCCACCCATGTAAACCATACTCAAAAGAAGAGTTATATAAACCATTATCCGCATAGTCTCTATAAGCCCATAGACCATATCCACTACTATATTTTTTTAGTAATGGTACTGTATCTAATAAAAACTCATCTATTTCATTGGAATTAATCTCAGCATTATTTGGAAAATACGGTGTATTATCTGTGAAGTTAAACTGTTCGATAACATGGTTGTTCGATTGATTTGAATTTGTAACTGTTTTTAAAAAATACTCAAAATTGGCAAGAGATTCTTTTGCAGATAACAACTCACCTTTATTCTGCGCTCCCCAAAAAGGAGCCCAATACGTTCCTCTATGATTTTCTTCATCAAAATGAAGGTCATGCTCAATCCAAACTGTTTTACCAGATGAGTTTAATATAGGGTCTTTATCAACCCTTATTTCCATAGCAGCTTCAGGGAAAATTTCTTTGGTACTATTCAAAATTAACTCGTCAAACTTCATATCTATATATTCAAGGTAATACAAATAGGACATTTCCTCCTTTGATGGAATCGCTATCTGAGACTCATCCAACTCATTAACGCCGAGTATTAACTTAACCTTATTTGTGTCCTGAGATAACAACCACTCACTATAACCTATATCTTGTGCTAATTTTATTCTATTATTAATTGGTAAGTTAGGTAACACAAAATGTGGGCACCAAAAATCTTCCCAAGAAACCAAGATTCCATCAGAGTTGTTTCGATATTTTTTTGTTGCTTCGTAGATTTTTTTAAGAAAATCTTTCCATTTTTTCTTGTAGGCTTCATCAGTATAAATATTTGTACACAACTGAATAATATTGGTTCCGGTTTCTGGGGTGAAATCGTGCGGAAATCCGACTCGTAAAATATAATTAAAACCAAGCTGGACAGCTTTTTCTACAAGGAAACTCAATCTTTTGTACATCCATGGATTACTTGTAGTCATATCTTGATTAAAGTTTGTCTCAAACCCGACCCAGGGTACAACAAAGATTAGTGTATTAAAACCATCATTTTTTATCTGCTGAAAATCTCCTTCAACGTCTTTTTCTTCAAACTCTTGCCAAAAAGTTTTCGGCCATTCTGAGGCGAAATAGTGTGCAGCCACAACAATATCTTTGGGTTTTGAAATTGACTGAGACTTTTCCTTTTCAATACAAGAGGCCAACAGCAATATTAAACTAATAAAGATTATTGTGTGTTTCATTCAAATTTTTCTAATATAACTGTGGGATTTTATCATGCAGGATAACATTAACCAATATTAAGCTTTATTTGAATTCTCCAAATTCAGTAATTGCTGTTTAACATCCAAGCCTCCGGCGAAGCCTGTGAGGTTGCCGTTCTTACCGATAACTCGATGACATGGAATGATTATCGGGATTGGGTTGCGGTTGTTTGCTAGGCCGACGGCTCTGGCAGCTTTGGGTCGATTCATTTCTTCAGCAACTTGGGCATAAAACTTGGTTTTTCCATATTCTATTTTTTGTAATTGTTGCCATGCTTGCTTTTGAAACTCAGTGCCCTGAAGATTGAGTTTAATGTCAAATTGCTTTCTTTGCCCTGAAAAATACTCGTTCAATTGCTTAGATGCTTCTGTAAAGTGCTTATCGTCTTTTTGCCAGTTTTTATCAATTTGAATGTTATTTTCAAACTGAATTTTTTGCAACCCAGAGTCATCACCTGCCAGCAATAGTTTGCCAACAGGTGATTCCATAATGGTGTATTTCAAGTTATTCCCAGCCACAATCGCGGCCTTTGTTTTGTTCATCTAGCCAAACTTTGAGTGGTGCAAAATAATCCAATACAGCTGTTGCGTCCATCTCACGAGAGTTCGCCACCACCTCCAAAGCATCTTGCCATGGCTGAGCGGCACCCATTTCCAGCATTTTTATTAACTTAGCCCCGGCTTCTTTATTACCATAAATTGAGCAATTGTGAAGTGGACCTTCATAACCCGCTGCTTTACATAATTCTCTGTGAAATTGAAATTCCAGAATATGTGCAAGGAAGTAACGAGTGTATGGTGTTCCACCCGGAATGTGGTATTTGGCACCCGGATCAAAATCATTTTCAGTTCTTTCAACAGGAGCTTTGACACCTTGGTAATGGTTGCGAAGCTGCCACCAACCCTTGTTATATTCATCTTCCGAGAATTCACCGTTGAATACTTTCCAACGCCATTGATCAATCATTAAACCAAATGGTAAAAACGCCACTCTGTCCAAAGCCATTTTCATCAGCATTCCTAAATCACTTTCGCTTTTTGGCACTTCGTCCAGCAGTCCGATTTGATGCAAGTAATCAGGTGTAATTGATAAAGCGACAGTATCACCGATGGCTTCATGAAAACCGTCATTGGCTCCATTGCGATAAATAATGCTTTGGTCTTTATAAGCTCGTTGGTAAAAGTTATGACCCAACTCATGGTGAATCGTCACAAAATCTTCCTGATCGACCTTGATACACATTTTGATACGAATATCATCTTCATTGTCGATATCCCATGCACTAGCGTGACAAACCACTTCACGATCTTTGGGTTTTAAAAACAATGAACGGCTCCAGAATGTATCCGGTAATTTTGGCAAACCCAAAGAGGTAAAAAATCCTTCTCCTGTTTCCACCATTTTCAAGTGGTCATAGTCAAACTCTTGTAACAATTGAGTCACATCAATGGGTGAGCCTTCAACATTTGCCGGAGGCTTAACCAAATCATAAACATTGGACCATGTTTGTGCCCACATATTGCCCAAAAGATGAGCCGGAATCATGCCGTCATTGCCCATGACTTCTTCACCATAATGTTCTGTCAATTTAGCTCTGACATGACATTGAAGTGCTTCGTATAATGGTTTGACTTGCTGAAACTGTCTGTCCAGCTCTTTGGAAAAGTCATCTGCCGGCATATCGTATTGAGAACGCCACATTGCTCCTGTGTCTTTAAAGCCAAGGTTTTTTGCACCTTCATTTGCCAACTCAACCATTTTTGCATATTTATCTTTCATCGGTGGCGAAATGGTTCTCCAGCCTTTCCATGCTTCCAATAACTCACTACTGTCTCGTGAATGCGTCATGATTTCTTCGAGGTCATTCAGCGTTTTACATTCAGCATTCTTGCAATATTTCCCTGTACCGTACATTGCTTCAAGTTCAGATGTAATTTGCGCCAGTTGGCTGTTTTTTTCAGCATCCGCAGGTGCGGCAATGGTCAATCCGTTTTTTAAAATGTTTAGCTTTCGACGCATATCATCAGAAACCTTAACATCATCATAGCGACTGGCTTCCATAGCAAATTCTACTTGCATTGCTGAAAACCTCTCATTGCTTTTTGCACTTAGCCAAATGGTATCTTCAGTAATAAAGTTTGCCTGAACCCAAGCTGTGCGTGCCGCAAACTCTCCTTGTTCCGTTAGTGTTTTTTCAACTCTGTTGAGAAACTCTTCAACATCTTTTTTGGATGGTTTTTTTGCGGATGCAGTGTTAATACTGAGTGCAAAAATTGTCCCTAATAATGCTATTTGTTTAATTTTCATACTTTAGCCTATTTGAAAAAGTGGTGATTGTAGCATTTGCCAATTTTTTTTACAGTATCTTTAACTTGAAATTACAAAGCGTGTCAGATATTATGTGGTAAACCACGAACAATTTAAAGCTATGTATCTACGACTTGTTTTTCTAACATTCCTTTTTATCAACACCTCTTCGATTGCAAAGGTGGCTTATTTGCCATTGACAGACTTCACTCCTCCTTTTGAGGTTCAAAATAGGATTGCAGTACTTGATATTGACTCATCATCAATAATAAAAAATATTTATTTACCTGATGAATACCTTACTGGAAGTGTTTTTTTAAACTCTGAACAAACTAAGCTATATGCTGGTACATATAATCACATTATTGTGATTAATACAAATACTTTGGAAGTAGAACAAAGTATTAGCATACCGAGTCCAGCAGAAACTATTTTTCTAAATCAAACTGATGACACACTTTATTTTTCAACTTCTTCATCTCAATTCTTGTATCAATTAAATTTACTTAGCAATACAGTTTCAGTTGCTGTTGATTTCGGAATTTACAGTATAAATAAAGCTGAATTCAACGAATCTTTAAATACAGCTATTTTCATTTTATCTGATGGAGGTAATTCTACCATTTTTAAAGTTTTTGATATAAAAACTATGTCAGAGTTATTTTCATATGACGCACCTTCGTATAACTCCGATTTAATCAGTAATGATGGTTCTACTTATTTCCATTTTGTAAATCAAGACAGCTCAATCTACTCAAGATCGCTAGTTGATGGTTCAATTAATTGGGTAACTCAAATTTCAAATGAGTCTTTTGGTGTGATTTTTGAGAACTTTGATAATACGATAACAGCTATTAGCCATCAAAAGACTTATAAAATTAACAAAAGTGACGGACAGTGGAGTATTCAGTCAAACATTAAGCTGAGTGACTTTACTGATATATGGGGAGTTTCATTTGAAAGAATTGAAAACAATTCTTTTTTTGCAATAAATCATCCTGCTTTTTTTTGTTTGACTGGTTGGTGTAGTCCCATAACATCACTAAAATCATATACTCTCAACTTCAATGACAATACTGTCAGTAACAATTATCAAAATGAACAAATTGTCGGCAGCTATGCCCGAGGCCGATATATTGGCGATTTATTATATTCTCCACCAATCATTCCGATTTTTGGAAATAGCGGTTTGTTGATATTGGTGTCAGTGCTTTTGTGTACTGGAATATTTTATTCTCGTCAATATAACCACTAAAACTTATATTAACATTTGCTAATATGTTAAATCTGCGTTCTAATATCCGATGTTTTAATTATTAACTCATCATGTATCAATATCGAACTCTGTCTATATTGCTGATATTTTTTGCAAGCGTGTCTCTAGCTGACGGATATGAACGATTATTGATTCTGGAAAACTTCCAAACTCTTGCTCAAAGAGCTTGTGTCGAAAACAAAGTCATGGTGATTATGGTTAGTCGCGAAGATTGTCCTTATTGCGTGAAACTGAAAAAGCAGGTTTTTGTTCCTGAGGTTCTTAACGGTGAACTTGATAGTCAATGGTTGTTGCGGGAGTTACTTATAGACAGTAATGAAACACATATTGATTTTGAAGGAAACAAAGTCAATTCTTTTGATTATGCTCGCTCTATCAAAGCCACATTAACTCCAACTGTCTTATTTCTAGACAAAAACGGAAAAGAAATTGGTAAACGAATTATCGGTACCGGCGGAGCAATAGATTTTTACGACTTTTATTTGAAAAGGTCTCTTAAGGAAGCTCTTGAGGCTCAAGAGTGTTCCTGATTTTTTTAAACTTTAAACAGGGGAATTATTATGAATGTAAATAGAATGCTTAGAATTATTGCCGGTTTGGTAATTATGTTGTCTTTGGTTTTGGCACATGTTATGGGCCAGGTCAACCTCACACAAATGTCATGGTTATGGCTGACTGCTTTTGTCGGGTTTAATTTGTTTCAATCAGGCTTTACCAACTGGTGTCCAATGATTACTATTTTGAAGATGTTAGGAGTCAAAGAGTAATCTATCGTGTACGCCGGTATTAAACATGCACATTTACTTTTTATTGTTGTCAGTATTTTTTTGTTTGAGCTGAGGTTTTTTCTGAAGTTATTTAAAAAACCAACCGGTAAATTGCTAAAAGTTATTCCGCATGTCAATGATACACTTCTGTTGATTTCAGGGTTTACTTTGGCCTTTATGGCCTCAATTAAACCTTGGGATCAATTGTGGTTAGGTGCAAAAATCATTGCATTGGTCTTTTATATTGGTTTTGGAATGATGGCGTTGAAGTCCAATGGTGCTAAAAGTTATTTAGCATACTTCTTGGCAACGCTTATGATTGTATTTATGATTTTCACAGCAATCTCCAAAACACCATTATTTATCAATTTATAAATCACTATATAAGAAGTTGCTAATGTAACTGATTTTTTGTGCTATACTCACAGCGTTTTGAAATTTACAACCATGAGTTGAGGTAATTATGAATACAATACTTAATAAAGCGTTCGTGCTGATTCTTGCTGCCGTGACTTTGATTTCATGTCAGTCTGAAAGCACAAAATCAAGTGACAACGGCCTAAGTAGCGAAGAGTCAAAGGTCGTATCAAAATACCCGCCAATTGATATTGAAATGACAGCAAAAAAACTGGCTGAGCATACTTATCAAGTTCAAGGTAAAGCCGGAATCGCTACTGATAATGCAGGGTTTATTTCCAATGCAGGGTTTGTGGTTACTGATGAAGGTGTAATTGTTGTTGACACATTGGGTTCTCCTTCACTTGGAGTTGAACTTCTGAAAAGAATTCGTGAGGTCACTGACAAGCCAATTAAAAAAGTTGTCATAACGCATTATCATGCTGACCATATTTATGGCACCCAAGTGTTTAAAGAGTTGGGAGCAGAAGTCATTGCTGCTGACGGTAGTTTTAAATATATCAACTCGGACGGTGCTACAGCTCGTTTGAACGAGAGAAGAGAGTCACTCAAGCCTTATGTTAATGAAGACACCTATGTGGTTCATCCTGATGTTATTGTCGAAGACAAAATGGAGTTCGAGCTCGGTGGAATGCATTTTGTTATCAATGTTGTTGGTGCTGCGCATTCAGGTGGAGATTTAACGCTTTATGTTCAAGAAGATGGCGTCCTCTATTCAGGCGATATTATATTCGGTGGCCGTGTTCCCTTTATTGGTGGCGGTAGCACATTAAGATGGGCAAATACTTTGCAAGATATGGAAACCAGTTTAAAACTGAACCTTTTGGTTCCGGGTCATGGGCCGGCATCTGATAATCCTGCTCAAGCAATCAAATTAACCAAGAGTTATTTGTTATTCATGCGTGAAGTGATGGGTGAAGCTGTTGAAGAAATGATGGGATTTGTTGAAGCCTATGAAGGAATTGACTGGTCTCAATTCAGTAGTTTACCTGCTTTTGACAGTGTTAACCGTTTGAACGCAAATACTGTTTTCTTAGCAATGGAAGCAGAATCTGTCGAATAATTATTTTTAATTTATTTAAAAAATTTATTAAGAGGGCTTAATTTGCCCTCTTTTTTTAGGCTTTTCTTCTAATATAAGCATTTGCTAATGTAGCAAGTACGAATTTGTTATGATAGAATTAAAAGCAATACGACTATATTTTTATGAGGGCAATTATGTCAAATAATGATTTAAAAAATACTTATGGCCAACTGGGATTATCCAGTTTAGCTATTCGTTTAACAATGGGCTTCGTTTTCTGGGGTGGTTTTTCCAGACGTGCAATTTATGGAATTACACCAACAGGTGACACATTCAAACTCGATGTCGAGCATTCCGGTTTCGTAGGTAACAAAATTGCTGCGGCTTATCCTGGTTCTTTTATGCCGGAAACTTTAGTGTCAGTGATTCAAAATGTTTCATTAATGAACTTTGCCATGTGGGCGTTTTCTATTGCTGAATTGCTGGTAGGTCTGGCACTAATCTTTGGATTTATGACACGTTTTGCTGCAATTGGCGGGATGCTTCTTAATTTCGGTATGATGCTGGTATTTGGCTGGATGGGTTCAACTTGTCTGGATGAATGGACAATGGCCGCCTTTGGGTTTGCAATCTGTGCTGTCGCTTTTGTGACCGGTGCCGGATATTATTCTATTGATAATAAGCTGGCAAATACTGGTTTTGGAAGTAAAAAACTATTCCCATGGTTGTTCTCTGGTCCTTTACCACTTAGCAATGATGGCCTGAAAAAAATGAGTATATGGCTGGCTGTAATTACTTTTGTATTTGTTGTTGGTTTCTACAACGCTCTTTATGGTTCTGTTTATAGTAAATTGAAATCTCGCGTAGGATTCCATCATCAAAACATCAAAATTTCTGATGTTAAAGTTATGGAGGATGGTGCTTTATCATTCTACGGTTATGTCAATGCCGGACCTGACACACAAGCAGGATATGTGATAAAAGCCGAATTAAAAGATGAGTTTGGCGATAATGTTGCAGAATGGGATGGAGACACTTTAGCCAATATGAGTGATGATAATATAGACAACACATTCAAAATGGCTTGGGGCTCTAAATTCTACCGCACTCGTTATGGTATAGCAGGTAAAACCGGTGCTCAGGCAACGATTGTCCTGCCGGGAGAAGGCGACACTGATGTTGAAGAGGGTGAAGTTTACACTCTAAAATTATCTCAAGTTGAAGGAGCTCCGTTTACATTTACCGGAACTGCTAAAGTAACTGATGGTGGTTTCGTGCTAGAAGGTAAATCAGCAGAGCATTAATTTTTTAATGAAGCGAGTTAATAAAAACTCGCTTCATGTACTCAACACACAGAGGATACAATAAATGAAATTTATTAAAAACCTACTTGCTTTAATCGGACTTCTGGCAATTGTTGGCGGAATTTACGGTTGGACTAAATTTGGTGAGGACTTCAAGGTATTTAAATCTTTCGATGCCAAAGCCCCTGAGGTTTATTGGGAAATGTGGCAAAAACTGAAAAAGTCCAAGGTTACCGCCGAGGCGACTGTCTGGATGGTACCATTTGCAGAAGGAATTACTGTAGATGAGGCTGAAGAGTCTATGGCGATTGCTGCAAATTCATGGAATATAAAAAATGTCGGCGTGCTTCCTCTTTCTGAAGATGTCTTTGCGAAAACCGGTGAACCACAGAAGTTTTTGAAAATTTTCGAATATTGTGACTCACTCACTGCCAGAGAGATGGTTGACTATAATGTTTATATAGCTGCTTACTTGCCTTGTCGTGTCGCAATGGTTGAAGATGATAATGGCAACTTTGCGCTTTATTCTATGAACATGGATATGATTTTACACGGTGGAGAGACATTACCTCCTGAGTTGTTCAAAAAAGCGAGCCGTATCAAATCGGCTATCCTTGATATTATGCAAAAAGGAGCAAACGGAGACTTTTAACTCCCGAGTGAATCTATCATAGAAAACCCTCACATTGTTGAGGGTTTTTTTATATTTGTTTTTCAGCCTGCCTTAGAAGAATTTTAACCAACTCACCAAAGTTGGCAAAAACCGGGTTCGTTGTTTTTCCTGTTGCATATCGTTTATAGATTTGTTGGGCAATTACGGCTAAACGAAATAATCCGAATATATAAAAATAATCAAAACCTTCTGAGCTGATATTTCTTTTACTGCAATAATATTCAACTATCTGATTTCTGCTCCACATCCCATCCAAACTTGTTGGCATTCTTCGTATCATTTGCATTTCTTTAGCATCATTTTTTTCAACCCAATAAGCCAGAGAGCATCCCAAATCCATGAGCGGAGAACCTACTGTTGCCAACTCCCAATCCAACACACCAATAATTTGATAGGGTTCGTATGGAGAGATGACGACATTATCAAACTTATAGTCATTATGAATCATACTACCGGAAGTGTCATTTGGTTGATTTTTCAACAACCAACTTCGTAATTCTATTGCTGGCAATGAATCATTAAGCAATGCATTTTCATATCTGCCATTCCATCCTTCTACTTGTCTCTGGATATAACCTTGGGGTTTTCCTAGTTTACACAGACCTGTTTCAGCAATATCAATTTCATGCAGTTTTACTTGGATATCCAACAACTGTTTGCACAAATCATCGGCTTGATCCGAATTCAGTTTCATCGGAAACTCTTTACCTGCAATAACTCCATCTATTTTTTCCATGATATAAAATGGCTTTCCGATAATTTCTTTATCATCACAATAAAGTAATGCTTTGGGAGAATATTCAAAATAAGGTTCAAGTGCTTTTAAAACATGATATTCTCGTGACATATTATGAGCGGATTTGATATTTGCACCATGAGGGGCTGTACGAAGAATGACTTTTTGATCATTCCATTGTAATTGATAGGTTAAATTGGATGCACCTGCTGAAAATTGTTTGACATTCAGTTCCTTTAAATCATTTATTCCAACGAAGTTCTCGCTGAGATATTTTTTAAGTGATGCAATGTCCAAGCGATCTTCTTCACGAACAGCCTGAGCATAATCTTTTGAGTGTGATGAGGACATTAGTTTTTTAAAAACTCTCTGGCAGCAACAATTTTATGAACTTCATCAGCACCATCGTAAATTCGTGCGGCTCGTTCTTCTCTGTAAAAGAATGAAACAACAGTATCATCAGTCATTCCCAATGCTCCCAACGATTGCAAACTTCTATCAATGACTCGTTGCACGACGTTCGCTGTGTGAAACTTAATCAGCGAAATCATATTTTTTGATTGCTCAAAACCATTTTGCTCAATGCTCCAAGCTGTTTGTAATACCATCAGTCGAGCTGATGCTAATTCAGCCAGAGACTCAGCAATTTGTGCCTGCATCAAAGGTTGTTGTGCTAAAACCTGAGTAGAGCTGATTTTTCTTTTTTTCATGAATTGTTTACTGATATTGATGCAACGCTCGCCGATTCCCAACCAACGCATACAATGCTGAATGCGTCCGGGACCCAGCCTTTCTTGCGCCAAGGCAAATCCACTGCCTCTTTGACCAATCAGGTTTTCTTGTGGCACGATACAATTATCAAACTCAACTTCCGCGTGACTGAAATAACCTTTTCCTTCTTCTCCCATCACGGAAATATTGCGAATAATGTTAAATCCTTCGGTCTCAGTCGGCACAATAATCATACTGGCTCGTTTGTGTTTTTCTGCATTCTCGTCAGTAACAACCATCGCAATAGCAAAGGATGAGCCTTCGGCTGAAGTTGTAAACCACTTGCGTCCGTTAATATGCCATTGTCTGTTTTTTAATTCAGCCGTACTATCAAGCAGAGTAGGGTTCGATCCTGCTGTGTGTGGTTCAGTCATGGCAAAACAACTACGAATCTCACCTTTTACCAAAGGCAGCAACCATTGTTCTTTTTGCTTCTTTGTTCCGAATAAGTGTAACAACTCCGCATTGCCAGCATCAGGTGCCTGGCATCCAAAGATATAATGACCCAGAGGAGATTGTCCCAAGACTTCGCCAATCAAAGCCAGATCTAGCAACCCGCTGTAACTGCCACCGGTGTCTTTTGGCAAATTTGGAGCCCATAAACCCAGAGTTTTGACTTTTTCCCGACATTGTTCGAGTGATGGAAGGAGCTCATCCCATTTGTGGTATAGAAATAGTTTTTCCAGAGGATAAACTTCTTCATGCAAAAATTCATTGATTGTGTCCAGCTTCTGCTGAAGCTCTAGGTTAATTTTAAAATCCATAGATTGACTTTTTTATTTGAGTTTAATTTTTGTGCAACAAACTGTCAATAATTTCTACCAATGATTGTTTATTCACTGTTTCCTTAGGTTTTTCCAATCCCCAGAGTAAACTTATGAAATTCCTCTGCATGGTGTTTCAAAAAAGACAATGTTGATTCGTCATTAATGATACCATTTTTTATTTTATCATTCGAGCCTGATATCATGACTTCGGGTTTGTTCAGAAAGTGAAGATTAAGGTAAACACCGATTTGTCGTAGATGATATTGCATTCTGGCAGTACCAATTTGCCCCGGGCTGGCACCAATTATACTTGCCGATTTGCCTGAAAATGGCTGTGGTGTTGCTCTTGACAGCCAATCTATCGCGTTCTTTAATACTCCCGGAACGGAATAATTATATTCTGGTGAAAAAAATATAACACCGTCAGAATGATATATTTGTTCAGCCAGTTGATGAACAATATCATTACCTCCATCGTCTTCATTATAAAGTGGAATATTCCTAATAACACCTTCTTCCAAGGTGAAGAACTGCTTCGCTAACTCTTTATAACTTTCAAAAATCCCTCTATGAATAGAGTTCTGTCTCAAACTTCCGATAATTGCTGTGATTTTCATGTTAAAGTTCCTTTAATTTTGTAGTTGACACAGTTTATTTGTTCGTATAATAAAAATAAACAGGGTGTTTTTAAACATACTGTTTCTAAAAAACGCACAATCAGGTTTTATAATTAATTTTTCGAAAATTGAGTATTTCGGCTTTTTGATACTCCCGACACTGAAAAGGAGGAGGAGAGAGGGATAAATTTGTGCCGGGAGCCAAAAAATAATATTATTTCAAATCAAATCTGTCGGCATTCATCACTTTTGTCCAAGCCGATACAAAGTCTTTAACAAATTTTTCCTTGTTATCATCTTGTGCGTAAACTTCGGCATAAGCTCTAAGAATTGAATTCGAACCAAAAACCAAGTCGACTCGAGTTGCTGTCCAAACAGTTTCACCTGATTTTCGGTCGCGAATTTCATAAAGATTGTCAGAAACAGGATTCCATGTATAGCTCATATCTGTCAGATTTACAAAGAAATCATTGGATAAAACACCTTGCTGATTTGTAAATACTCCGTGTTTTGTTCCGCCATGATTGGTTCCCAGAACACGCATCCCTCCTATTAAGACTGTCATTTCTTTTGCTGTTAATCCCAGCAACTGTGCTTTATCCAGCAACAGTTCTTCCGCACTCACAACATAGTTCTTTTTCAACCAGTTACGGAATCCGTCATGAACGGGCTCCAAATACTGAAAAGAATCAACATCGGTCATTTCCTGAGTTGCATCTCCTCGCCCGGCCTGAAAAGGAACCGTAATTTCTAAATCTGCTGCTTTTGCAGCTTGTTCAATGCCAACGGAACCTGCGAGAACAATGATATCTGCAACACTGGCACTTACATCACTAGCAATACTTTCAAGAACCGCTAAAACCTTTTGTAGTCGTTGGGGTTCATTTCCTTCCCAATCTTTTTGAGGAGTCAAACGAATTCTTGCGCCATTGGCTCCACCACGATTATCAGACCCTCTGAAAGTACGAACACTATCCCATGCTGTACTAACCATTTCACTGATACTCAACCCGCTATCAGCGATTTTGCTTTTTGCCAGTTCAATATCAAAATTAGTATTCCCTGTAGGAACAGAGTCTTGCCAGATTAAATCTTCTTGTGGAACTTCCGGCCCAATGTAACGTGATTTAGGACCTAAGTCTCTGTGTGTTAATTTAAACCATGCTTTTGCAAATACCTCAGAAAAATAGTCCGGATTGTTATAAAATTTTTCGGATATTTTTCGATATTCAGGGTCCATTTTCATCGCCATGTCCGCATCTGTCATGATAGGGTTATAACGAATTGACGAGTCTTCAACATCAACAGGCTTATCTTCTTCCTTGATATTGACAGGCTCCCATTGCCACGCTCCGGCAGGGCTTTTTGTTAACTCCCAGTCATAACCTAGCAACAATTTAAAATAGCCGTTATCCCATTGGGTTGGATACGTGGTCCATGCCCCTTCGATGCCACTGGTTACAGTGTTGCGTCCAATGCCTCGTTTCGTTTTGTTATTCCAACCTAAGCCTTGTTCGTCAATATCTGCTGCTTCAGGATCCGGTCCTAACAAACCAGCATCACCATTTCCATGTGATTTTCCAACAGTATGGCCACCGGCCGTCAAGGCAACCGTTTCTTCATCATTCATTGCCATTCTTTCAAAAGTGACACGGACATCTGCTGCGGTTTTTAATGGATCTGGATTCCCATCCACTCCTTCAGGGTTAACATAAATCAGCCCCATCATTACTGCTGCTAATGGGTTCTCCAAATCTCTTTGTCCGGAATATCGGCTACCTTCTCCTCCCGATGGCGCTAACCATTCTTTTTCTGAGCCCCAATAGATATCTTTTTCAGGGTGCCAAATATCTTCACGTCCGAACGCAAAGCCATAAGTTTTCAAGCCCATTGACTCATAGGCGACTGTTCCGGCATAAACTAACAAGTCTGCCCAACTTAATTTATTCCCGTATTTTTTCTTGATCGGCCACAGCAAGCGTCTTGCCTTGTCCAGATTTGCATTATCAGGCCAAGAGTTTAATGGAGCAAACCTTTGATTTCCCGTTCCCGCACCACCGCGTCCGTCAGCCACGCGATAACTTCCTGCAGCGTGCCAGGACATACGAATCATCAATCCGCCATAGTGTCCCCAATCCGCTGGCCACCAGTCCTGACTGTCAGTCATCAAGTCAATTAAATCTTGTTTGAGTGCTTTGAAATCCAGTTTTTTGACTTCTTCCTGATAATCGAAATCTTCACCCATAGGGTTTGTTTTTGTATCGTGTTGATGCAAGATATCGAGATTCAGTGCATTAGGCCACCATTCCATATTTGATTGTTTTGATTCGGTTGCTGCTCCGTGCATGACCGGACATTTATTTTGAGACATTGGTTTTCTCCAGAATATGATTAAAATTTATGATAACTAGAATACTTATTACAGATATCAAACTGATGACTCACATTCTAGGAGCAAACATGTTATTTGTAAAATAGTATAATATTATTATATCATTCTATATTTTAAATTGATAGTGTTGTCTTCAACTATCGTATAAATGATATATTTATTAATTCAATTGTTTTGTTAGTAATAAATTTAATAATAAATAATAAAGGCTAAAAACTCTTTTCAAGATAATTATTCAAAGGGAACTGAACCTTTAAAGCACCAAGCTCTCTCGTTGATGTACTTTTTTTATGGGTTTTTAGAAGTTGAAATTTGAGGTTTTTTTATAGTTTTTATCATCTCCATGGATATACAAATAAGAGCCATTTTTTATGGTATCAATTATTTTCTTATGCATATCTATAGGCAATGCCGGGCAGCCCCAACTACGACCTAGTCTTCCATGTTTATCAATAAACTCCTCACTAACATACCAAGCTCCATGAATGACTATCGCTCTTTCTCTGGCATTATCATTAATATTTTTTTCAAGCCCATCCAGTTTCAATGAATACCCATGTTTACCAGTATATGTTTCTGCTGTCTTGTAAAAACCCAAGCTGCTTTTTTTTGAGTTCTTCACATTTGAAAAATCAATCGCTTTGTTTTCACCAGAGTTTCTGCCATGAGCCACTAACGATTCTGAGATAAGCTTTTTATTATTTAAGTCTATTATATATAAGCGATATTCAGTGGATGGTTTTGAGTAATCTATAATCGTCAAAATTGAATCATTAGTTTTATTCTTAATTAATTTGAATCCATTCAAAGCATATTCAAACACTTCAAAATCAATTTTGCTTTTTAACCCGATTGTTTTGTATTCTTTCAATACCTCTGAATCAGCACAAATAACTGAGCTCGTTGCTATTTGCAAAATTACAATGAAAAAAAGTTTTGTTTTCATCATTACTACGGAAGTGTCACCATGGCCATTTGCCTTTGATTATTTTCAGACCTCTTTTATCAATATTTAAATCTCTAATAGAAAAGTCCTGATTGTTTGCCACTTTTCTAACATAAGGTATGAACCACTCAACTTTATCCAGGAAAGCTTTATTAAAATAATTGTTATAGTGATTTAAAGCACCATTGGCATCTGTTTGCCAGGTACCGTCGTAATCTCCGCCGACTCGAAAAGGTTTTTCTAAATTATCAGGACAAAATACAAAACCTTCTGCTTTTCCATAAACCAATACTATAAAGCTAATTTCTTTTTGTTTTGCTTCTTTATACCATGTTGGAATTTGCTCAGTCACTTTTTGGCTTTTTCTTTTTCATTAAGTAAGATTGTCCCGAATCAACCAGATAATGCCCTCGCATCGTGGTTCTGCCAAGTAACATTCTGAATCCCATTGAGTCACGATTTGTTAAGGTAATCTCAGCTTTATGAGCTACGCCTCCGATTGTAATTGTTGATTGGATAACATAACGCATTTCGCTGTGACCACCTGAATCACGAACCTTTCTTTCATCGTGTAATGGCGCTTCGCACTCCACAACAGTCTCCACATCCCGTTGCTTAGGGTGAATTTTGAAGCGAACTATTTTTTTACCGTCTCTCTCTTCTAACCTCACATCAAAAGCATGCAATGCCGATGTTCTTGCTCCGGTATCAACTTTCGCTTTAATTTTATTAATTCCCAGTTCTGGAAGTGAAACCCATTCTCTCCATCCAAGTATATTACTCATGATTTGTGGACTCCTGATGGTGCGTAACCGGAGTGTCCGGTAGTTCATGAACTGTTGGACGGCGTTTTTTCCGAGTGCGCGCCGGAATCATTCCGCGCATGGACTCTAGCTTACCAAAGCAAAGAAGTTTATCTCCCGGTTCCATCACTCTGTCCGGTTTGGGGTTTGGAATGACTTTACTTCCTCTGTACAAAGTTAGCACATTGAGGTCTTTTTCAGATAAATCTATATCAGCAATTTTCTTGCCAACATACTCAGACCCTTCAGGAATATAAAGCTCATTCACTCCATAACCTTTACTGACAGTTAGTCGCTGGCGAATATCAATTTCAGGAAACTCAATTTGAGCAGCAATGTAATCAATAATCGCTCCAGCAACATCAAGTTGTGTGCAACTTTCTATTCCTTCCAAACCCGGGGAAGAGTTTACTTCCATAATTTGCGGTCCGGTAGAGCTTTCCAGCATATCAACACCGGCCACTCTCAGACCCAGAATTTGAGCTGCCCGAATAGCAACATCTTCATACTCTTTTGGTAAGTCAATGGCTTGAGCGACTCCTCCTCGATGAACATTGCTTCGGAACTCTTGCCCTTGGGCGACTCGACGCATAGCAGCAACAACTCGATCTCCAACGACTAAAGCCCGAATATCTTTACCACGACTTTCAGCGACAAACTTTTGAATCAAAACATCTTGTTTCTGACTCTGTAACAGCTCAATGATGGACTCAGCCGCATTGACAGTATCAGCCAATAAAACACCGATACCCTGAGTTCCCTCAATGAGTTTAATAATAACAGGAGCTCCACCCACACGATGAATCGCCGGCAAGACATCTTTTTTATCACGAACAAAAGTTGTTTCAGGTATGCCAATATGATGGCGGGCTAAAATTTGTAAACTGCGAAGTTTATCTCTTGAATTGGCAATTCCATGAGCTGTGTTTGCGCAAAAAACATCCATCTGTTGAAACTGCCTGACCACAGCGGTTCCATGATAAGTTACCGATGCTCCAATCCTAGGTAAAACAGCATCATAGTGACTGAGTTGTTTACCACGAAAATATAAATCCGGTGAGCCTTGTTTTAAGTCGATAGAAAATTTTAGTGTATCAAGCACCTTTACATCGATTCCTCTATCCAGAGCTGCTTCTTTAAGACGACGGGTGCTATAAGCTTTTGGAGCGCGAGAGAGTATAGCTAGTTTCAATTTATTCTCGATTATTTAGTTATTAATAATTATTCAAATTTTACTTCAAACCACTCCAACTACAACTAACATTACATCAAAAGAAAGGGTTTTATCTAATAATTTAGTAGCTCAAACGGGACGTTGTACGAAGCTTCCTCCAGAGCTTGGCATGTTGTTAATTAATAATTATCTAAATACTTGCTAAGTCCAAATCTAATACTTTATTAAGCTGAACGGAAAAACATTAGATACACTAATCGGCCATTCTCTTTATTATTACCAAAACTCTCACCAGCAGTATGCCAAAACCAAGGGCGTAAAAGCACTAAACGATTGAAACGCATCGGAACTCTCATGGTCATTTCCCACTTTGAATCATCATTGGAGTCTTTTTCCAATAAGTCAGCAACCCATTGTTTAGCTGAGTTCGCTCCAAACTTTTCAAAACACTCCTGATCGCTAAATGGCGCTCGTTCGGTGTTCGTGGCTTTGTGGCGAAAAAACTCAGTACCTCCCCGACAATCATCCGGTTCACTTAAATATAAAATCCCCGACCAGTGTGAGCCATCAACGTGGACTTTAGCCGCCCCAATATCGGACTCCAATGCAATTCGGCATTTCCCATGTGCTTGATTATGTTCCATTGATACTAATGGCTCACCAACCAACCGGGAAACCTCATTATCCAGGCCCTCAAGATTGATTCGCTCAACTGAGTTTCTTCCTGGATATGGTCCTTCGGCATTCGGATAGGTTAACCCAAGAGCCGCTTTTCTAAAAGTGTAAGGATCATCCAAAAAATCATCGACCACAACTATTGATGTTGGCATAACAATTAAACCTCTTGTCTCTCTTTTATGTAAGTGTTGTTATCCTACTTTCAAAGGATACGATAGCTCAAGGTCAAAACCAAAAAAACTATATTTTTTCCTAAACTAACTTTCTATTTTACTTTGCCTCATGCAAAGAAACAAAGGCAATCCGAAAGAAACTCCTACACAAAACGTAGCTGCAACAGGTATCCACAAGTTTGAAATACTGAGCCTTTTCCCTTCACACAAAACAAACACGACCAATACAATTGCCGAAACAATAACATCTAACCCAAAAAACGCTCCTATTCTTGTGGAAAAAAGCTCTTGTATAAGAAGTGGTACATTAAGCCCGTTCTCAAGAACCCAAGGAATAAATTGCGTCATTGGCACAATAATTCCGGCAAAACATAACAATAAAAAAGGCTGGATTCAACAACGAAGTGCAACACTCCAGTTTCTAGATTTTACTTCAAGGGGAGTTAAAAAGCCTAATTTTTTTCTGGGTCTGTTGTTCAAAGCGTCTTAAACAGCCTGAACTTCGTTTTCTGATAACTGATCAAGAGTCTTGTTTTTAGGGAAATACTGTCTGATTAAACCGTTAGTATTTTCATTCGTGCCTCTCTCCCAGGAATGATAAGGTTTGGCAAAATAGATGTTTATTCCGATAGTATCACTAATCATTTCGTGTTTTGCGAATTCCAAACCGTTATCCAAAGTCAGGGTATGTGTGATTTCATCCTTTAGCTTTTCAATACAGGCTTGACTGACATCGGTTGCCAGTTTTCGGTTCAATGGTTTGATTTTGACTTCGAGTGATTTTCTGTCAACAAGAGTCAGTAGTGCTCCTCTGTGCTTGCTGCCAATAATTGTATCACCTTCATAGTCTCCAAGGCGTGAACGATTATTTGCAACCATAGGACGTTTATCAATATCTACGCGGTTGCTTATCTTTCCACGTCTGGTTTGACCGGAGTTGTATCGTTTTCTTCTTTGTTTTTGGCATCTCAGGTGTTTAAGCAATGAGGCTTTGTTCTCTTTGTTAGCATAAATGAATTGATAGATTCTTTCGATGCTGGGTACACCATCCCAACCATCGAGTTTTAAACGACCATTGATTTGTTCGGGGGAGAATTTCTTCTTTAACAAGTAAGTGACATAAGCCCAGCAAAAGTCGGTTATTTTATTGGCATTATCAGATTTCCGTTTAACCGCAAATTCATTGGCTTGTTTGGGTCTGTATCCTCGAAGTCCGGTATTGCGTTTAATTTCACGAATTACAGTGCTTTTATGACGATTTAGGATGTTTGCTATTTCAGTTTTGCTACAATTAGTTTTCAGCAGAGCTGATATCTGATATCTTTCTGCTTCAGTAAGATGTGAATAGTGTGACATTTGCAATCTCTTTTTGGGAAGTTCAACTGCAAGTGCAACACATCACATCTTACTTTTCAACTTCGAAAAAAATTTTGTTGCACTTCGTTGTTGAATCCAGCTTTAACAAGTTCTTTGAATCAGGACTTCTCAGAAGGTTTGCTTCTTGGAGCTTGAAAATAACTTGAGAGTAGTATTCTTGAGAGTAGTATTTTTGCACTATTAGTAATATTTACCACTCCTGAATCCCCTCGAAGAGGGGAAACAAGGTTTATATTAGATTCAACTAAGATGCTTCCATATTGGAGTTATATTCTCCAAGTGCAGCATAGCCATTCATTCGGGCACGATGGGACAGTTCCTGCTGAGCAGCTGAGACATTTTTTGCCGGATTCGAACCCCAAACTTTAAGAGCTGATGCTTGCAGGGCCCTTCCGTATGAGAAGCTCAAAGGCCATGGCAATGGACCGAGTTTGTTCATTTCATTCAAGTGAACCGTGGCTTCTTCTTCGCTTTGACCACCTGAGAGGAAAACCACGCCTGCCAAACTTGCAGGAACAGAATTCATTAAACAACTTACCGTTGCTTCGGCAATTTCCTCTGCATCTGCTTGTTCAGGACATTTATCTCCCGGTACAACCATCGATGATTTGAGGATTGTTCCTTCTAGCAAAACATCATGTTCATACAGATGATGGAAAAGTGTTTTCAAAACTAATTCCGTCACATCATAAGCTGTGTCTATATCATGATCGCCTGTCATAAGAACTTCCGGCTCAACCATTGGCACGATTCCGGCTTCCTGACAAAGTGCTGCATATCTTGCCAAAGCATGACAATTGGCATCAATGTTGGCTTGGCTTGGCGTTCCATCAGAAATCGTGATAACCGCACGCCACTTGGCAAATCTCGCTCCCAGTTCAGCATATTCATTCAGACGATCACGCAATCCATCTAAACCCTCAGTAATCAACTCACCTTCAAAGCCAGCCATTGGGTGAGCACCTTTGTCCACCTTGATTCCGGGAATAACTCCGGCATCTTTCATGATTTCAACAAATGCTGTGCCATTTTTGCCCTTTTGTCTGAGTGTTTCGTCAAATAAAATCGCACCTGAAATATGCTCACCTAAATCCGGTGTGGTTAACAACATGTCGCGATAGTCACGACGATTTGTTTCTGAGTTTTCTACGTTGACAGAATCCAGTCTCTTTTTGATTGTTCCTGTGCTTTCATCAATTGCCAAAATGCCTTTTCCCGGAGCAACCATTGCTGCTGCGGTTTCCAATAATTTTTCTACGTTCACTGAGAATTCCCCTTTAGTGTCTGTTATTTTAGGGCGTCTATTGTACAAAGTTCAGTTTAAAAAATCGCATGAAACGTATCGGAAAGACGACTTTTTGGTGTTTTATCAACTCAATTCAAACTGATTTAATAAAAAATCCAGCTTAATTTCACTCTTTGAATCAGTTTAATGCGTTCCCTTGTGATGGACTGTCCGAGTTTTTCTCCACTCAACCCTTTATCAATCAGGCTCTGAACATCAACTTTTGTCGCTGTTTCCAGACATTTTCGCAAATAATCAGCCTGCGGGTAAGGTTCGTTTTCTTTCCCTAAACGACCTTGGGCATCTGCCTTGCAAGCCTGCAAAAACTTCTCAAAATTAGTTGGCTGTTGATAAGCACCGGTTTTTTGGAAGAGCTTATCGATGGTTTTTGATCTTAACTTGAAGGCCGTGTGTGAATGCAAATGCCAACGACAGACATTTTCTGCTAACTTGCGATATTGTGTGGGAACACGAAGACGCTGACACAAACTTTTCACTAAAGGCACACCGGCTTGTTCGTGTCCTCTGTGCGACGGTAAGATGTGTTGGGGTGTAATTCCTTTGCCTAAATCATGAGTGAATACCGCAAACGCCGTGTCATTGCTCAGTTTGGCTGCAATGTCCATTGCCATCATGCAATGAATTCCGGTGTCAATTTCGGGATGCCATTGTTCCGTTTGCGGAACACCAAACAGACAATCAATCTCGGGAAATAGTATTTTCAAGGCTCCACATTGTCTTAATATCCGCACAAACTCCGAGGGCTTGTTTTCATTTAAAGTGGACTTGAGCTCCTGCCAAACTCTTTCTGCAACAAGTGTATCCACTTCGCCATTATCAACCATTTTTTGCATCAGTTGCATGGTTGTATCGTGAACTTTAAAATCAAATTGATAATAACGAGCGGCAAAACGAGCTGTTCGTAAAATTCTCACCGGGTCTTCGGCAAAGGCATCTGATACATGTCTGAGATTGCGGTTTACAATATCTTTTTGCCCGCAATAAGGGTCAATAATTTCACCTGTTTGTAAATCCTCGGCGATGGCATTGATAGTTAAATCTCTGCGTTGTAAATCGTCTTCGATAGTGACTGAAGGATCGGTGTTGAATACAAAACCGTGATAGCCTTTGGCGGTTTTTCGTTCGGTTCGTGCCAAAGCGTATTCATCATTTGTTTGAGGATGAAGAAAAACCGGAAAATCCTTGCCTACAGGCTTAAAACCTTGAGCTACCATTTGTTCTGGTGTTGCTCCCACAACCACATAATCCTTGTCTTTAATTTCCAGTCCTAACAGTTTATCCCTAACCGCACCACCAACTAGATAAGTTTTCATTGCTGACACCTGACTTGAACTTGCTGATCAGAAACAAAGTCATTCGGCCACTTTTTGCTGGCGTTGCCATCAACCGGAAATGTCGGCATCCATGATGACACTCTTTGCGGGGTTTTATGAATCAACCAGTCATAAATAACAATATTGGTTAAAATCTTGGTGATATATCCTCGGGTTTCTTGATAAGGAATAGTTTCAGCCCAAATATCGGGCGATGTCGGAAAACCATTGAGCCAATCTTCAGCTTTGCTTTCACCAGCATTATAGGATGCCAAAACCAATAAAGGGTGATTGTTGAATCTGTCAAACAACATTCTTTGATAAAAAATCCCCAGCTGTAAATTAAAGTCGGCGTCATGAAGCTGGCTCTTGCCTTGATATTTAAGCCCTAGTTTTTGACTCAGGCGTTTTGCCGTTGCATCAATGAGTTGCATTAAACCACGAGCATCTGCACTTGAAATTGCATCGGTCTGCCAGGCACTTTCCTGTGTGATAATAGACATCACCCAATGCGGTAATATTTTATGTTTCTTGGTGAATTGGCTGATTTCGTGTTGGTAAGCAAGAGGGTAGCGCAGTTTATAGTTTTTCCACAATCCCAAACCTGCCATGATTGCGGAAACTTTATTGTACCAGCCTTTTTGATAAGCCAAGTCTGCCAACGCTCTGCGTTCACCGTTGTTCAGTTTTTGATAACCTATCATCCACTCTTTTCTGGCTTCTGCTATCATGTCCAATTCAAACAGTTCAAAGGCATTTTCCAAACTTTCCGGCATCTTCACAATCATTGTTGGAGTGATGTCTTCGGTGCAGATTTCATAAGGAAGCTTCATGTGATCAGCTGCCAGAAAACCATAATAATTGGTTTTTCCGGATAACTTTGTAAAAATAGACTTAGCTTGATCTTTATCCCCGATCTTTGCCAAGGCTCTGCCACGCCAATATTGCCAATTGTCTTTATTCTTTTGGAAATCCGGCATTTCTTCAATGGTTTTTAGTACGTTTTTCCAATCCTGATGAAAAAGATAATAACGGACTTTCCAGGCGTTGATTTGAGAATCATGTGCGGAACTCGGAAGAGCATCCATCGCCTGAATGGTAAAAGGCAAGTAATCGGTTGCGGCAAACAAAGCATTAGTTCGTTCGACCTGCGTGATTTGTGATTCGGAAAAGTTAAAGCGACTTTTCAGTTTTTTCCACAATTTGTACATGGAATCCGGTTGTTTTTGAGCCTGTCTTTTCGCCATGTGGAAAACTATTTCGCGATTATTTTCATCATCATTCCAGGATAGCGAAGACTCTAAACCTTTCATCGGGTCTTGCATCAATTCAATCACATGGTTCACCCACTCCGGCTTGGTTTTCATTTTTGATGCCAGATAACGAGTGGTCGAAGAGTTATTTACCAAGTAAGTCAGCTTAATTCGTTCTGCCAACAAATCATCGGTTAAGTTGCCTTGTGCTTCCCACCACTTAAAGACCTGATTGCAGTCGTCAGGAAGTGATAATCCATTCATCCATGTGTTTTCAATGGCTTTTTCAAGTCCTTTCAGAACTTTGGTTTCTATTCTTCCCTGCAAATACCAGCAATGCATGGTTTGTGATTCTTTGTTGTTTTTATACCGGGACAGATATTTTTGCCATTGTTTTTGTTTGCCGTATTCGTAAGTCAGCATACGTTCAAGATTCTCGTTCAATGGGCTTTCAGGGTTGTTTTTTTTGAACTGCTCAATTTCTTGTTCTGGGAACTTTGCAATTTTTGATTTCAGCAATGCATAATCCAGATAATGCAACAGACGATAGCCTTGCAATTGCTTTTTACCCACTGCTACTGCTGCTTCATCTCCCTTCAGAGCGGCTGAGTAAGTTTTTTTGAATAATTGCTGTTCAGCTGTCAATGCTTGAACATTACAGCTAAAAATAATCAATAAAACTGGTAAGATAAACGCTTTCAATGAATCTCTGTTTCCAATTGTTGCAGAAAGTTTATCATATAATCGTGTCTTCTTTGAGCTTCTTGTTTCGCTGCTTGAGTATGAAAACCTGAGTTGAGCTTCAATAACTTGGAATAAAAATGATCAACCGTCCATTGTCTGTCTTGTGGTTCCCGTTCTTTACAAAACGGATCATCAGATTGATAAAGCCTGCAATTCATTTTTCCGCCAACCATCATCATGCGGGCAACTCCGATAGCTCCGATGGAATCAATTCGATCGGCATCCTGAACAATTTTTGCCTCCAGCGTTAATGGTTTAATATTTGCGGAATAACTATGAGCCTCAATGGCATGTTTTATCGCATCAATATTATCAAGAGGATAATTCCACTCTTTGAGAAGTTGCCCGGCTTTTTCTGCGGATAATTTTGATGCCTGGTTTCGTAATGAGGAGTCTTTGCTGACTGCGACACAATCATGCAACCAAGCCGCAGGTATCACCACTTCCAAATCAGCGTTTTCCAGTTTCGCAAACTTTTCAGCATTCACTACTACTCTTTGAACGTGATCGGCATCATGGGCTGAATCGGCACTTTTTTGCTTTTGAATGTAATCCTTAAATATTTTTTTCCAACTTTGCATAGTTAGTTCTTGGGGAAAATTTCAAATAAGACAGCAAACAATTCAGCTAATTCCAAACTCATCAAACTAAAGCGTGAGTCCAGTAATTGCTCTTCAGATTCGATGGAATCATATTCCAGTTGATCCTGAACAATATCGGTGAACTTAATGCTTTTGATTGCAAAATCATGTGTCAAAGTGAATTCGATGCGATCATTAAAAACCAAACCCATCTGAGTCACCAAATAACCGTTATCAATATGTTTTTGCATTTCATCAGTGATAAAATCTACATTTCTGGCACGAATCACACTCTTAGACTCATTCAAGGTTTCCAACACTAAGTTTGTCCCAAAGTCCAATCCCGACTGAATATGACCTTGGCTCACCCAACGTGTTAAGACCGTTGCCATTGCTGATGATTCACCAAAAGCAGTGGCTTTGAATGAACCGAGTGTTTGACGGAGTTGTGAAACCAGATTCTCTGCAGCTTTTTGGCTGGCACTATCAACAATCAGCAATTGGTGTTTGTTATCAATATATGCATTGATTTTGTTAATTCCTGTGAAGGCCTGTGGCAATAACTGAAACAAGATTTCCTGCTTCATATCTGATTGTTGTTTTCGCCCCGGCTTATTTCCTGATTCGGCTTTGATTTGACCCACTTTTTCCGAAAGTTGTTGGTTTACTACTTTTGCAGGCAGAACTTTTTCTTCAATTGCCATAGTAAACAATTGGGCACTTCCACTTTGCAAACAGTATAACTCTTTGTTTTCCAAAGAAAATGGTGAAATCCAACCTTGAGACGCCATATCCTGTGGTCCGCAAGGCTTGAGAGCATCATGAGCCAAGGCTCCGGAAAGTTCAGCTGCATCAATTGAAAAATCTGAGGGTAATTGAAAAATTCGTGCGTTTTTAAACCACATATATGTCCGTTTTTTTTGATTCGGGATATTTTAACCGATTGCTGTTTTTTAAAATAGATTATTTCATATTTAATGTGCTATGCTATTCTCATGAAGAAAATAATATTTTATATCGCCATTGTCGCTGTTTTAACTGCTTGTGAGTTTAATGTCAGGCTTGAACCCGAACAAAAATCGCCGGAATCCTATCTTGCGCCGAACTCTATCCTTTATAAATATCCACAAAAAGTGACGGACAATGTTTATTCTGCAATTGGAGCGACAGCAGCCCCAACTTATGAGAATTCAGGGCATAACAACAATTTGTCTTTCATAATTACCGATGAAGGTGTTGTGGTTGTGAATGCCGGTGCAAACTATCTTCTGGCACAAGCTCTGCATCAAGAAATCAAAAAACTCACAAAACTACCTGTCAAATATGTCATTCTTGAAAATGCACAAGGTCATGCCATGTTGGGTTCAAACTATTGGCAACAACAAGGCGCGAAAATCGTTTCTCAACGAGATGGCGCGGAAGTTATGAAAAAATACGGCAAATCCTCTGTGTTAAGTATGAAAGAGCGTCAAAAGGATAAGGGGCAATATACAGAACCAACTTTGCCGGATATTGTTTTCGATGATAAATATCAAATTGTATTAGGAGGAACTATTATACAAGCTCTTAATCTTGGACCAGCCCACTCTCCGGGAGATATCGTCGTTTGGTTGCCTCAGCAAAAACTGGTAATTTCCGGTGATATGGCCTTTCATCAAAGAATGCTTCCTGTTACCGACCACACGGATACAGCAGCTTGGATTGACACGTGGAACAACAAATTTGAAAAACTAGGTGCAGAAATCGTTATCCCCGGACATGGAACTCCAACAAACATGAACGAAGTCCGCAAATACACACACGATTATCTGGTCTATCTCAGACAAGAAGTCGCCAAAGTTCTCGAAAATGACGGTGGGTTACAAGACGCCTATAAAATTGACATGTCCGCATACCAACATCTGGATACATTCACTGATCTTTCTCAACGGAATATTGGTAGAGTTTACCGGGCAATGGAATTTGAAGATTTTGAGTGATTAAAAGTGATGGCTTTTTTGTTTAAAAAGTTCATTCCATAAATCTTGACAAACTTTTTCTATAGTCAATAGTTCTTCTTTGTTAAATGGGGACAGTTCTTTTTTATTTTCCTGTATTCCCGCCAAATTTAAGTTTTTATTGTTTTGATACTCTCTGTTTTTTGATAGTAAACGGCTTCCTGTCTTATACTCATTATCAAAGTTTTGGCAAACCGGCATTTCTTTGAAAATATAATTATCTTCCCAAAGAGAAAATATTTTTTGTAAGTATGTATTGGGGTTGGCACACAAATCTGAATATTCAATCAATAAGTCAACATCATTGATATCATTAAGAATTTGTTGGTTTACACTTTGCCACTGTTTTGCCAACTGCTCAATTTTGTTATCAGACAAAATTTCTTGCCAGTTTTTTGGTTTCACACCCCACCAGCCATTTTCAGGGCCTAAGCCTCTGTTATCGTGATCTATGTATTTTTTTAACAACGAAAAAACATTTGCATGTGGGTTCCTGAACATTGATACAACTTTAGCATCCGGAAAGATTTTTTTAATCCATTTAATTCTTACCGAGTTATATGGGTTTTTATTCATTAGAATAGGTGTTTTTATTTTTGCATGTTCAACTCTACTCATTAAGAGTCGTTCATCCGAAGCTCTAAAATCACTTTCACCCAAATAGTGACCCCTCTTCCCCAAGTGTTTTTGATAAAGCTCTCCACACGGGCTAGCTTTTGGAGAGAATGGAGGATCATCACCCCAAAAAAATTTTCCTTCCGGCAAAAAAGGGTTACTAACACAACTTTGCTCCATCAACATTCTGTTTAACAGAGATGTGCCTGATTTTTGGAGACCAGTTACTATTAATAAATTCATGTCTAATTTACTTCTAACTTTGTGTTTTTTAAATCAAACATAAAAAAACCGCTTCTTTGAGCGGTTTTTTTATTGTATAAAGCCAAACTAGTTTAGTTACAAGTACCACCTATGAATGTTTGTCTTCTAGACTCGAATTCATCTAAGTATACAACTTGATCTGCTGTAACATTTACTGGATTATTTGTACTACCCAAGCGAGCCTCACTCACTCCACCACTCCATGCAGCAACATCTATGCCAGAAAAGTCTATTACAGGAGTATCAGCCTCAGAAGTTGCATCTACCCACAATTTAAATGTACCAGCAGTCATGTTAAAATCATATTCAACTCTATTAGGAGCATCTGCCAAGGGCACATCAAACTTTCTCTTTGTCGCGGCAGAGTTTGCATCGCGGACATAACCCTTGATTGAATGTTGCGATCCATCATTTTCCAATTTGAACTGAACCATACCCGTATTTGGACATGTTCCCACAGTACATTGAGAAGCGTGGAATTTAAGTCTTCTATCAGTACCTGCTGATGGTAGAACGATACCATTGGGATCGACACACATAGCAGCTCTGTAGCGCTGTTCGTTTGTCGCATTCTGATCGGCAACAAAGCTCTTTGTAGAGTGTTTGACTGCAACTTCAATACCACAAGCTGTGCCACCCATTGCTGAAGCTGCTGTTACATTTACAGCTCCGTTATCTTGAAAGTTTGACCACGCAGACAAGTTTGTATTGCTACATTGAGCATTTACGTTAAGTGCAAAAAAAGATGCACCACACAAAAAAACTGATTTAATTAATTTCATTATTTTCTCCAAATATTCAAACATTTAACTTGATACACGTTAATTCTAATTGTTTCGGTCACTTGTTGAATTCTTTTTTTAATTTTTTATATAAATTTACTTCTTTCTGGGTAACCTTCATAAGCAAAGCATAGTTTTCTTCGTTATCAAGATAAAAGTTTTTTTTATGCTCTCCCACAACATTTTTTCTTTCAGGGTTTGATGGTATTTTTAGCTTAGCAAAGATTCGATTCATTGTAACGTCTATATTTTCCAGAAACAATATATGACTAAAATTACTTAAAGTATACATTAGCAGGTTTTCTTTTGAAGTGTCATTAAGTTGGCGAATATTTGCTTTTAACATTAGATAGTTTGATAAGAACCATTCAAATTGACTATGTGTTTTTTCGTTTTCTGTAATCCATTGTTTGAATGAAATCTGGCTTAGACCATTATTTACACGTCGGTTGACGTATTGGTTGTATCGTGATTTTTCCCAACTTATTGGATCTCTAAAAGCTACAATTTCAATAGGGTTTAATGTTGGTACAAGGTATTTTGTTTTAAAGTTTACTTGATGGCCAAGAATTACCTTTGCCTTCTCTCGCTCAGATTGAGTTCTATTACAATATTCAAGCATGCCTTTTTCCATGGCCCATTTGTTCCCTTTGTTGGCTAAATGGATAAATTCAACTTGGTCTTCTAAGTGTTGTTGAAAATGAATCCTTAAAGTCGTCCCTGCGGTTTTAGGGATGTGAGAGAATATGTATACATCCTTAGATTTGAGTTTCATTTTTTTCATCCTCTTTAAAGCACAAAATGAATAAAATATGTAATAAAGTTATTAATCACAATTCTGTAGAGTCGTTAAAATTTATATCCTTTCTCCATATAATAGTTTCCGATCTTTTATTTTCTTTTTTTCTCACCAAGGATAGCCAATTTGTCACTTGGTTCATATCAGCAATAAGTCCCAAAAAATGTAATATTTTCATATACTCATTAACTGGATTTTCTATGAAATCGGAGTGCTCCAATCTAAAAAAATGATTAGGAAACCTTTTTTCTATTTCTGTGGTTGTTTCAAGGTTTTCTAAGTATCTGTCCACATGTTTTTGTGTGACTTCTGTATCTCCCCAGTAGTGAGCAAAGGCTGCTATATTGTCCTTTGGGTTTCTTACAACGTTAATAAATTTTAATTTATCCGCAAAAATTTCATGGAGTCTATCTAATACCCACGGGTTATTTCTTATTATTCTTGTGCTGCCACCACCTTTTTTATCACCCAAAACTTTAGGAAATCTTGTTTTTCCTTGATAGGCATTTTCTACATGATATTTGTAGCCTGTGTTTACCCATAATGAATGATTCAATGTATGGGACAACACCAGTTTTTGCAGAGTTTCTTCATTTAAATCATGGTCTAATATTAACTTTGGGACATTCATTTCATTTGAAATCGCAACTTCCGGGTGTGCATCCAGAAGAGCCCCAATGATACTATGACCGCTATGTGCATGACCAACGAAAATAACAAACGAGTTTATTTGTTCCAGCTGTGAATCATCTATTATGCCGACAATTTCTTTAATTTCTCTACTTGATATTGAGAGCGTCATTCCAGTTTGTTGTTTAATTGATGTCGCACATTATATAATGAATGTACTTTAATTTTGGTACTATTTTTTGAAATCAAATATCGGTCTTGTTTTTTGCGTAGAAAAAGGATTACTTGAAGAACAAGCAAAATTATTTGTTAGCTCTGTAAAGAGACTCATATCAAATGATTTAAATATAATCGCTTTTTCTCCTAGAAAAGATTTTTATCCATCAAAAGACACTGAAATATTTTTTTCTCAAAATAATGTTTTACATATTAAGGAGAATATTAATACCAAATATTTAGATTACCCGATTGCCAACAAACTTTTGGCTTGTGATTATGTGGAGAAAAATTTTTCTGATTATAATTCTATTATTTTTGTGGATACTGATACGCTGTTTTTAAATCCCATTCACGCAACTTTTTTTTCAAATGACTCAAAACTTTATCTCCGGCCTGTTGATAATAAGGGTCCTGGTTCTGAGGGAGCAAGTGATAAAAATGATTTTTTTTGGAAGGAAGTTTTTGATTTATTTAACCTTGTTTCGCCAACAGCTAATACCACAACGACTGTAAGACAGCATATTATTAAACCTTATTATAATGCCGGGTTTATTTGGGCTCATAAACTACCCGGTTTTTTTCAACAATGGAAAAAAGACTTTCAAGTTTTATTTAATTCTAACTTAAGGCCTTATGGATATTCTTCGCGTGAAAACACGGACTTCAGGTGTCTGGATCAAGTCGCTTTAGCTGTTACGGCTCAAAGGTATAAAGAGCATGTCGAAATCCTCCCCCAAACTTACAATTATCCGATTCCTTTTCGTCCGATGATGCGAGATCGTCCGGGACATCCAAAGTTTGATGAGTTGGTTCATGTGCATTATCACAAGTGGTTTCAGCACCCCGGATTTTTGGACTATGTGACGACAGAAGAAGAAAAGAAAACGGAGCAGTATTTATGGCTAAAAGAACATTTGCCCCTGTTGCCAACGATTGATGGTCCTTTTAAGTGTTAATTTTCGTAGGTTTGAGATTATAAATCTCTGACTAAGCGAATACCGATATAGGTGTAACCGGTTTCATCTTTGAGTTTATCAGAGAGTGTTGAGTCGCTGCTTTGTTCTCCGTTATACCATGAACCTCCCATGGCTATCGGTGATTGACAGGAGTCCTCTTTGCAGCGTGTCCACTCGCTGACATTGCCTTGCATATCATAAACACCCTGGCTGTTTTTTGAAAATGTGGCGACCGGTGCTGTATAGACAAAAGAATCACTACAGTCGTAATTCTTTTCTTTATTTCTAACATCTGCTGCTTCAGAGCCTGCCAGGTTTGCTGATTGACAAGGTGAAAACTTATTTTGTTTATTCAAGGCAACAAAACTCCACTCTTGCTCAGTAGGCAAACGATATCTGTTTCCTGTTTGCTCTGCAAGCCACTGAGAGTAGGCAAGAGCATCTTCGTAAGAAACACAAACCACCGGGTCGTTTGGAGTTTGTTCAAATGCCGGCGACTTCCATGAATAATTACTGAAAAAACTTCCAAGCGTCCCGCCTTTATGACGACATTTGCTCTCCTCTCTCGAAGTGGCCTCTGCGAACTCTTTATATTGCTGAACCGTAATCTCTTTCGTGGTAATTGCCAGATTATCTTTTACCAGAATTGTTTCTATTCGTTTACTGTCTAATAGTTTATCGCCTACTTGGGGTTGGTTTTTGAACAATAGCACTTTTTCAAGTGTTGCCAAATAATTATTTTCTGAATCAATAATACTGAGAAACTCAATTAAACTATTGACCTGATCTGCATTAATATCATCTGATGATAAGTCAAGTTTTTTTGCAGTAGTGATAAGCGACTGCTTTTCAACATCATAATCGGTGTTAATTGAGTCTGTTTTTTCATTGAACGCATTAAAAGACTTCAAGTGCGTAACAGCATTGTTAAATTCATTTCTTAATAATGCTCCATTGATAAGCAGAAAATAACGATTCCCTATTTCATGGAGTTCTTCTAAAGCGGACTGATGGCTTGGTTCAACAGATAAAATCGTCAACAGTTGATCCATTGCATTATCATCAGCCGGCTTGGTTAATTGATAACTTTCGATATTTTTCCGTGCAGACTCCAGTAGCGCTTCAATATTGACGGCTTGTCCAGAATCACTTGATGATTGTGAATCATTAATGTCCTCACTTTGTTCGTCTTGTACTTGCTGCGCAATTTGTTGTTTGATTTCATCGACGGATAATGGTGAAGATATGTCGGTATTATCAAAATCGGTCTGTCTGAGACTATCTTCATCAGCTGTTTTATCTTCAATAGATGAAGATAGTTCGTTTTGCTTTTCTTCAGTGTTTGCAATCGGAGTTATATTTTCCTCATTTTGCAGTGGAGTGGTGTTTTCATCAGTACTACTTGCTAAGTTTTCTTCATTACCCTTGCTGTTTTGAATTATATCTTGAGCAGTTGAGTCTTCCTGTGGTGTATCAATATTTGTTGGAGGAAGATTATCTGTTTTTGTATCAGGTTGCTTACTTTCAACGGGCTTTTGCTCAATCGGTTTTTGTTCGGTTGTTTTGAAATTTGTGTCCAGCGGTTCTTGCTCTTCAGGGGTTGGAGATGTGTTTTTGCTTAGTACAAAAATCAAAACCAGCAACAATAACACGAGTGCCGAAACGCCAGGAATAAACCATCGGTTTCTTCTAATTTTCAAGTCTTTCCAAAAGTCCTTTATCGTGTCATTCGTTCTCTGAATGGAGTTTACTGGAACTCGGTCTAAAGCTATCTTGAGCTCTACCATTGACTGAAAACGATCTCCGGGGTCTTTTGCCAAACACTTATCAATGACTTTTTGCCAGTGTCGCATTTTTGGTGGCAAAGGTTCAGGTGGAGAACTCACATGGTTGACTAAAATTGAAATACTCTCGTCTCCATCAAAAGGTACTTTTCCAGTCAATCTCTCGTAAATAACGATTCCCAAAGAGTAGATATCTGTTCTTAAATCTACTTTTAACGATCTTGCCTGCTCGGGGCTCATGTATTGAGCAGAACCAACAATCTGGTGTTCTTTGGTCATTCTTCCGCCATCTTGAGAGATAGCTATACCAAAATCGGCAATGCGAATGCTGCCAAACTTGTCGAATAACAAGTTCTCAGGTTTAATATCCCGATGAACCACACCATGATCATGGGCGAAAGACAAACCATCACAAACTGATTTTAAAAGTTCAATAAACTGCTTTTCGTCTTCAATCAAATAGGTTGATAAGTCTCCATGATTGAGATAGGGCATGGTAAAAAAGACTTCGCCGGTTGATGTTTGCCCAATATTGTAAATATTGATAATATTGGGGTGATCTAAATGCGCAATAATTTTGGCTTCATGTTTGAACCTTTGGACATCTAAATCATTATCAGCAACCTCCAATCTCATAACTTTGACGGCAACTTCCCTTTTGAGAGAAACTTGCTCTGCTAAATACACCACAGACATGCCTCCCTCTCCAATCTTGCTGATTAAACGCAAGCCCGGAATCTTGAAATTGATGTCATTAATGGTTTTCAACATGTTTTAGATTGGTTGAACAGTCTTTAATTTTGCGAATATTGTAGTTTAATTCAAATTATGTTTTTTTTCCAATATTCCGTTTTTTAGCTCCTTATTGTTTCATGCAAAGCTGAGTTTTTGGGTTTTTTTCATAATTTTAATTATGAATGACACAAATTAACCTAAAATAAGTCTATTAAGTTGATTTAAAACGGCATAACCTTGATGGATATTACAAATTTACGCAAAAACTACTGCAAGTATGGACTAAGCAGAAGTGATTTAGAACAAACACCTTTGAAACAATTCGACAAGTGGTTTATTCAAGCCAAAGAAGCTGGTGTGAATGAACCTAACGCTATGTCTATTTCAACCGTTTCAGCTGAGGGTTTTCCATCTTCACGAACCGTATTGTTAAAAATCTATGATGAGCAAGGTTTTGTTTTTTTTACCAATTACACATCCCAAAAAGCACAGGAAATTGATAGCAACCCAAACGTGGCATTACTATTTCCGTGGCTGGATCTGGAAAGACAGATACGAATTAGTGGTCAAGCTGAGAAGATTTCAAAAAAGGAATCATTTGCTTATTTCACCAGTCGTCCACGTGGATCACAGCTTGGAGCCTGGATTTCTCCTCAGTCTAAAATTATTGAATCGAGAGATTTTCTACAAATGAAACTGGCGCAAATCAAGTCCAAGTTTTCAAATGGAGAAATTCCTTTACCTGATGCTTGGGGCGGATATCGTATTGTCCCTCATCGTTTTGAGTTCTGGCAAGGCAGAAGCAATCGACTTCATGATCGTTTTGTTTATGAAAAAAAAGATGATTCATGGATTATCAACAGACTAGCACCATAATGAAACCTTGCTATCAAAAAAAAGATATCAAAACGGTTGATTCTTTAACTGCAAAATATTTGAATATCAGCAGCTATCAACTCATGCAAAAAGCTGGTGCGGCTATTTTCAATTATCTGCGAAACGAAAAATCTATTTGTATTGTTGCCGGATTGGGAAATAATGCCGGAGATGGTTTTGCCATTGCTAAACTGGCTATTGAGCACGGTATTGAAGTTTATCTTTGGGGCTTGACTGACTGGAATAATTATCAGGGAGATGCCAAATTAGCAGTTCAGGATTTTTTAAATATTGGTGGGGTTGTCAATGACAAACCACCAATTGCATCGAACTTCGACTGTATTGTTGATGCTATTTTCGGCACCGGCTTGAGTAGGGATGTTGAGGGATATTTTGCCGAAGCAGTTCAATGGATAAACTCTCAGAAATCTAAAACACTATCTGTCGATATTTCATCCGGTTTGGATGCGGATTGTGGTTGTGTTTGTGGCATTGCTGTCAAAGCGGATATTACAGTTACTGTTATTTGTTACAAACCCGGATTGTTGACCAATAACGGAAAAGACTATTGTGGGAAACTTTATCTTCAGGATTTGGATGTTCCTGAACAGGTTTTTGAAGAATTCCCTACGCAAATATATGCCTTAGACAAATCGGCATTCAATCACCACCAATTCAAACGTTTGAACAACTCTCACAAAGGCTCTTTTGGAAATGTGGTTGTAGTTGGTGGAAACGACGGAATGCTTGGGGCTGCGATACTTTCTGGCCACGCTGCATTGAGAAGTGGTTGCGGCTTGGTAGAAGTTGTTTCGAATACCCAACAAAACGTATTGATTTCTTTACATTGTCCCGAATTACTTACGGCTAATAGTATTGAAACATCTAAACTAGTATCTTCTGCCGATGTTATTGCTGTTGGTCCCGGATTAGGGCTTAATCAGGAATCAAAGGATGCTTTAAATTTTTGTTTGCATCAAAACAAACCGCTGGTGATTGATGCCGATGCAATAACCTTGTTAGCAAAAACTGACATCTGTTTAAATGCTAACGCGATTCTCACACCACACCCTAAAGAAGCCGCTAGACTTTTAGGCAAATCCACCAAAGAAATTCAAAATGACCGTGTTCAATCGGCTCGCCAAATTAGCAAAAAGTACAATTGTTATACGGTTTTGAAAGGCTCTGGTACAGTTGTTTGTTCTCCAACAGGCGAAGCGTTTATTTGCCCTTATGGCTATAGTGGCATGGCAACGGCCGGCATGGGTGATGTTCTCACCGGAATCATCGCCGGTTTAGTTGCACAAGGCTTTAGTCTGTTAGATTCAGCCAATACAGCGGTTGTTTGGCATGCTTTAGCCGCCGAAAAAAGCAACAAAGGCAACTGCTTGATTGCCGGAGATGTAATTGAAAACCTATCGGGTATTTTAAATGATTAAAGACATATCCACATTATCCCAACTTGAGGATTTTGCTAAAGATTTGAGTTCGCGCCTTCAACCGGGAGATGTGGTTTTCCTCAAAGGAGATTTAGGAGCCGGAAAGACAACTTTTACACAGTTTCTGATAAAGAGTTTAGGTTACGATCAAAGAGTCAAAAGTCCGACTTATGCAATCTACGAAACATACAATCTCGATAAAGCGACGGTTTATCATATTGACTTATATCGCATTGGCAATCAGGAAGAAATCTACTATTTAGGTATTGATGATATTTTTAATGGCGAAAACATTGTCATTATTGAATGGCCTGAAAGAGGGAACTCGGTTCTCCCTGAGCCGTCGATGATTCTCACATTTGAGTTGTTAAAGAATAAAAAACGAACCGTTAATCTACACATTACTTGATAAATCTTTCGTATCTAACTGTATTTTATGGTTATTTCTTGTTTTTACTGTTTTTTGATACTAGAATGAGACTATGAAGAAGTTAATGATTACAGTAATACTTATCAGCTTCTCCACGGCTTTATTTGCAAGCAGAGAAGTGAAAGGTTTGAGAATTTGGAGTGGCCCGGATGATACCAAGGCTGTTTTGGATTTATCAGATCAGGTTGACTATAAACTTTTTCAACTCGACAACCCTCCAAGAGTGGTGGTTGATATTGAGCAAACCTCGCTCAAAAATTCGTTATCTGTTACCAGCAACCCTGTCATAAAAAATATCAGAAATGGTAAAAAAGGCAAAAACACCTTAAGACTTGTTTTTGACCTGAATGAAAAACAAAAAGCCAAAAGTTTTCTGTTAAAGCCCGCTCAGCAATATGGTCACAGATTGGTTATTAAACTGGAAAATGAACAAGTCCAAAAGAAAACGGTTCAACAGGTTTTAAACAAAAAAGACAGAGACATTATCGTCGCCATTGATGCCGGTCATGGTGGTGAGGATCCCGGAGCAACCGGTGCTTCCGGGACTTATGAAAAAGTTCTTACTTTGCAAATCGCCAACAAACTCGCTGAAATCATTAATAAAGAAAAAGGCATGAAAGCCGTCATGATTCGTGATGGTGATTATTATGTTGCCTTGAGAAAACGATTCATTAAAGCTCGTGAAGCTCAAGCGGACCTATTTGTATCCATCCACGCAGATGCTTTTACTGATCCTAAGGTCAGAGGCATGAGTGTTTACATATTATCCAAAAACGGTGCATCATCAGAGGCAGCCCAATGGTTAGCTCAATCTGAAAACAAATCTGACCTGGTTGGTGGCGTTGTTTTAGAGGATAAAGACAATGTCCTGGCTAAAGTATTACTGGACTTATCACAAAACGCTGCTATGGATTCCAGCTTAAAGGCTGCCAGCGAAGTTTTAAAATCTTTGAAAAAAATCGAAGCTCCTCATAAAAAATATGTGGAAAGAGCCAGTTTTGTAGTACTGAAATCACCGGACGTTCCATCCATGTTGATTGAAACTGCATATATCAGTAATCCCGATGAAGAAAAAAGGCTCAAAACCAGCGATTTCCAAAACAAATTGGCTGAAAAAATCAAAGATGGAATCAAAGCCTATTTTTACCAATCTCCACCACCAAACACATGGATAGCAAACCATGTTACATCAAAAAAACATATTGTTGCCAGCGGTGACACTCTCAGCGGAATCGCTCAATCTTACAACGTCACAATGACCGACCTCAAAAAAGCTAACAATAAAAACAGCAATACGATTTTAGTTGGTGAAGTTTTGGTATTGCCGAATACATTGCCGTAAGGTTTTTTAATCATACTTTGTGAGAGTGAAAAGAGCACCAAGTAGATTACTAAACTGCTCTCCGTCATTTCGATTGAACGAAGTGAATGGAGAAATCTTTCGTGAGATATTTCCATGTACCTCACGTTGAGATGACGAGGTGCAAAATTCTGGTCATGCTGAATTTATTTCAGCATCCTTCTTTTCGTTACTTTTGCTTGTGCAAAAATGTTTCTGGAAAACATTTTCACGAAAGCCATCATGGAGGATGGTGAGTATCACGATGATACGAATAAAAAGTAACACAAAACACACCCCAAACTCTCAGCCTAAAGGCTTCCCTCGATATTTCATCAAATTTGGCGTTTGCTTGAAACTCATGTCGCAAGCGACATTCAGACATAAGCAAACGTATTTCCAAATTTTCAAAATACCTCGGTGAGAGTAAAAGGGGATAAAAACCGAAACCTTGTCACTCCCGACTTCGTTCAGGAATCTAGTAACGGTGAGCTAACCTGCTAGTCTTTTCATGGTCAGGATTGGCCATGGAAAGGCTTGTTTGTGTTGTGCTTTGTTGATAGGTGGCGCAGCCATTTGAGCACTCGGTCATATATTTTGCTCCGTTTCTGTTTTATCTTTTTAGTTTAAGATAACTCAAGCCACCGGTCAAATAAACTTTGTTTTAAAATCCAACTCCGAATATCATCGAAGGAAACAGGTTAGCTCCACAATAGATTGGCGCAGGGATGCGCCAATCTATCGCTTCAATAACCGGCGCAGCTTTGCTGCGTCCGGCGCCGCAGGCGCGAAGTTGATTGACTTGTTATACGTTTTTCTATCAACACGTGTCTTAATTCTCTGTAATTTGGCTAACTCGAAATGTTAGTCTCTAGATATTCTTCTAAAACTTGAATTCTATCCTTTTCGATAACGGCCATAAATTGTTCAATATAATCAAAATCAATTTCACCGTCCTTTGTAGGCAGTTGAATTTTGGTTTTATTCATTGCTTCGCGATTAAACTTATTGCCGTAGTCATATTTATTTGATGTGACAACTCTACAAGCAGAAATAATCATTTTTGCAATTGATTTATTGAAAGGTTCGAACTTAGGAATTAAATGCTGTATGTGTGAATACCCAATAAAATCTTTTTCTTGATAAAACATTGTTTCTGCTCCCATTGTTGTGTCAGAGCAAGTTAATGTATTACCTGTATTTTTTGCATCTAAATTGGAAAATCCCATAACCCCATTATCTGTCGAAGAGTTAGAAATCAATGGAACCGTACCATTTGGGCTTAGGATTTCTTCGTTTTTTAACTTGTAATATTTTGTCGGTCTTATATCAAAAAGATTTCCAAGTTCATATTCACCCCATTCAACATTTTCCAACATCAAACTAGATGGCATTGATAATTTATTATTGTTTTTGTGCTTTAGTTGTGTTCCGATTTCCCACGCTAAATACTCACCTACAATTCCTCTGAAATCCTGCAAATCTGGAGTAGTGTCTACTGGAGCAGTTTGATTCCAATCTGCGCCATTATCTGGGTCTATTGACCCTTCATAATACTCTTTTTCGGTAAATATATTTAATTTTCCTTTCCCAAAGCGCACCAAATTAACTAGCTCTTCATATCTTTCTTTCGCGCGGTCAGTATCTATTAAATTGTTACTTGATTTTCTTCTATTTGCTCTAGTGTAACCGTCATTAGAGAAGTCTATAAATTTTACAGTGTCATCTTTATGGTGCTTTTCGTTGACCTTGAAAACGTAGATGTTGGTATTTACACTAGATTTGCCAATAAAAATATCTACAGGCATTTTGATGCTAGCTAAAAGCGTGTGCTTAGACAGAATTCTTCTGTTGTAATCGGTAGCTTTTCCTGATCCTGAAGAGTTTTGGATAATGATTGCAGCATAGCCTTTGCTCATCATGTTCAATGCTTTTTCAACAAAATTCATCCCGTTACCTTGTGCAGAATACGGTGGGTTCAATATAAAAGCATCCGCAGGAAATTTTTCATCAGATTTTCCATAACCATATTTACCATCAAAGTCCCTTATTGAGTCCGTATTTAAAATATTAGAACTGCCGTCTCCCATTAAAATCATATTGAGAATTGCCAACATATAAACGCTTGAGAGCAGTTCTAAACCTAGCAACTGTTCGGCTTTGATTTGTACCTCTTTTTTTGCAAGATCATCTGGCGATTTAATGTTGTTTTTTGCATCAACCAGCATTTCATTCATAGCAGCAACCAACAAACCTGCCGATCCCGTGGCAAAATCCCACACATAAGAGTCTTTATTAACTCTTGCAAGTTTTACTAGGAGCGAAGCAACATACGACGGCGTAAGTACGACATCATTTAACCTGTCTTGCGAAAACCCTAGCCAACCATACATTTCATTAAAGAGTTTGCCTGTAAAATCGGTCGTTAGACCAATTTTGTAGTAGATTCCTAAATCATCGACAATTTTTGTGAAAACTCTTTTTAGCTGGCTTTCTCCATTTTCAACTTTGTTGATATTTTCTGTTAATAGCGTATTGGAAAGCGCTCTGATAATAAGCTGTCGTTTTTCATCTGGAAGTTCTTTATGACTAAAAAATGATTCAATTTTCTTAATCATCAAGTCGCCATCTCTATATCCTTTTTCCGTAGATGATTTTAAATCCGACTTTTCAAGCGGCGCTACTTTTCCTGGAATTCCAAGAGTTGCAATAATTGAGGCTGCGACCAAATAGACCCGATCGTTTTCTCCCAAGCCTTTCTCGCTTTGATAGATATCATTGTTTAGCTTTACAAGACTTTGATCAATTTCTCTTTCGCGTTGCTCTTTTAACCTATCAATCTCTTCCTGAGGAAGCTGTAGTGTTTTTACAACTTCGATAAATTTATCAAAATTCTTCGGAGCTAAAAATGAAAAGTCGGTATAGTCGCCTACTTTCTGTCCTGCTCCCAAATTACCTTTTGAAACATAGTAAACGCCGATTTCGTAATGTATTTCCCCTAATTCATTTTTGTGGCCAGTCATTCCGATAGCGATAACATCTGTATAGCTTGTATGATGAAGCAATGCATTCGCATAATGAACCGCACCGTTTACAGCAAACGAATTGATATTTTTAAAATGAGGTTCATTTTTGGAAGTTCTGTTTTCAACCTGCCCATCTTTATCAAGTTTTATAAGTTTATCTTTGTAACCTTTGTACTCAATAAGAACAGGATAGAATTCTAAGTTCTTGTCTTGCAGAAGAATTTTAGCATCAGGCCGATTTGCACCTGCGCCTCCATTTTTTGTGAAGTAGTCAGAAAGAGCTTTGTCAATTTCCGCATTGACTGACTCCTGCTCTAATTTGTATGGCAGTTTATAAGATTTCAACCATCCGTTTGCTAGATCTGCAATATTTGGTTCTATTGATTGAGCCACTAATTATTACCTTCAATTAATGAGCTTTTTCGCTCATGTTTAAACTAAGTTTCTAACGTATAACGCCTGCGTAACAGGCGCGAATTTATGAGCGTCCTTGTTGACGCACTTGTTATGTTTCAATGGCTGACTGAACTAGAAAATACATTCATAACTACCACACCACTAATAATCAATAAAATTCCAATAATGGCAGCGGTATCTAGCTTTTGGCCGAATAGCAAGAGTCCTGCTATTGAAATCAAGACTATTCCCAAACCTGACCAGATTGCATAGGCAACACCCATAGGAATAGTTTTTAAAACCAGAGATAGGAAATAGAAAGCCACACCAAAGCCAACGATAACAATTAGACTTGGTATAAGTTTCGAAAAACCTTCTGATGCCTTTAGAGCGCTTGTTGCAATTACTTCAGCAACAATAGCTATGGCCAAGTATAGATACCCCATGATTCCTCCTAAGAAACATAACGCCGCAAATCACCGGATGCCAAAAGCTGCATAGCGAGGAACGAGCGGCGCAGCTTTTGGCAGTCCGAGTGCATTTGCCTTGTTATACATATTAGTGCACATGCCCATCTTTTTCTGTTGCTTTCAAGGCTGGGAATTTATGAGTTGCAAATACGGAATGACAACTAGCGCACGATTCATTCATTTCAGAAAAATAAAAATTTATCAACTCTGGCTTTTCACTTTTTGCAGCATGTTCAAGCATTCCAGCTAAATAATGGAACCTCTGGTCTTTATCAAAAAATTCAGGTGGTAATGCGGAATGTAAATCTTTCACTTGGCTTTCCGTCAGTCTTTGTTTCAAAATATAACTATTCTTTATTTTTTTTGCCGTAGTTTCGATTTCACTCCAGTTTCCAGAAACGTATGCGGGGATGATAGACATCATTCCACTCTGTAATGCCTTCATTTCTTCAGATAATAAGTTGCGCAAATCAGGAGAAAGTGCATTTACTCCAGAAACCTTTAAGTGTTCTTCATGCTTATGTACATCTTCGGTATTACCCGTTGTCGGTAATAGGAAAGCCAAGAGAATAATGCTAATTAATTTTTTCATATGAATCTCATTTCAAGTTGATTGTATAACAATTTATTATATGTGCATCAATGCAAGATATTAAATATTTTGCGTATTTTAATGCACTCGTTTTCATGGTTTTTCATACTATCACAGCTGTTTTATGTAGTAAAGCGAATTTTTCGTGCTTGTTTAAGCGGAATTACAATGTTATTTATGCATTTATGCAATAATATCAGTAAATATCGGCAATATGTGCATTTTATGAAGTTATTGGATCAAGTTCGTACCAAAATCAGGTTTAAGCATTACAGTAGAAATACTGAAAAAACCTATGTTTCATGGATAAAACAATACATATTATTTCATGGGAAAAGACATCCAAAGGATATGGGTAAAATTGAAATTGAGCAGTTTTTATCTCATCTGGCGGTGACTCGTAAAGTTTCTGCACCGACTCAAAATCAGGCTTTTAATGCTTTGTTGTTTCTCTATACACAGGTGTTAGGAGTTTCTATGGAGGATGAAAATATCTCCGCTTTGCGAGCCAAGCAAAGAATCAGGACTCCTATAGTTCTGGATATTAAAGAAGTAAAGCATATTGTCAGTCAGTTTCCTCAAGGGATTTATAAAACCATTGTTCAGACCATTTACGGTTGTGGTTTGAGGTTGTCTGAGGCTTTGAAATTACGAATCCAAAATATTGATTTTGCTTACAATCGGATACTTATTTATGACAGCAAATCACTGAATGACAGAACTGTTCCTTTACCACAAAAACTGATTGATGATTTTCATAATTTGATTGATAAAAATAAAGAACAGCATTTGCAGGATTTGGCTGATGGATATGGAACAGTTGAAATGCCTTATGGACTGGCAAAGAAGTATCCCAATGCGAATAAGGAATTTAAGTGGCAGTATCTTTTCCCGATGAATAGCATTTCCAAAGACCCTGTTTCGGGTGTTTACAGGCGCCATCATGTGTTGGAGAGTACTTTTTCACGAAATTTGAAAAAAGCAGTAACTAAATCCGGCATCAATAAAAAAATTACGGCTCATACTTTTCGCCATTCTTATGCGACACATTTATTACAAGCAGGAATTGATATACGCACCATTCAGGAACTTTTGGGACACAAAAGACTGGAAACGACCATGGTTTATACCCATGTGGTGCGTGAATTGAGTCAGAAAAACCGTTTTAGTCCGTTGGATTATTTGTAAGTTTATAATGAATGCTCATTGTAAGGTGAATTAAATACAGCTAAATGATAGTCTTGATGAGATACATTCGACTTCGTGGACTTCGCCCACTCCGCTCAGTATGACGGCGTTCTTTTTAAAACCCCTTAACTCTCACCGAAATATTTTTTGAAAATTTGGAGTCACGAGGTATTTATGTCTGAGCGAAGCGAGTTCAAATACTTCGCCAAATTTGAAGAAATATTTTGGGAAGCCGCAGGCTGAGAGTTCGGGGCGTGCTTTTTGCGTTCCTTTTTCGCACGAGTAAAAAGGAACTATAAAGCCAATAACCACTCTTCATCTTTGACTTCAACTCCCAAAGATTCGGCTTTAGTGAGTTTTGAGCCGGCATTGGCTCCGGCGACAACATAATCGGTGTTTTTGGAAACAGAACCTGCGACTTTTGCTCCGAGTTTGAGGAGTTTTTCTTTCGCTGTGGCACGGGTGAATTGTGTTAATGTTCCGGTTAAGACTACAGTTTTACCTGCTAATGTCTGCGTGTTTTCATCGGGGACTTCGATTTCATCCCAATAAACTCCGGCATCAAGTAATTGTTGAATCACTTGTAAGTTATGTTCTTCAGAAAAAAATTGTGTGAGCCTTTCGGCAACAATCGGTCCGATATCCGGTAATTCTCGAAGTTCTTCAACACTGCTTTTACTAAGGTTTTCAATATTTCGTAAATTCTGAGCTAAGGTCAAGGCTGTGGCTTCGCCAACTTCGCGAATTCCCAGAGCATAAATAAACTTGTTCAGACTGGTGTGTTTGGATTTTTCAATCGACTGCAAAAGATTTTGAGCTGATTTTTCGCCCATTCTTTCTAATTGACTAACATCTTGTTGTTTAAGGTGGAATATATCGGCAGCAGTTTTTATCAGTCGTTCATCGACCATTTGTTCGACCAGTTTATCGCCCAAACCATCAATATCCATTGCTTTTCTGGAGGCAAAATGTTTAATCGCTTCTTTGCGTTGAGCATCACAATACAAACCTGCCGGGCATCTTAGAACAGCTTCGCCTTCAATTTTATGTAATTTGGTTTCACAAACCGGGCAATGTGTCGGCATTTGAAATTCAACAGAGTCTTTTGGTCGTTTAGATATAATTACTTTAACCACTTCAGGTATGACATCCCCTGCTCTACGAACAAAAACGCTATCTCCCTGACGAACATCTTTGCGACGAATTTCATCTTCATTGTGTAAAGTGGCATTAGTGACCGTCACTCCGCCAACAACAACCGGTTTTAACCGGGCGACCGGAGTAATACTGCCGGTTCTGCCGACCTGGACGTCAATTTTTTCAATTACTGTCACCGCTTCCTGTGCCGGAAATTTATGAGCCGTTGCCCATCGAGGCGATTTGGTGACAAAACCAAGTTTTTGCTGTAATGCCAAGTCATTGACTTTGTAAACCACTCCGTCAATATCATAATCCAGAGAATCTCTCAATTTGCCAATTTTTTCATAAAATTTTTGGCATCCATTGGCGCCTTGAACCGTTTGATTGAGGTTATTGACCGGTATTCCCAGTGATTGAATCCAGTTCAGAGTTTCAATATGAGTTGTAAACTCAAGATTTTCAGAAACTACACCCAAGGAATAAGCATAGAATTTCAATGGACGTCTGGCTGTTTGTTTGGGGTCGAATTGACGCAAACTTCCGGCGGCAGCATTTCGGGGATTGGCGAATGTTTTTTCACCTAATTGTTCCGCTGTTTGATTGTATTTGGTAAAGCCACTTCGGGGCATAATCACTTCACCACGAATTTCCAGTTTTGCGGGAATTGACTCTCCGCGAAGTGTTAACGGAATGGATTTGATAGTGCGAATATTGGCTGTTATATCCTCACCAACTGTTCCATCACCTCGTGTCGCCGCCTGATGTAATTTTCCGTTTTGATAAACAATACTGACAGCCAAACCATCCAATTTAGGTTCAGCAGAGTATTCAATTTCATTGATTTCCGCCAAATCCCGTAAGCGTCTATCAAAATCAATAAGCTCATTATCTGTAAAAACATTGCCAAGGGAAAGCATCGGAATTTCGTGTTTCACTTGAGAGAAACCATCCAAAGGCTTATCTCCAATTCGTTGTGTCGGAGAGTCTTCGCTGATGAATTGCGGATTATTTTGTTCGAGATTTAACAGCTCATGATAGAGCTTATCATATTCTGCATCGCTGATTGTTGGCTCATCGAGAACATAGTAGCGGTATGAATATTCATTGAGTTGCAGTCGGAGTTTTTCAATAACTGCTTTTATCTCATTACTCATGAGTGATGCTGATGATCAAACTCGCGCATTTCCTCACGCATCGAGGCAATGCGCTGGCGTGAAAATATATGATGATTTTCATCAGTCAATTTTCCACCCAAAAGCTCTGCCATCCTTTCACCAACTGGAAACATGGTATCCCACATATCCAAAGCCGGCATGGTCGCAGGAAGTGTCATAATAAAAACCAAACCGGTTGTTCTTAAATCCGGTTGGAAAACTCCGGGTTTTAACATATTAGCAACTAAGAATATCAACTGCTTGTCATCACCAAAACCATTATAACGATGGAAAATATTATCTTTGCCAAATTCCAGACCGACTTTCTCAGCAGCCGTATTTATCATATACCAGTCAAATTGCTGACCGTCTTTCGCATGGATAAACAGCGTTACAATTTTTTCATAGCCCATTCCATCGATAGAAGTGTGTGAATCAGTGAGTACAGATTTCCGTCTGGGCAAGTCATTGGGACGGTGAGCAGAAAGATTTAAGCCCAAATCTGGTTCTTTTAGTTCCTCAGTTACATCATCAACAGGATCTGGTTTGGATTTTTTTCTGGTACCAAAATAGTAAATCAACCCCAGAATAATAAGGCCTATGATTAAAATAATTATTCGCAGTTCAGTCATTGCTATCTATATCTCGTCTTAATAACTATTCTATTCTGATTGGGCTAACTGTTCCAGCCTTTTTTTAGCTTTAATGCTTCGTTGGTGATTCTCACCAAAAGACTCAACTATCTTATCGTGGCTTTTTTGTAATAGAGGCTTAGCAGCTTTAAACTCTTTCAGCTTCATCAACAACTCACCGTAGTTACCAATAAATATAGCATAATAAATATGTTCTTTACCCAAATATTCTTCAATATTTTCCAATAATTCTGCAAATATTTGTTTAGATTCGTCCAACTTTTCTTCTTTCATAAGAAGCATTGCCAAGTTGTTTTGCAAACTAAAGAGCTCCGGTCCTTTGACAATGCCATTTTCACTATATTGTTTTAACGTGGTCCGATAAAGTTGTTCTGCTTCACTCAATTGTCCCATATCCTCCAGCAAATAGGCACGCATATTTTTAACATCGAGTGTCCTTGGGTGCAATTCACCGATATGTTGCTCCAGGTCTGCTAATAGTTGTTTTGAATATTCATCCGCTAACTCAAATTGTTCGGATGTCACTAATACAGATAATAAATTGGCTTTAGAAACCATTGTACTCAGATGATATTCACCCAATATTTCGCTCTTCCCTTCAATCACTTTACGAAACATCTCTTCTGCTCTTTGAGTGTTTCCCATACGAACTTCGACAGTTGCCAAATTATTACGAATGATTAAAGTTTGCATGTGATGCTCACCATAAAACTCTATATGACTTATTAAGTTCTTCTCATAGAGTTCTTTCGATTTTTTATAGTTACCTAATTTGTCAAATAACAAAGCATAACTATTCTGAGCAAAAAGCCGAGAAATATGATTAAGAGGAAAATCTTCAGAAACAGGTGCCTGAGTGATTTCTTCCAATAATACTTGTGCACGATCAACATCGCCTGCTTGAAGATAAGTATTTGCCAGAGCAACTTGGGCTTGATGTTTATCAACAGGATAATTTTCAGATTCCTTAATTAATTGGTTTAATAGCTCAATATTTTCATTCGTATTGTTTAATGCTAGATTTATTTTTCCCTCGATAAAGTTAACTGCATAATAGAAGTCATGATAGTTCTGCACTTCTTTTAACTCAGGAAGTAAGTTTCTTACTTTTTCTAATTGTTTAAGAGCTGACTCAGTTTGATTTAAACCAGCATACACACCAGCAATAGTCGTACGAATTCTTGCTTCAACTTCAGTTTCACCTTGAAGTTGGTATTCCAAACTTCTTTCAGCATTATCGATTAATTGCAGAACAGTTAACTCTTCTCCATAGACATTCTCCGGGTCCGCGGAGGAAAATATCTCATTAATAAAATCAACTGTTCTTTGATTGGTCAGTGCATTGGTTTCGGCGATTTTTCGAGCTTGTTGCTCCTTAACCGCAAATGAAATGGCAAAAACCAACCCAGAAATCAAACCAAGAATTGCCAATATTGTTCCGGTAAATAATGCTCGATGCTTTCTTGCTAAGTGGCGGAGTGTGTACCATAAGGTATAATTGCTTTTAACAGAAATTGGTTCATCATTTAGCCAATTCAGCAAATCCCGTTTAAATTCATTGGCTGATTGGTAACGATTATCTGCTTTTTTCTCAATGGAGTGATGAACGATGGTTGCCAGTTCTGAATCAACAGAGTTGTTTGCTGCAGTAATCTTTGTTGGTAAATCTTCGATAATTTTACTGATTGCAGAAAATATCTGGTTGGCATCAATTTTAAATGGCAATGAACCTGAAAGAAGCTGATAAAGTACAACACCCAACGAGTAAACATCGGCACGTGTATCGAGAGTATCCAGTCCGCTGACTTGTTCCGGACTCATATACGCCAAGGTTCCAACGATTTGACCTGTTTTTGTTAATTGAGTGAGTTGTTGTGTACTGTTTTCTGTCGCTGTTGCAATTCCGAAATCCAGTAATTTGACTTGTTGATCTTTGGTTACAAGAATATTATCCGGCTTTATATCACGATGAACAATTCCTCTGTTATGTGCATATTGAATAGCATCCAGAATTTGAATAAAAAGTTTTACTTTTTGCTGACTTGTTAAGGTATGATTTTGACAGTAATAAAATATATTTTCCCCTTCGACATATTCCATCACAATGTAAGGCAATTCACTGTTTTCAATCACACCGGTCTGATAAACTTGTGCAATATTTTTATGAGTTAACGATGACAACAACCGAGACTCATGATGAAAGCGATGCATTTGATCTTCGCTAAGAAGTTGTAATGGAATTTTTATAGCAAAAGACTCTCCAGTTTGATTTTCAGTTGCTAAAAAAACTTTGCCGTTCGCCCCCATTCCAATAACTTTTTGAATTTGAAAACCGTTGATTTCTGGAACATTCTTCGAGCTTTGATATTTCTTGGCATCATCATGAGAAAATGCATTTAGCCACTCTATTTTGTCAGGAAAATCGTTCTTGAATTTTTCAATCAAGGATTTCTTTTCCGATGACTTTTGAATTTCTTCAAGCCTTCGTGCGATTTCTTCTGATAAGTTGTTTGTGCCTTTATTCATGCAGAAATATTAGCACACAAACTCGCTGCACTCAATTTCAGAATAGTTAACTTTGTATTTCATTTATGAATTAAAATTTATCCTACTAAGCAACTATCCTTTTGTGTTATTTTTATTATAAATTTGCAGATAGGTTTCAATTTTTGTAAGATTCCACCTGTTTTTTAATATGGTACAACAATGAAATTACTGTTGATTATTATCACTACTTTATCTAGTTTTCATGTTTTTGCAGATGATTCAATCGTAGAACTAAATAGCGAGAATCTGATGTATGTTGCATTAAAAAACAACCCTGAAAGACTTGAAAAACACATTAATTATATTGTCAATTCAAAATATATTATTGATTCCGAAGATAAAAAGAAAATGCTTCTAGAAAAGACAAAGTCTGAATTAGAAGCTAAGCTACTTGAGTTTAATGAGATTCAAAAATTTAGAATTTCAGATACAATTACTCTGAAGACAAATAAATCACTTGATAAAATTTCGGTTAATAGTTTTTTTGATAATCCATACCACGCAGTTTTTAGAGATCATAGCCCACATCCATTTTATCCGGACTATTTTTTATTGTTAATTGCTAATTATCATGCAATTAATTCTTTAGACATTAACGGGTCACTTTTATCAGACTTGATAAAATCAGAAAAAAAGAAATATTTTGTAGAAATAATTCTCACAATTTCAGATTTTCAACACAACAAATCATTTCAAACAGTCATTCAGAAAATTAATATATATTCTGATAAGTCAAAATCGAAACTTCTTTTTTCAAAGAATGAATCAGCAAACCATGAAGAAACAATTAAAAATTGGTTTTTTGCAGATGGTGTCTCTAACCCGTATGTAGGGATTCACGCTTTCTCTGTTTTCGGTTATCGATTACAGGATATGGCAAAAATTAGTTTTGTATACAATCAAAATTGTAAAGATGGTGGAAATGTTTCAAGCCATCAAGTCTATGTATGCGCTTCGAATTATAGTGACAATGTAAATCTTGAGGCCATTTTTATAGGTGGAAGACTTGGTATATTCAGGATTCTTGCTTCACCGGCATTGACTGAATTTGAAAAAGAAGATGTTGCAAAAAAATTATCACAAGATTTAAACACTCCACTCTCGTTTTCAGATTTAGCAGTGAAAAAATGGAATAAATATCGTGTCGATTTCAAATTCAATCCAAATCTTGATTTTAAAGTCTCTGAAATATTTTCCATGATTCCATATGGAACAAAGGATATATTAGCTAAAGAAATAGAAAGTTCTTTATGATTTTTTATTTCAGCTCTCCAAATTAGGCTCTAGAATTTTTTTGGCTTTCTCCAAGTCAATATTTTTTCTGGTGACATAGTCATTTAATTGCTCTTCATCAATGTTACCCAAAACGAAGTATTGGGATTGTGGATGAGCATAATAAAAACCACTGACTGATGCTGCCGGATACATGGTGTATCCTTCAGTTAATTGAATTCCTGTGTTTTTCTCCACTTCAAGAAGCTCAAAAATCAACTCTTTTTGCGTGTGATCAGGACAAGCGGGATAACCGGGAGCTGGTCTGATTCCCTGATAGTCTTCATTGATTAATTGTTCATTTGAAATTTCATTTTCGGTCGTGTACTTCCAATAATCAGTACGAACCAGTTGATGCAAATGCTCTGCAAAGGCTTCTGCTAACCGGTCTGCAAGTGCTTTCAGCATAATTGATGAATAGTCATCGTGAAATTTTTCAAACTCCTTAATTTTCCTTTCAATTCCGATACCGGTTGTAACCGCAAACATTCCCAAATAATCTTGAAAACCACTTTCTTGAGGGGCAATAAAATCACTTAAACACAGGTTTTTTCCGCCTTTTTGTTTTTGTTGACGTAAATTGATTAAGCGATGATTATTATTCTCAAAATTTATTAAAACGTCGTCTTCTTCGCTGTTTGCGGGAAAAATTCCAAATACCGCATTTGCTGTTAGCCATTTCTCAGCAATTATTTTTTGCAACATTCTTTGAGCATCATGAAACAATTCAGTCGCGGTTTTTCCAACGATTTCATCTTCCAAAACTGCCGGAAATTTACCATGAATATCCCAGGTTTGGAAAAACGGAGTCCAATCAATGTATTTTGAAATTTCCATCAAAGAATAATCTGTGAGTTTTTTAATACCGATAAATTCAGACTGAACAGGAGGTTGTTCCTGCCAGTTGATATTGAGCTTATTATCTCTGGCTTGATTTAAACTCAGCAGTTGTCTTCGACTTGATTGATTCTTCCTTCTTTCTCTGATTTCTACGTATTGTTGTTTTGTTTCTGTAGAAAACTCAATACGGTTTTTATCTGAACCTGTCAGTTTTTGCGCAACTCCAACTGCACGAGATGCATCTTTAACCCAAATGGTATCAGCAGAATATTTAGGTTCGATTTTCAATGCCGTGTGAGTTCGGGATGTGGTTGCTCCTCCAATCAAAAGCGGAATTTTTAATCCCCGTTTTTCCATCTCTTCAGCGACATTGCACATTTCATCCAAAGATGGTGTAATCAATCCGCTTAATCCAATGATATCCGCATTATGCTCGACGGCAGCATCAATAATCTTATTTGCCGGAACCATTACGCCTAAATCAATGATTTGATAATTGTTACACCCTAAAACAACACCAACAATATTTTTTCCTATGTCGTGCACATCGCCCTTTACAGTCGCCATAATGATGGTGCCGTTATTTTTTTGTGTGCCCTTTTGAGCTTCGATATAAGGCAACAACCATGCCACCGCTTGTTTCATCACCCGAGCGGATTTAACCACTTGTGGCAGAAACATTTTACCGCTTCCGAATAAATCGCCGACAGTGTTCATGCCATCCATTAACGGACCTTCAATAACATCCAGCGGGTTTTGTAGTTTTTCAAATGCTGATTGTGAGTCAGATTCGATAAATTCAGTAATTCCATGAACCAAAGCATGAGATAATCTTTTTTCAACATCGAGTTCCCGCCAGGTATTATCTTCTTGCTTTTGTTGTTTTCCCTGAATTTTATCTGCTATTTCCATGAGACGCTCGGTCGCATCTTCTCTTCTGTTGAATAATAAATCTTCGATGCGGACTTTGACTTCCTCTTCGATTTCATCATAAACCGTTAACATTCCGGGATTGACAATTCCCATATCCATACCGGCTTGAATAGCATGATAAAGAAAAACCGAATGTATCGCTTCACGCAAAGGATTATTACCACGAAACGCAAATGAAATGTTAGAAACACCACCAGAAACATGGCACAAAGGCATCTCTTTTTTAATAATTCGAGTGGCTTCTATAAAGTCAATTCCATAATTGTTATGCTCGGCAATTCCGGTGCCAATAGCAAAAATATTTGGATCAAAAATAATGTCTTCGGGTGCAAAACCAACCTGTTTGACCAATATATCAAAACTTCTGCGACAGATTTCGACTTTACGAACTTTGCTTTCTGCCTGACCCTGTTCATCAAATGCCATGATTATCACGGCCGCACCATATTTTTGAATGGTTTTTGCTTGTTTAATGAATATTTCTTCGCCTTCTTTGAGCGAGATAGAATTTACAATTCCTTTACCCTGACAATGTCTTAAACCGGCTTCAAGAACTTCCCATTTGGAAGAATCAAACATCACCGGTACACGAGCAATCTCAGGCTCTGTAGCAATAATATTCAAAAACTCAATCATCACTTCTTTGGAGTCTATCAACCCTTCATCCATGTTAATGTCGATAATCTGTGCTCCATTTTGCACTTGCTGTAACGCCACTTCGGTCGCTTTTATATAGTTCTGTTCCTTAATCAAGCGTTTAAACATGAGCGAACCGGTGACATTGGTTCGTTCACCGACATTGATAAAATTCAATTCTTTACTCAGATTTAATGCTTCCAATCCTGATAATCTGGTTAATGAAGGAATTTTGGGAATCGTACGAGGTTTCAAATTTGAAAGTTTTTCAGAGAAAACCTGAATATGTTTTGGTGTTGTTCCGCAACATCCTCCAACAATATTCACAAACCCTGATTTTGCCATTTCAGCTAAAATTTCTGACATTTCCTCAGGTGTTTCGTCATACTCGCCAAGTTCATTGGGTAATCCCGCGTTAGGATGAACACTGACAAAGCATTCACATATTTTTGATAACTCACGTACATAAGGAATCAAATCCCTTGCTCCTAACGCACAATTCAAACCTATGGTTAATGGCTTTATATGTCGAACGGAATTATAAAACGCTTCTGTTGTCTGACCTGACAGAGTGCGTCCGCTGGCATCGACAATTGTTCCTGAAATCATGATTGGAATATCCTCATTCCGTTGTTCCATAACTTCAGAAAGTGCATAAATTGCCGCTTTGCAATTTAAAGTATCGAATACAGTCTCAACCATTAAAATATCAGCACCGCCATCAAGCAAACCATTGGCAGCCTCAATATAGTTATCTACCAATTCCTGAAAAGTGACGTTTCTATAACCCGGTCGATTGATATCGGGAGAAATCGAAGCCGTTCGGTTAGTTGGACCGATGCTGCCAACCACAAATCGAGGTTTACTCTCAGTCGAAAATTGCTCACAACACTTTTTGGCTAACTTTGCGGACTGAAAATTAATTTCATAAGCCCAAGACTCCATTCCATAATCAGCCTGAGCAATTTGCGTGGCGTTAAATGTGTTAGTTTCGATTAAATCGGAACCGGCTTGCAGATTCTTTAAATGGATTTCCTCAATAATTTGCGGCTGTGTGATAGATAATAAATCATTATTTCCTTTTAAATTATTTTCATGATTACGAAATTGTTCGCCCCGATAATCAGATTCGCTCAACTTGTAAGATTGAATCATCGTTCCCATTGCGGAATCCAGCAATAGAATTCTTTGTTGTAATAGTGAGATTAGTTTTTGTTTTGTTGTCATTATTTTTCAGCTTCGAGCGTAATTACTTCAAAATGTGGTTTCTTGCTTTCGATGGAAGTGACTTTGGCTTTAATGTTTTTTAATCCCGCAGCTTCAACCCATTTAGTTAATTGTTTAATTGTAAAACCATTATTAACATGACCAAAATCCTTAACAATTTCAGTGTGCGGATGTTTTTTTAAAGTTGAAATCAGAATTTTTCCATTTGGCTTCAAAGATTTAGATGCTTGATCGATGGCTTCCTGAGCATTTTCTGAATAGGTTAAAACATGCAACAAGAACACAGTATCGAATGATTGGGTTAAACCTAAGGCATGCATGTCAGCAACTACATATTGAACATTTTCTGCATTCGATAAACGTCTTTGAGCCGCTTCGATAATAGTTTGGCTGCTATCAACACAGGTATAAGTTAAAGCTCTTTTATGAAGAAGTTCAGCTAAAACGCCATCACCTGAACCTATATCAAGCACATCACCAAGTTCCAAAAGATAACTGAGAGCTCGGGTTGTAGCTTCCCAGCTTCGACCCGGAGAATATTGTCTTTCCATATCGCCGGCAACAGAGTCCACCCAGTTCTTACTTTTTGCTCTTTCTTCCAAAACTTTGGTTAGTCGTTGCTTATCTTCGATAACCAAGGAGTTTTGTTCTTCTTCATCGTTTAAGGACTTCAAAATATACTGATAATCGCTTTTTATCAATTGATGATTGATTCGATAATAGGTTGAAACACCATCTTTTCTGGCTAAAACAAACTTGAGTTCCTTTAATTTTGCTAAATGTGTGGATACACGAGGTTGTGCCAATTGCAATGTTGCAGACAATTCAGCGACAGTTAGTTCCGTCTGTTTTAGCAAAAGCAGCAAACGTATTCTGGTTTCATCTGCCAGAAGTTTAAATACAGAAACAATATTCATCCTTTTATCTTGATTTAAAGATATATGAATTGTATATCATTGATTCTTGCCGTCAAGGAAATAGTGAATTAAATGATTTATCTGAGATATTAACTGCCGGCTTGAGCCATAAACCATTTTTTTAGAGGAGATTGATTGATTAAGTTCATTCCTAAACTTCGTAATGGTTTTTTAATATGATTATCATCTTTGAACATATGATGCAAAAAACTCATCATTTCCGAAGTCTCTTTGACCTGAGAAATTCTTCTTCTTTGATATTTTCGTAAATTTTTATGCAAAAGCAAATCATCTTTAAGAACTGAACTATCCAGTAATTCAAACAATAATTGGACATCACCGATTCCCAGATTGACGCCCTGACCGGCTAATGGGTGAACTCCGTGAGCACTATCTCCGCAAAGAACAACGCGGTTATTGAAATATCGTTCAGCATAAAGTTGAGTTAATGGAAATGCTACTCTTGCGCTTTTTAAAGTTACTTTTGGTGCAATTTCATGATTCGATAAAGCATTGACAATTCCCTGTTCAAAAGTTTGTTCATCACAAGATAGCCAATAATCAACCTTATCTTTAGGCAAACTCCAGACTATTGAGAACAAATTATCACCCATCGGAAGCACACCGATTGGACCACCTTCGTTGAAAGCCTGAAAAGCCGTGAATTCAGGAGCATCTTTAATACTTAGATAGGCGACCAGACCGAACTGATGATAATCATTTTCAGTCGTCTTAATATTTACAAACTCTCTGACTTTTGATTTTCTTCCTTCAGCCGAAATCAATGCCCTGCTCTTGAATTCATGACCATCAGTTAATTGAACGCGAACCTGTGAACCTGTATTTTCTAACGAATCAATGGAATGACCTGTTATAATTTCACAAGTTGGATAACTATCAAGCGACTTCCAGGCAGCCTGAACCAAATTATTATTCTCTAACAAATACCCTAAACAACTCTGCGAAGAAAAATCGGCATCAAAATTGATGTGTGCCTGACTTCTGGTGTCCCAAACCTGCATGTGTGAATACGGAGCAATCCGATTTGAATAAAGATTTTGAAAAATTCCCAACTTCTTTAGATATTCGATATTCTGCCAGGAAACTGCAGAAACTCTTAAATCCATATCTGAGTTTTCTGTAAGGAAGGGACTTTTATTCGATTCAATCAATAATACCGATAAACCGGATTGACAGGCAGCGACAGCGGATATAGAACCAACCATACCACCACCGGAAATTATCAAATCAAATTTCTTCATGATTGCCTCAGTAATTTGGGAGTTAAACCACGATAGCCGGATGCTCGCTTGAAAAGCTCCATTTTTGCGACATTGGATTGTTGTAAGGAAAATAATCCCAAAGATCGAATTTTATTAATTACCGGCTCATCCAGTTTAAACCATTCCATCAGATCATCAGTGTATTGCATGGTTTGAGTTTGATCTGTATCGACACTTTGTTGATATTTTTCCAATACTTGTACACTACCAATATCATTATTTTTTTCAATCGCCAATTCCATAACGTCCACCAGATTTGCAATATCTCTGACCGCTAAATTTAAACCTTGAGCTGAAACCGGGCTGACACCATGAGCGGCGTTACCCATCAAAACAACCCGATTGGAAGTTTGCTGTGGCACTTTGACAAAATACAAGGGATAACAACTTCTTTTGCCAACTTTCAAAAAGCGACCTAAACGATAACCAAATTGAGTTTGTGCCCTTTTTAAAAACTCTGAATCGGAAAGTGACATGATTTCATCAGCTTCGGAACTTTTAACCGACCAAACAAAGCCACAACGATTATTCATGAAAGGTAATAATGCTGTCGGTCCTTCTTTGGTTAATCGTTCATAGGCACAATGATTGTGTTTGAGTTCGGGAGTGATGTTGCAAATAATGGCTGTCCTTTCATAGGATTTAACTTCAGTCGGTAAATTAAGTGTTTTACGAATTCCCGATTGAATACCATCAGCAGCAATCATCAATGTGCTTTTATCTGTAAATTCCTCAGATTCGAATTGATACTTTATTTCAATAGAATCATCTAAGTTGTTGAATTCCAAAAATTTTGCCGGGCAAATCAGATTAATACTTTGATTATCAATGACTTTTTGGTAAAGCGACATTCCTAGTTTTTTTGCTTCGACAATAAACGCCAATTCATCAATTTCAAAGTCAGAAGCATCAAATTTTACAACACCAAAATGTCCTTTATTTGAAACATGAACCTGTTTAATTGGTGTGATATCATCAAGAAGATTTTCCCAGATTCCTAAATTTTGCCAAAACCGAATGGATGCCTGATTGACCACTAATGTCCGATCATCATAACTTGGATGTGAGTTGTGACTGTTTTCTGTATGTTCTATAAGATTGATTGTTAAACCGAGTTTTGACAAAGTTAAGGCACATGCCATACCTACCAGTCCACCACCAACGATGGTGACGTCGAAATTACGATGCTTTTCTTTTGGCTTCATCACTACGAATTTTTTCCAGTCTTTCAAAATAGTCATCATCGACTTGTGTGATGTATTCATTGGAAAAACAGGATGTATCAAAGTTTTTCACATATTTGCTATCATTCGAACAAGCAGCAACCAAATCATCTAAAGATTGGTAAATGACTTTGTCTGCTCCCAAGATTTCCGTTACTTCTTCTTCAGTTCGATTGAAGGCGACTAATTCTTTAGGAGCTGGCATATCAATTCCATAAATATTAGGATAGCGAACCGGAGGAGCTGCCGAGGCAAAATAAACTTTTTTTGCCCCTGCTTCCCTTGCCATTTGAATGATTTGAGTTGAGGTGGTTCCGCGAACGATTGAATCATCAATCAAGAGAACATTTTTACCTTTGAACTCTAATTCAATGGCATTTAGTTTGCGACGAACGGATTTCACTCTTTCAGCTTGTCCGGGCATGATAAAAGTTCTGCCGATATAACGGTTCTTCACAAAACCTTCACGAAACTTAACACCCAAACGATAAGCCAGAGGAATAGCACTCGTCCTAGAAGTATCAGGAATTGGAATCACCACATCAATATCATGATCCGGCATCTCTCGCAAAATTTTATCTGCCAGATGCTCACCCATGCGCAAACGAGCTTTATGGACAGAAATATTATCCATAATGGAGTCTTCACGGGCAAAATAAACAAATTCAAAGATACAAGGCGTGTGCTGTTTTTTCTCAGCACATTGCTGACGGTATAAAGTTCCATCAAGTCCTAGCAATACCGCTTCACCCGGCTGGACATCATCTATAAGTTTATAACCATGCAAATCCAAAGCCACACTTTCGGATGCAAGAATGTATTCATCTTGGCCATTGATTGTTTTTTTGCCCAAAACCAAAGGTCTGATACCATTTGGATCACGAAAACCAATCACTCCATGCCCGGGAACCATAGCCACAACAGCATAGCCTCCGACGCAGCGTTTATTTAAATTGGTAATGGCTTTAAAAACCATATCCGCTTTTAATTCAATTTCATGATTTTTCTGTAATTCATGTGCTAATACATTCAGCAGGACTTCGGAATCTGAACCGGTATTGATGTGTCTTCGATCTTCCTCAAACAGTTCCCGTCTGAGTTTTTCGGTATTAACTAAATTACCATTGTGAGCAAGAACAATCCCGTATGGTGAGTTGACATAAAAAGGTTGGGCTTCCAAGCGATTATCGCCACCCGCTGTCGGATAACGAGTGTGACCAATGCCCATATTTCCATGAAGCTTTTTTACATTTTCAGCATTAAAGACATCTCTGACCAAGCCATTATCCTTGACCAATGCGATTCTGCGATTCTCACAGGTTGCTATCCCTGCTGCATCCTGTCCCCGATGCTGTAATACTGTCAGACATTCATAAATTGTAGAAGCCACATCACTTTGACTAACAACACCAACCACTCCACACATCAGTTGGAACCTCCTTCTGTTTGGTCATTAGTCTCTGCTTCATTATCGGATAAACTTTGCATTAATTGATCCAGTTGTTTGCTTGATTCCACATTTTCCGCAGCCTTTTTAAGCATTTCTGATGTTTGCTCCACAACTTTATTATTTTCGATAAATGAAAAATACTTTGAAAAACTCTCCGGCATTCTTACTCTTGCCCATTCGGCAATCTTTCCTGCGTAGGGTACCAGTTTTGAGTTTTGCCACCAAGGATCTTCAGAAAGTGGTGTGGCTCTGACGAAGAAAGCAATCACAATGATAATAACAACCCCTCTTAACAAACCAAAGAACATTCCAAAAAAACGATCCGTACCGCTCAGACCGGTAGATTTAATCAGTTTTCCTAGAATAAAGTTAATGATGCTTCCTAAAAATAATGCAGCAATTAAAATAGCTACAAATGCAATCAAATGCCTGGCTGAAGGAAGCTCAATGTAAGATTCCAGATATTTAGCTCCGACATCAACATAATGATACGCTAACCAAAAAGCAACAACCCAAATTAATAACGATAAGACTTCCTTAGTTAATCCCCTGAAAATACTAATGATTACAGAAATTGCAAGGATTCCGATAAACACATAATCTAGCCAATTCATTTGCTAATTACCTTTTGTTTTTCATGAGGTTTTACAAGCCCTTTTAATTTTAGTTTATCAAGCAATTGTTTTTCAGCGTCTTTGGCTTCATCTCTGGTCGCGTAAGGACCAACTCTTACCCGATATTGATTATTGCCTGAAGCTATAATTTCATCCACAAAACATAAAAATCCCGATTTTCTTATCTCATCACGTTGAGCCAACGAGTTCTTTTTATTGCTATAAATACCAATCTGTACAATCCAGCCGGTATCAAGCAACGAGTTAAATGCTTCTTCATCAAGATTTTCTATAACTGGTTTTCCAATATTTAACTTGAGTGCGACAATCTTTTGACTGAGTTTTTCAGCTTCACTCGATGAATCCAACATCTCAGAATAAACCTTATACACTTCCTTATCCAAGTCCTTTACTACAACTGCGCTATATCCTTTATTCAGTAATTTAGCCTTTAATTGCTGGGCGTTTTTTTGTTGAGAAAACACACCATATTGCAAGCGACAACCAAATTCCGAGCCGGATGAATTCGCACTCACTATATCCGGCTGAGTTTCAGTGATTTCAGGCTTTTTCTCAATTTTTGTGATTGGTTTCTCGTCTTTACTCTCAGTTTTATTTGCCTGGTTTGATTCTGGCTTGTTCTGATTTTCCGGCTTTTTATCATTCAAAGAATTATCTACAACGTCAATAATTTGCTCTTCTTTTTTTACCACCGGTTTAATTTCTGATGCTGTCTCCTGAGTTGTGTTTGAATCTGGAGTTTGTGAATTTATTTCAGCACTTTGTGTATCCTGATTATTTACAGGTTCTATCGCTATGGATTTGTGTTTAAGGTCACTTGGCTGATCCGGAATTTTGATAGAAAGAGTCTGGTTTTGATTTACTTTTGAATCATCAAATAGCATCGGCACAAAGATAACCGCCAATGCAATGATGACTGAGGCACCAATGAGTCTTTGTTTTAATTCAGTTTCCATTAACTTTCTCTTAAGTTGGCATTCGTTTTCATAAACTCAACAAAGTTATTGTATTGTAATTCTTGTTGCCCTAAATCTTTATTTTTCAATGACTTGACAGTAATAAAATCATTCTTTATTTCATTTTCTCCCAATATGATAGCAAAGTCTGCATTCAGTTTATCTGCTTTTTTAAACTGAGACTTAAAACTTCCACCACTTTGATTCACAAATAAATTAATTCCTGGCAAACTCTCTCTGATTTTTTCAGAGAATTGACTTGCTAAGGCAGAGTCAATGGCATTATCAACAATTAACACAGCATCTACAGAACTATGTTGTTGCCATAAATTTAAATCTTTAATCAACTCAACAATTCGATCCAGACCCATTGCAAAACCGACAGCCGGTGTTGGTTTACCGCCTTGCCTTTCTACCAGAGAATCATATCTGCCTCCGGCACAAATCGTTCCTTGAGCCCCTAAATCATCGGTTATCCATTCAAACACCGTTTTGCAATAATAGTCTAAACCCCTGACTAACTTGGGATTTTCAATATACGGTATTCTGCATTGATCGAGGATTGATTTTACTTTTGTAAAGTGCTCAATTGATTCGTTATCCAAATATTCCGTCAGTAACGGAGCATTTTCAATGACGGTACGCATGGCCGGATTTTTTGAATCTAAAATCCTTAATGGATTGGTTTCAAGACGTCTTTTTGCATCTTCATCGAGAATCTCGATATGTTCTTTAAAATAAGAAATCAACACTTCACGATATTGACTTCTTGAAGAATCTGTACCTAATGAGTTTATCTCTAGTCGAACATTTGGCAAACCAAGTTCTTTCCATAGTCTTGAAGACATCAGCAACAATTCAGCATCAGCTTCGGGATTTTCCATGTTAAATATCTCAGCACCGACTTGAGTGAACTGTCGGTTTCGACCTTTTTGTGGTCTTTCATAACGAAACATCGGGCCGTTATACCATAGTTTTTGAGTGAGTCCTCGATTACATAAATCGTTTTGAATCACGGCTCTAACACAACCGGCAGTTCCTTCCGGTCTCAAGGTCAAAGATGTTCCGGAACGATCCGGAAAACTAAACATTTCACGCTCAACAACATCAGTCACTTCACCAATGGCTGTTTGAAATAATCTGGTTTCCTCAACAAGTGGCAGCCTGATTTCTGAAAAGTTATAAGAGGTGAAAACTCTGGAAATTGTCGATTCCAGTTTTTGCCAAATCCAAACATCTGCGGGGAGCACGTCATACATCCCTCGGATTCGTTTAATTTGTTTCGTGTTTTTACTCAATTGAAATTCCCGAGTCCATTATTTGGGGTATTTTAAAACACTCCCATGATATTTGTACTATTTTGGGAGAAATAGTTAAATTTTGTTTTTAAAGTTTTACAGCTCAGATTTAACCATCTACCGGCCAGTTAAAATCGGCAATATTCTTTCTTGAGTATTTCGATAAATCAATTTCTTCACCGTTGATAACAACCCTGACATTATCTTTGTTACCAATTCTAAAGTGAACTTTTTCATCAGATTCCAGATTTACAAAACCCGGATTTAACAAATCATTATGCAATTTGTTTCCATTTAAATGTTCAACTTTAACCCAGCTGGTTTCAGTAGCTATCACTTGAATTTGATACTTTGCAGTGAGTGTATCATTCACTTCTGATAAATTCTGGATAGCTTCTTCATCGCCACCTAATGATAAAACTTCATCTTTTGACGGAATCGCCAAGCTATCAGGCGATGAGGCTGTACTTGTTTCAGATTCGTTATTTTGCGCTTGCTGGCTGTTAACTGATTCAGAAGGAATTAATGAGGAATAATGATAATTATCTGAATTAGCTGTATCTGTATTTTCGTTTTCAGGTTTATTAGCCGGAGGAGTGATTTCCAATGTTTTATTGTCGGCTATTTGTATCGACTCTTCATTTTTTTTGGAAACAGGATAATTTTTTAATAAAAACCAACCACTAAAACAAATAGCGACGAATATAAATGTTCCGATAGCATAACTGGCGAAATTTTTAGAATGACGTTTAAATTTAACGCTTTTCGCTACATTAGACTTGGTATTAATCAGTGGAACTTCCATTTCTTTACGAGGTAACAAACCTATGAGTTTTTCAGCATCTACTTCTAGCAAGTCAGCATAGTTTTTTAAGTAGCCACGAACATAAGTGTACGCACCAAGTGATGCAAATTCGCTACTTTCCAGTTTTTCTATAGCGCTGGTTGTCAGCTTCAATTTCGCTGCCACCTGGCTAATGCTGAGATTCTTCGCTTCCCGAAGTTGTCTCAAATTATTTTCGTTTTCTGCCTGCATTTTTATCCTCAGTTTATTATTTTTAGAAAATCAGATTTGGGGAATTTTTTCTGTAATTTGGTCAAGTAATTCGCAGCTAGTTTAGTATTTCCAAGTCCGTTTTCAATTTTATATCCAGATATCAGCATTTCTTCGGAAGCAGGAATGACCTGCTCTAATCTTTGCAAGAAAGCTCTTGATTTCATATATTCCTGTTTGTTCAAACTAATTTTAAGCAAGTAATACAATGAATTAGGTTGTGTTTTGTTTTCCTGCAGAGCCATTCTGAAGTATTTTTCGGCTTGTTCTTCATTCTTTGCACGGTAGGAACAAACACCCGCATTTTCATAAGCGGCTGCCGGTGTTTTGTATTGCGAGTTTTTTACAACTTCAAGATACTTGTCAACTGCCTCCTGATATTTACCTCTTTGACAAAGAAAATTAGCATAATTATTTATAATATCAGGACTTCCATTATTGTATTTTATCGAAAGTTTATAGTGTTTTTCTGCACTGTCAAAAAGACCTTTACGATCATAAACCGTTGCTAACATTGAATGCGCTAATGAAAATTTGGGATTTATCAATACAGCCCGTTTAAATTTCTCGAGAGCAATATCGAGATCACCGGGTTTGCCTCTTTGTAAATAACCAACACCCAAATCAACGTTAATTTTTTCTGCTGATGTTGAGTCAACCTGTTTGACTGCTTCTGTTCGACTGTTTTCAGTCGTTTTTCTGGTGGAAGGTTTCCCGCATCCAATAATCAAAACTGACAAAATCGAAATTAATAAAAGTTTTGAATATTGTTTTTTCATAGCTATGAAACCTTTAGTTTGAGTAATGTATTATTTGAACGTCTGGTCCTGTCCATAAAGTCACCTGCCAATTGACCGCAAGCAGCATCAATGTCATCACCTCTTGTTCTTCTTACTGTAGTGACGATTCGGCTTTTTTCACATATATTTTGGAATTGCTCAACTGTGTCATAATCCGGTCTTTGGTAATCATTCCCGGGAAATGGGTTGAATGGTATCAAATTAATTTTACAAGGAATTTTAGACAACAGTTTTACAAGGCTTCTGGCATGCTCGGGTTGATCATTAACTCCTTTGATGAGCGTGTATTCAATTGTGATTTTTGCTTTTCGCTTATCCTTAATAAAATCCGAGCAAGCAGATAATAATTCTTTGATATTATACTTTTTATTAAGAGGTACCAATTGATTTCTCAATTCATCATTGGGAGCATGAAGAGAAATTGCCAATGAAACATCAATATCTTTATTGAGTTGCTGGATATACGGAACCATTCCAGATGTACTGACAGTCACTCTGCGATTAGCAAACCCGAAACCAAAATCATCAACGAATATCTTCAAAGCAGGAAGGACATTGGAATAATTGGCTAATGGCTCACCCATTCCCATCAAAACGATATTTGTGATTTTCCTATTTTTCGTTGATTGGCCTAAACGACTGGCAGCGACCCAGACTTGACCGACGATTTCATCTGTCGATAGATGACGGTTAAACCCCTGAGCTCCGGTTGCACAGAAAGAACAATTTAGAGAACAACCAATTTGAGATGAAATGCAGAGTGTTCCACGATTTTTTTCCGGAATATAAACCGTCTCAATAGCGTTGCCTTCGTACATTTGCATGAGCCATTTTATCGTACCATCATCAGATATTTTTTCACTGATGACTTGAGGCACGGCAAGAGATGCAAACTCCTGCATTTTAGCTCTTAAGGATTTACTGAAAGTGGTTAAACTATCAAATTCAGTTTGATAATGATGATAAAGAGCTTTCATAAATTGAGCCGCACGATATTTTTGCTCACCAATTCTGGCAAACAAACGCTCCAGTGCAGCTCGATCCAAGCCGAGAAGATTTATTTTATCACCGACCAACTTGATTCACTTTGTTATCGTTATCTTGGGCACAATTCTGTGCTGGAGAAAAAGTAAGCAATTTCAACAGCTGCAGTTTCAGCGGCATCAGACCCATGCACTGCATTTGCATCAATACTTTGCGCGAAATCCGCACGGATAGTACCAGGTGCTGCTTCAGCAGGGTTAGTCGCTCCCATCAACTCACGGTTTTTTGCAATTGCTTCCTCGCCTTCCAAAACCTGAACCATGACAGGACCTGAAGTCATAAAAGCAACCAATTCACCAAAAAATGGTCTGTCTTTGTGAACTGCATAAAAGCCTTCGGCTTCTTTTTGGCTCAAGTGCTTCATTTTAGAAGCAACAACTTTTAATCCCGCATCTTCAAATCTTTGATAGATTTTTCCAATTACGTTTTTTGCTACTGCATCCGGCTTGATAATTGACAAAGTACGTTGTATTGCCATTTTGTATAATTCTCCAATTTATGGTTTGGAAAGTTTTGAAAAAATAGTTTTACTTTCCAAAAGTTATAAAAAATTATTAACCTAAAATTTTAACTGTTGTTGCTTTTATTTCAAACAAAATGACAACCAAAACAATAAAATATTAAGGATAAAACCCAAAAGCGCGTAATTATACACATTTTCATTGTGATTTTGACAGTCAAACCCGCAAAAAATATAGATTAGCTGGATTATTGGATGTAATTGTTTTATGCGGAGAAATTATTAGATTTTTTGTTTTAACAAATAAACAAATTGACAAGTTTTATCTATCAATTACAAACTCAAACAAACGTTTGAATTGTAAAAATGACAACTATTTACTAAAATACTTCCAACAATAAAAATACTAATAAAATGACTGTTTTATCAACAAAAGAGAGAATTCTCGACACAACAGAAAAAATAATCTCTGAGAAAGGTTTTTCAGGAATTTCACTAAGAAGCCTCAGCAATATTGCTCAAACAAATCTTGCCGCAGTTAATTATCATTTTGGTAATAAGGAAAAGTTAATAGAAGAAATGCTTGAAAGAAGATTGAATAATCTTTTTGAATTGCGTATTAAGCTACTTGATGAGTTGGAATCCGGCTCAGATTCCCCTTGCAATTTAAGACAAATTCTCGAAGCATTTATTGCCCCTGCGCTTACAATGAGTAACGACAATCATCAAGGTGGCAAAAGATTCATGCAAGTTCTTGCCAGAGCTTATGCTGAAAAAAGCGAGTTTCTTCATGAGTTGTTAAGTAAAAAATATGCTAATGTCATTAAACGCTTTGCGACCGCACTTCAAAGAGCTTGTCCGGAACTGGACAAAAAAGTGATTTTCTGGAGATTTCATTTCATTATGGGTGCGCTTGTCTATGTTATGGCAGATTTTGGAGCCTCCAGCCGTAGTGGCGGAATGAGTGATTCCGAATATTTCAACACATGTTGTAACGAACTTATTGATTTTGCTCAATGTTCTTTACAAAATAGTCTTGAAAAATAAATGTTTTGGTTATTATTCAGTATAGCTTTATTAACAATTTTCGCAGGTTTTTATCGTCTCAGACTTTATCTTTATTCCATAATTTTAATCACGATTGAGATACTATTTTTTCAATTCGGCAAAATCGAAACACTTGAATTCAGTATATTTTTTATTCTGACCATTTTAACTCTCAGCTTCCTGAATTTTAGAAATATTCGAAGACGTTTTATCACCAAGCCATTTTGTGACTATTTACTACAATCCGATAATAACTGGAAATCATTCAGCCGAATTGATGATGGCTGGTTTGCCAGTGAGTTCGAGAAAAAAATATTCCGTGGTGAAGTTGATTTCGAGTTTGCATCCGTTGATTTTTCTGAAAATAAAACAAATAGCACGGCATTATCAAATAAAATTCAACATTATTTTTCAAATAAAAAAACATCCAGTCAAGTTTCAGATGTTAACAATCTTGTTGCAGTCGGTGCCGGCTCTTTACAAATTCCGGCAAGCTACAACGGACAAAATCTGTCCATAAAAGACATTTCTTCATTGTTGAAAAATATAAGCAAATATGACTCCGTTCTTGCTGCAATCATAGGACTACTAAACCTGGACTCTCTGAGTAGTTTGATAAATAATTTTGCCAATTCAAAACAGAAACAAAAATATCTTCCACAGTTTTCAAAAGGAAAGTTAACACCCTATTTAAAACCAACATCATTGTATGAAAGCATCGACAGTCAGAAATCTTCCATCGAAGGGCGTGTCGAGAAAAAGTTCATTGATGGGGAACAAGTCTTAGGTGTGAGAGTGTCTTTTCAGGATTTGATTTTACTTGGAACTTCCAAATCCAATTGTTTTTTCATCAATGTAAATATTAAAGATTTCAATAATATTTACAGTGAAAAAACACATTTAGGAACTGCAATTTGCATCATTAGTGATGAGATTAAAGGACTTGAGTACCAGAAAGGATTGAAGTCGTATGATGATTATCTCAGTTATTACGCATGTACCGGCAATGACGTATTTATTCCATTTGAACATATTGTCAACGAAACCTCCGGAATTGGCAAAGGTCTCGAATATTTATATAAAAATCAATGCTATGCATGTAATATTTGGCCATTAGGAGTGTCAATACCAATTAATAAAACTCTCACTTTAACTTCGTGGTATTTTGCTCATATTCAAAAACAAAACGGCAGACAATTATTAAGTTATAAAATTGTCTTATCAAAACTGAAGGAACAATTCAGTCAGTGTTTAAAACTTCAAATTCTTGATAATATTTCATTGCAACATGGGTTATCCTCTCAGCCTTTTCGTTTCACAGCGATATTAAATAAAAGTTTAAATATCAACCAAACAATGAAGCAACTGACACTATTGCGTGAGATACTGGGTTCAAATTCTCACAACATCAAAACAGAAAGCCGGGTCAGAACATTCTATAAAGTCGCACATCTGGCAACAGAACTTGACGGAATGAGTCATGAAATCAATCAATTGCCATTAATTAAAAAAGCGGCTCTGGCATGTCATCCTTATTACGATAAAGAAGTTGAATTACTAACCGACAAAAAGAATTTTGACTTGATACAATTTGATAAGCTCGCGTTTCAGCATATCGGTTATATTTTACAGAATCTGATTAAATTATGGTTATACTCTTTCAGAACTTCATTTTTTGTTCGCTTACTTTTTCCTAAAAACAAGTATAAAAACATGATCAAAAGGATGAGTGCCAGTTTTGCATTTTTATCAGACATCATTCTGATTAACTGGACATTCAAGAAAAGAATTAATACCAGTTTCGCCGGGCAATTAGGACGCAGTATTCAGGAGCTTGCAACTTTAGTAACAATTTATTCATGCTATGAGCAACCAGTTTTTAATAGTTCAGCAGCCAAAGATTTAATTAAGTTTAGTTTAAAGAATGGACTTTATAACACTCAAAAATCACTGAACGATTCTATCAATCTGGCGTTTAATCGTTTTCCCGCATTGCTAATTAAAGCGATGTTGTTTCCTCTCGGCAAACCGTTTCATTACAGTAGTGGTAACCAACCTATGGATAATGAAATCGAAAGCATTTGCAAACTGGAAAATAGTAATAACGAGTATGAGCATTCACAATTTTTGCAGAAAATTTTTGATGCCAAACAAAAACTAAAAATTGCCGAATCTGCCGAAATTGCTGTTACCAATGTCACCGGAACGCCGGTAACAACAGATAATTACGAGACACTTATCAACCGATGCTTGGCTGCCGGTATCGTCAGTATCGAACAATCAGAACAACTCAGAGATGCCTATCAAAGCATCCTTGATATACAGTTAACTAACCATTTCGGAAATAACTACGAGAAAAAGAAACATGAAGAATAAACACAACATCAGAAAAGCTGCAGTTCTTGGAGCTGGTGTGATGGGTGCACAAATAGCAGCCCACTTTGCCAATGCCGGAATTCCTGTCACTTTGTTTGATTTGCCATCTGAGGGTAGCAACAAAAACAAAATTATTGATACAGCTATCAAAATGCTTGGCAAACTCAAACCCGCTCCTTTAGAAGTCAAATCCGCCGCAAAGTTGATTGAAGCTGCCAATTATGATGAAGATTTAAAAAAACTTTCTCAAGCTGACTTGATTATTGAAGCGGTTGCGGAACGCATGGACATCAAGAAAAGTCTTTATGACAAAATTGAAGATTATGTCAATGAGAATGCTATTTTTGCCACAAACACATCCGGATTGAGTATTAATAGTTTGGCAGAAGTTTTTCCAGAAAGCCTCAAACAAAGATTTTGTGGCGTGCATTTTTTCAACCCGCCCCGATACATGCATCTGGTCGAAATTATTCCTGCAAAGACAACCGAGCCATCAGTCATTGATGATTTAACTGAATTTTTGATAACAACTTTAGGCAAAGGTGTGGTTAACGCAAAAGATACACCGAATTTTATTGCCAATCGAATCGGTGTTTTCTCAATTATCTGCACCATTTATCACGGAATGAAGTTCAATATTCCTCTGGAAACCGTTGATGCTCTAACCGGAACATTGATTGGCAGAGCCAAAAGTGCCACATTCAGAACCGCTGATGTGGTTGGTTTAGACACACTCAACCATACAGTAAACACTATGAAAAATGGTTTGCCGGATGATCCGTGGAATCAACACTATCAATTGCCAGAATGGCTACAGGAATTGATTAAAAATGGTGCTTTAGGGCAAAAAAGCGGCGCCGGTGTTTATCAAAAGCAAGGCAAAGAAATTAAAATTATAGACATTGAGCAAGGTCAATATCGAACACAAAATGCTGAAATAGAGCCTGATGTTTTGGCTGTTCTGAAAAATAAAAACGCCGGTGAGAGATTTGCACAACTGAGAGCCATGAAAGATTCAGCTCAAGCGCAATTTTTGTGGAGCATGTACAGAGATTTGTTCCACTATTCAGCTTATCATCTGGCAGAAATTGCGGATTCAACCAGAGATGTGGACTTTGCTATTCGCTGGGGATTTGGTTGGCAACAAGGACCTTTTGAAATTTGGCAGGATGCCGGTTGGAAACAAGTCTGTAAATGGATTGAAGAAGATATTTCCAATGGTGAAAGCATGATAAGTGAGAATCTGCCGAATTGGGTTGCTAAAATTGACAATCCACACACACAAGATGGTTCATATTCACCCGAAAATGATAATTTCCAGCCACGAGCTCAATTGGATGTGTTCAAACGTCAAATATTCCCTGTACCAACAATCGGAGAAACTGCCGATTATGGAGTGACTGTCTTTGAAGACGATGATATACGCTTATGGCACCAAAATGATGAAATCCTGATTGCCAGCTTTAAAACCAAGAAAAATATCATTACTGACGGAGTTCTTTCAGGAATTCAAAAAGCAGTTGAAGTTGCTGAAAAGGGCTTCAAAGGACTGGTACTTTGGCAATATTCTGAGCCATTCACTCTAGGAGCGAACCTTGCTCCTGCTGCAATGGCAATTTCCGAAGGAAAAGTGGAATTGGTCGAACAATTAGTGAATAAATTCCAGCAAACATCCCAAAAACTCAGGTTTTCTCAGGTTCCTACCATTGTTGCCACAAGAGGCTTAACACTTGGAGGTGGTTGCGAATTCTCCATGAATGCCACATCAGTTGTAGCTGCTTTTGATTCATGGATTGGTTTGGTGGAGGCAGGAGTTGGTTTGCTTCCTGCAGGTGGTGGTTTGAAAGAAATTGCTCGCCGTACATCCGAAGATTTTGAAACCGGTGACCTCTACCCTCAACTCGAACATTTTTTCAAATTGGTCGCTATGGCACAGGTTTCAGGTTCAGCATCCGAAGCCAAACAATGGAAACTGCTGAAACCATGTACCGATGTTGTGTTCAATAGCCACGAAGTTCTTTATGTTGCCAAACAAAAAATTCAATGGTTGAATGCCAAAGGTTACAGAGCTCCTGCTGAAGACACTCAAATCCGGGTTGCGGGACAAGCCGGTATTGCAAATATGAAAATGATTCTGGCAAATATGATGGCGGGACACATGATGAGTCCTCACGATTACGAAATAGCTGTACGAATTGCAACCGTGATTTGTGGTGGAGATGTTGACCGTGACTCATTGGTTACCGAACAATATTTATTAGATTTAGAGCGAAAATTGTTTATGGAGCTGATTCAAATGCCAAAAACACTTGCTCGAATCGAACACACTTTGACAACCGGCAAACCTTTAAGAAACTAATCTATTGGAGAATATCATGAAACAAACACAAGAAGTTTATATTGTAGAAGCTGTCAGAACTCCGATTGGTAAAGCTCCAAGAGGAATGTTTAATAAAACCCGTCCGGATGATTTATTGGCTCATTGTTTATCAACGATGCTGGCGCGTCATCCAGACTTTGATAAAAATGAAATCGGTGACATTGTTATTGGTTGTGCTATGCCTGAAGCCGAACAAGGTATGAATGTCGCTCGGATTGCCAGTTTATTAGCCGGTATTCCTGATACCGTTCCTGCAATGACGATCAATCGTTTTTGTTCATCCGGTGTGCAAGCAATTGCTATTGCTGCCCAACAAATAGCAACCGGACAAATGGATTGTGCCATTGCGGGTGGAACAGAAAGCATGAGTATGGTTCCAATGATGGGACATAAAATAGCCATGAATCCAAAAGTTTTTATAGATGATAATATTGGAATCGCCTACGGCATGGGAATTACCGCTGAAAATGTAGCGACTCAATGGAAAGTCAGTCGTGAAGCACAGGATGAATTCGCTTATAACTCACACATGAAAGCAATGAAAGCCATTCAGGATGGTCTTTTCAAAGATGAAATCATCCCTTATGAAATTGAATCAAGGGCCGCCAATCTGGTTAATGCAACAACCCAAGTTTCAACGCATCAGGTTGATACAGATGAAGGCCCAAGACCGGATACCAGCATCGAAGTGTTATCAAAATTAAGACCGGTTTTTCGCATGGGTGGGTCAGTTACTGCCGGAAACAGTTCACAAATGAGTGATGGTGCCGGTGCTTTGTTATTGGTGAATGAAGAAGTTTTGAAAAAATATAACATGACTCCGATTGCTAAATACAAAGCCTTTTCAGTAGCCGGTGTTCCAGCTGAAATCATGGGAATCGGACCTATCAAAGCCATTCCCAAAGCATTGAAACAAGTCGGACTCAAAAAAGAGGATATGGATTGGATAGAACTTAACGAAGCCTTTGCTGCTCAATCATTAGCAGTTATCAACGACTTAGGCTTGAATCCTGAGAGAGTCAATCCCAATGGTGGTGCTATTGCTCTCGGGCATCCACTTGGAGCGACCGGTGCGATTCGTGCTGCAACTGCAATTCATGGATTACGCCGAACAGGTGGCAAATACGGAATGGTAACTATGTGTATTGGAACCGGTATGGGAGCAGCCGGAATTATTGAAGCCTTGTAATTGCATGTCAAGCACTCGTGGAGATGCGTACTCTCATGCATCTCTACGAGTTATAAATTCTCCCAAACGTAATTATTCTCTGGTAATATTTCTGTATTTACTCCCAGTTGACTCCAACGACTCATTCGGTGAAAGTCGGAGCCAACGGAAATCTGTAACCGGAATTCAATTGCCAGTTTATTCAAGTATTGCGTTTTTTCTCTATTTTGATAACCGCTCATAATTTCCAGACCCTGCCCTCCCAAATCTACAAAATCAGAAATCAGACGCTTGAGTTTTGAGTTGGTAAATTTGTAATGCAAAGGATGAGCCAAAACCGGCACTCCGCCGGATTCAAGGATTACAGCGATAATATCTTTAAGTTCTAGCCAAAGATTTTTAATATCTCCCGGTTTTCCACTCCCCAGATATTTCTTAAACGCTTGAGGATGATTTTCAACAATTCCTTGTTCCACCAGCAAATTAGCAAAATCAGGTCTGCCAATCTGTCTGTTGTTGTTTTCGCTCAATTTCTCGTAGGAATTTTTAAGTCCGACTTTTTCAAGTTTTGCAGAAATTTTCTTTGCTCTTTGTATCCTTGATTCCTTTTGGGAATTGATTGCTGATAGTAATTTTGAATTCTTAATATCAATATTCAAACCAACAATATGTACCGAACATTTCTGCCATTGAGTTGAAAATTCAATCCCGGGAACCAATTGAATGTCATCTGATAATTCTGCAATTTGGCTATAAGCATCAACATTATCATGATCAGTGATGGATAAAATTTCGATGTTATTTTGCTTTGCCAGCTTGATAATTTCTTCAGGAGTCAATTCACCGTCGGAACATGTTGTGTGGCAATGCAAATCAACCAGCATAAGCGTTCATAGCTTCACTAACGGTATAAAATGAACCAAAAACCAAAACTCTGTCATCGTTATCAACGACATTAACAGCTTGAGTGAATGCATCTGAAATTGTATTGAATGAACAAATCAATTGAGCCGATTCTGATAATGTCTTTAGTAATTCTTGTTTCGGCATCGCACGTTCAGAAATGGTTTGCGAAATAAACCACATATCAATCGTGTCTTTAAATAAATGTACCCAATTTTTTGGATTTTTATCTGCTAAAACTGAAAATACAGCAATAGTTTTACCTTTTACCGGATGGTGTGACAACCACTTTAGCAATGATTTGGCAGCTTGCTCATTATGCGAGACATCAACGATAATTTCAGGATTAGGTTGAAGTTTTTGCAACCTTCCATTAATTTGAACATGTTTTAATCCTTCATCAATGTGCTCTTGCCTGATTGTTAATTGATTTGATAATTCATGCAATGCGGTGATAGCTGTTCTGGCGTTTTTAATTTGATAATCGCCTTGCAAATTAATTTCACCTACAGTTATTTCTTCACCAACAAAAACCAAGTTTGCACCAATTGATTTTGCGTGTTTAATAATAGAATTTGGACAATTTTGATCCCCATAGATCGCAGGCTTTCCGGGACGCATGATTCCTGCATTTTCAAAGCCGATAGACTCAATATTATCTCCCAACCATGAAACATGGTCGATATCAATTGTAGTGATAATCGCACAATCGGTATCCACTACATTCACCGAATCCAATCGCCCGCCCAAACCAACTTCCAGAATTGCTACATCAACAGATTGACTTTTGAATATAATCAATGCAGCCAAAGTTGCATACTCAAAATAGCTGAGTGTGACTCCATTAAGGTTCTTATCAATTTGTTCAAAGGCATCAATAATTTCAACATCAGAACAATTGGCATCATTGACTTTAATACGCTCGTTGTATTTTAGAATATGAGGCGAGGTAAAGCATCCGGTTTTATATCCGGCTTTTTGACAAATAGAAGACAAAATCGCAACAGTTGAACCTTTGCCGTTGGTACCCGCAACAGTAATAATTGTTGGGGCAATCTTGCCCAGATTCAGACTATGATAAACACTTCTGACTCTGTCCAGTCCCAGGTCAATCTTTTTGTTATGTGAATTTTCGAGTTTTTCCAGCCAGTCAGCAAGTGTTTTTGTCTCAGGCTGCTTCGCCATTTTTGGAGTCACTCGTTAATATCGCATCCGGTTGAATTGGTTTCGAAGTTGTTTGGTTTTTTAACAAAGTCAACAGTCTATGTATCGTTGTTCTCATATCGCGGCGATCCACAATCATATCAACAGCACCATGTTCTTGTAAAAATTCCGCACGCTGAAAACCCTCAGGTAACTTTTCACGAACCGTTTGCTCAATCACACGCGGACCTGCAAAACAAATCAACGCATCCGGTTCAGCGATATTAATATCACCTAGCATTGCTAAACTCGCAGAAACACCACCCGTAGTTGGATTGGTTAAAACTGAAATATACGGAATTCCGGCATTTTCCAGTTTCTTCAGTGCAGCCGAGGTTTTAGCCATCTGCATAAGAGAAAACAATGATTCCTGCATTCTGGCACCACCAGATGCGGAAAAATTGATTAAGGGAATCTTCCTTTTTAAAGCTTCATGAGCTGCTCTGGCAAATTTTTCACCTACCACTGAACCCATAGAACCACCCATATAGTTGAAGCTAAAGGCAGAGGCTACAATATCCATCCCCAGCAATTTCCCGGTCATTGCAACTAAAGCATCTTTTTCACCGGTTTGTTTCTGGGCTTGTATTGTTCTGTCTTTGTATTTTTTAGAGTCTTTAAATTTTAAAGGATCGAGTGATTCCAATTCTGGTGAGATTTCGACAGCACTATTTTCATCCAAAAAATGTATCAGTCTGGCTCTTCCTGTTAGACGACCATGAAAACCACATTTTGGACAAACTCTTAATGATTTTTCCAACTCCGGTTGGTAGAGTACTTCATCACATTTTTCGCATTTTGTCCATATTCCTTCGGGGATATTCTTTTTCTTATTTCCACCTTCTGTACGAATACTTGATAATTTTAGTTTTTGAAACCAGCTCATATCTTTAACCTTTTACACTTTTGTTGATTGATTTTCTAATCGGTTTTAAAAATGATTTTATTGAATCTTCAATTTGCTTTTGATTTTCGCATTGACCCAGTTTTTCAACCAAGGCAGACCCAATAACGACAGCATCAGCATATTTTGCCACAGCTTGTGCAGAGTTGGCATCTTTTACACCAAATCCAACTGCCAGAGGAAGTTTTGAATAGTTACGGACTGAGGAAATCTGATCTTCAAGATTACCAAAATCACTTTGATTCGCACCGGTAACCCCTTTTAATGCCACACAATAGACAAATCCGGATGCCATCGAGAGTATATATTTTTGTCTTTTCTTTCCGGTTGTCGGGGCGATTAAAAATATCTGATGAATATTATTTTTTGCCAGCAATTTGACAAGCTCTTCTGACTCTTCCGGCGGTGAATCAACAATCAAGAGGCCATCAACACCGACCTCAGCTGCTTTGTTTACAAATTGATGATAACCAAATTTCTCGATTGGATTTAAATATCCCATTAAAACCACAGGGGTTTTATCGTCTTGCTCCCTGAACTCACTAACTATATCAAGCACTAGACTCAAATTCATGCCGTTTTTTAATGCAATTTCAGAAGATTGTTGAATAACCACGCCATCTGCCATTGGGTCGGAAAATGGCATTCCAAGTTCGATAATATTGGCACCTTCATTGACCAATGCGTGCATTGCCGGAACCGTCATTAACGGATGCGGATGTCCTGCGGTAATAAATGGAATGAGTGCTTTTTTATCTTTTTTTGCCAGTTTTTTAAATGTTTTATCCAATCTGTTCATAGCTTGATTCCCTCCAATGCAGCTATTGTATGAACGTCCTTATCTCCTCGACCGGATAAATTCACAATGATATGTTTATCTTTTTCCATTTTTTGGGCTAACTTCATACCATAAGCAACCGCATGCGAGCTTTCCAAAGCTGGTAAAATACCTTCAATTTCAGTCAGATAGTGAAATGCATTGAGAGCTTCTTTATCATCTATCAAAACATACTGAGCTCTTTTTGTAGCATTTAGGAAAGCATGTTCCGGCCCGACTCCGGGATAGTCCAAACCGGCAGAAATGGAGTGCGTTTCAATGATTTGACCATCTTCATCTGACATTACATAAGTACGGTTTCCGTGTAAAACACCGATGTCACCAGCGTTTATTGATGCTGCATGTTCGCCGGTTTCCAAACCTTTGCCTGCCGCTTCCACGCCGTATAATTTGACGCTTTCATCGTTTAAAAACTCATGGAATAAGCCCATTGCATTAGAACCACCACCAACACAAGCGACTAATGCATCCGGTAATCCTCCGACTTTTTCCTCAAACTGTTTCTTGGCTTCTTTTCCAATAATAGAATTAAAGTCTCTCACCATCTCTGGATAAGGTGCAGGACCTGCAACTGTTCCAATAATATAAAAAGTATCATCCACATTGCTAACCCAATCGCGCATCGCTTCATTAAGGGCATCTTTCAAAGTCTGTGATCCCGATTTGACACTTTTGACCTCAGCTCCAAGCAATTTCATTCGATAAACATTAATTGCCTGGCGTTGAATATCAACTTCACCCATATAGACAACACATTTCAAACCCAATCTCGCGGCAACTGTCGCTGTAGCCACACCATGTTGTCCGGCTCCGGTTTCAGCAATGATACGTTTCTTACCCATTGCTTTTGCTAGAAGAATCTGACCGATGGTATTATTTATTTTATGAGCACCGGTATGGTTTAAATCTTCCCTTTTGAGCCAAATTTGCGCTCCGCCGACCGTTTTAGTCAATCTTTTTGCAAAATATAATGGAGATGGGCGTCCAACATAATCAGCTAAATCAGCATAAAATTTATTTTGAAAAGCCTTGCTTACTTTGAATTTTAAATAAGATTCTTTGAGTTCATTTAAGCAATGCATTAGCGTTTCTGAGGCAAAAACGCCTCCAAAAACTCCAAAATGTCCCTTTTTATCAGGGTATTCGTAATAATCAGTCATTTAAGTTTTTTATAAATTCATTCATTAATTTCTGTGATTTAACTCCGGGTGATTCTTCAATTCCGGAGCTAACATCAAAATAGTTTAATCCGCTAAGGTTGCTAGCCTGTTTGATATTTTCAGGATTCAATCCACCAGCTAAAATCCATTTATGAGAATCTAATTCAGGAATATCATCCCAACTAAATTTTTCACCACTTCCACCGGATTGATTCTTGCCAAAATTATCTAACAGAAATGCATCTGCTTTTGCATACTTATCAGCGTAATTTAACGGATTAACATCATCAGCCATTGGGATTGCTTTCCAGAAAGGCTGCTTAAATTGTTCGCAAAATTCAGGCGTTTCATATCCGTGAAATTGTAACACATTGATACCACAGGTTTTCAGAACTTGTTTAATTTCTTCCACACTATTATCCGCAAATAATGCAACTTTCATGACCATTGGTGACATTTTCGATATGATTTCCTGACATTTAGCAGGTTCAATATATCGTTTTGACTTTTTGACAAATACAAAACCAATGGCGTCACAACCGGACTGTTCGGCATTCAAAGCATCCTTTAAATTTGTGATTCCACAGAATTTTACAAATTTTCTATCGATCATAATGTTTAGGAAGATGGTTCTCAATCGAACTTTCTGGCAATTGATACTTTTCAGGGTATTTCACAACATTGAATGAAAGCCCATTCGGAGGAGCCGTAATCCCTGCTTGGGTTCGATCTTTGCTTTCAAGAACTTGCTTAATATGTTCGACAGGCAGCTCGCCTCTGCCAATAGGTAATAATGTCCCGATAATATTTCTTATCATGTGATGAAGAAAACCATTGGCGGCGACATCCATAATTACTTGATTGCCATCACGATAAACCTTGATTTCATTAATTGTTTTTACTGAAACTTTAGATTGACAGACAGAGGAACGAAAGGCATTAAAATCATGAGTGCCTTGTAAACATTGTGCTGCCTGATTCATTTTCTCAGCATCCAGTGGCAATTTTTCCCATGTTACCGAATGTCTGTTTAATGCGGGTCTAATCCAACGATTTAAAATCACGTAGCGATAACTTCTTTGAATCGCAGAAAATCGTGCATGAAAATCATCTTCGACTTCTTTAAGCCATAGAATTGAAATACCATCCGGCAAGTTGGCATTGACTCCCATAATCCATTGATATTCGGATCTTTCTGAATCGGTATCAAAATGAATCACCTGCGCTGTTGCACTGACACCCGTATCCGTTCGACCGGCACAATGGATACGAATATTATGATTGGCTACTTGTGATATGGCTTTTTCTAAGCAATCCTGAACTGTTGGTTGTTGCACCTGACTTTGAAAGCCAAGGAAACCGTGTCCATCATATTCAATACCACAAGCGTAACGCATAATTTACTATTTATCTAAAAACAAAGGCTACCAAACGAATTGCTTAGTAGCCTTGAAGTATTTTTCAATTGATTGCTATGAATCCAGCTTTTTACTGAGTTCTTGAGCCTTAGCAACTTGTTCTTCATTGCCTTCATCAAGAATTTCAACAAGCATTTGTTTCGCTCCTTCGATATCTCCCATTTCGAAATAAGCTTTTGCTAAATCCAGCTTGGTATCAATAGCATCATCGCCACCGATACCATCGAAATCAAGTCCTAAATCAAACTCGCCATCTTCATTATTTGTATCTTCAGATGCTTCTGAATCTTCTGTGTCTAAAGTCAACTCTTCGTTTTCTGAACTTTCAACGTCTTCTTCGTCTAACAAATCAAGTTTAACATCGGATAGATTGTCTTCTAAATTTTCGCTTGAAGATTCATCTGTATCACCTAAATCAAATTCAAAGTCACCTAAATCCAAATCACCAAATTCATCATCAGATTCTTCTTCAACGATTGTTCTCTCACCAGTATCAAAAGTCAAATCTTCCAGCTCTTCTTGGCTCTCTGCAACCTCTTCTAAAGTTTCTTCATCCGAATCAAGGTTGAACTCTAAGTCGTAGTTTTCACTGACTATTTCTTCTTCTGATGTTTCTTCAGTATCATCATCAACAGCATCTGTTGTTTCTGTACTTTCTTCATTATCAAAATCCAGACTATCTAAATCAAAGTCCAATGACAAATCATCTTCGGAATCAGTCTCAGATTCACTGTTCAAGTCATCAGAGTCATCAGAATCATCATCTAAACTGAAATCGTCAAAATTAAGTTCTTCTTGTTCATCAGATTCCAAGTCTTCAGATTCGCTTTCAAAATCAAATTCTTCTGACGTTTCATCTTCTTCGTTTTCTATTTCATCCGATTCATCGCTATCCTCATGAACATCGAAACTATCGAAATCCAAATCCTCTTCTGACATATCAACGTCATCAGACACTTTCTCATCGGCATCCAAGTCCAAATCATCCAAACCGGACAAATCTAAATCTGTTGCCTCCTCGCTTTCATCATCCATAACTGAAACTTCAGAATCATTTTCAAGTTCAGAAAATTCATCCGCTTTTTCTTCATCTACCGAGTCAAAGTTGTCAAAATCATCAAATTCATCATTCAATATTTGAGCTTCTTCAGCTGATAAGTCCTCTTCAACTTCTTTTCTTCCAATAGTATCGAGGAAATCACCTGAGTCTTCATCATCTTTGTTTCTTCCTTTAAAGAACAAGAAACCAAAAATAGCTAATAAAATTGCACCCAGACCAATCAAGCCTTCGTATTTATAATCCATGATTTTATCAAGAAATGATTTTTCTTGTCTAACTGGTTGCGACTGTACGTTTTGAGCATTATTAGTCGATGGTTGAGTATCGACACTTTCATCATTAACATCTGAAATCTGTAACGAGTCATCATTAGTGTCATTACTAGCTATATCAGTGTTTTCTGTGTCGCTCTCGCTAGTAGAGTCATCAGATAATTCGTCACTTGTTGTTTCATCTGTTAAGGTGTAACCCTCTGCATCTGTTGTTGCATCATCTTCACTTTGTTCAATTTCAGCATCAATTTCAGAATTCTCTGCATCTGTCAACGTGTTATCTGCTTGAGAATCTCCCCAAACATCATCAGATGTGTTAGTAGCATCTTCAACTTGCTTTTGCAATAATGCTAAATCGTCGTCCTTCAGAGATAATGCCAGCTCCTGATCTTTTACAATTTTTTCCAGCTCCTTTACTCTGTCTGACAATTCAAGATTTTCTTGAGTGGCGCTTGCCAACTCTTCTCTTGCCAGAGCCAAATCAGACAATGATTTTTCATATTGCTTTTGGAGAGCATTGCTGCCTGATGTATTTCCGGAATTTCCCGACTCTGATTGTCTCGGAGGAACTAACTCAATGCCGTAATCTTTGTCTGAACCTGAATCGCCGGTTTGATAATCATTTTCTGTTTGTAAACGCGAAAAACTAGCCGTTTGTGATTTGACTTGAGACAAGGCTTCTGATTTTGAAATCATTGTGACTTCATCAGCATCCGGAATATCAAGAACAGCTCCTTTACGCAATTGATTCATATCATTGTTATTAAATGCAGCTGGATTGTTGTTAAAAATCGCAACCATCATTTGTTGAGGCGAACCATATCCGCTATTGTGTTGATTCGCTATTCTCCATAAAGTGTCACCGGCTTCAACGGTGACTTTTTTACTTCCCATACTTGATGAGTTGTAAGAACTTTCTGAGTTTGAACTTGATGTTTGAGGTGTTGGAGAAATCGTTGTTTGAGTTGAGCTAGTAGAAGTTGGGGATTCACCTTCGTCAAAACTTTGATTTTGTTGATAGGTATTTGTTTGAACCGGTTGAGAATAATTTTGTTCAATCTGAGTATTATTGAATAATGGTGGATCCAATAAAACAGTGTACTCTCTCAACAAATGCCCATTCGCCCAGTCAACAGATAACAACAATGAAATAATCGGCTCACTAACCGGTCCTTCAGATGACAAGCTGATAAATTTATTACCATCTTCTTCTAAAACTTCAATTTTGATATTTGCAGGAACATAAGATTTGTCTAAATCAACTCTTTCATAATCTTCAGATGTCGCTAAACCAACTTTTATACCGCTTAAATCTTCAGTACTGTCGGCAACCAGAGGAATTTTTCCATCCAAGACCTCATCTAAAGCTGAGTTAACCTGCAAATTCCCTAACCCCAGTGCATTAACTTGCAACGAAGCCAATATACTTGCAGGAAGAATTAATTTTCTAAAAGTCTTATTCATTTATGTCTCCAAACATCCCAATGAAGTTATTCAATTCAAATATGACAACAATATTAACCAAATCTTATGAACAATCCAATAATTTATATTAAAAAAATAGTCTAAGTTACTAAATAAGCTGCATTTTTATCATTTCTTCAGCTATTTGCACGCTATTTAATGCAGCCCCTTTGCGAATATTATCGGACACAATCCAAAGGTTGATACCGTTCTCTATGGATATATCTTTTCGGATTCTACCCACATACACAGGGTCGTTACCTGCACAATTCACTTTGGGTGTTGGAAATTCCATCTTTTCAGGATTATCCAACAATTCAACTCCCGGTGCTGATTTTAAAAGTTGTTTGACTTTCTCAACTGTGATGGGTTTAACGGTTTCGATATGAACGGCTTCAGAATGTCCGTAAAAAACCGGAACACGAACACAAGTTGGGTTAACCAGAATGTTTTTATCAAGAATTTTCTGAGTTTCCCATATCATTTTCATTTCTTCTTTAGTGTAACCATTGTCCTGAAACTGATCAATTTGTGGAATCACATTAAAGGCAATGTCTTTACTAAAAACTTTTGGCTTTAATTCCTGAAAATTAAATAACGAAGTTGTTTGCTTTGAAAGTTCATCAATTCCTTGTTGCCCGGCTCCTGAAACTGATTGATAAGTCGCAACATTAATTCTTGAAATTGTCGCCTCACGGTGAATCGGAGCTAAAGCAACCAGCATCTGAATCGTTGAGCAATTTGGGTTAGCAATGATATTTCTGGGCTTAAAGTTTTTTAATTGTTCAGGGTTAACTTCAGGAACGACTAATGGAATATCTTCTTCTCTACGAAAAAACGAAGTGTTATCAATCACAACACAACCAGAGTTTCCGGCTTTAGGTGCATAAACTGACGAAACAGATGCTCCGGCTGAAAATAGTGCAATATCTGCTTTTGAAAAGTCAAACTCGGACAAATCCTGAACTTTCAATTTTTTATTACCGAAAAGTACTGATTTATTAACACTGTTAGCACTCGCCAAAGCATAAACATTCTCTACAGGAAATTTTCTTTCATGAAGTATTGAAAGCATCACACTACCAACAGCACCGGTCGCTCCCACAACAGCTACATTATATTTTTTCATAAGCTAATTAATATTTTCCACAAATTGCATTGTGCCTTAAAATATGATCCATAATCACCAAAGCAAGCATTGCCTCAACAATCGGAACAGCACGAATTCCCACACAAGGATCATGTCTGCCCTTGGTGACAACAGTTGCTGAATTACCATTGATATCAATAGTCTGTGCAGGAATTCTTAAACTGGAAGTGGGTTTAAACGCCACATGAGCCAATACATCCTGACCACTGCTGATTCCACCTAAGATTCCTCCGGCATGATTGGATTGAAACTCACTTTCAACAATTTCATCTCGATGAACCGAGCCTTTTTGACTCACCGAATTAAAACCGGCTCCAATTTCAACACCTTTAGTGGCATTGACGCTCATCATTGCCAAGGCGATTTCTGCATCGAGTTTTCCATAAACAGGTTCTCCCAAGCCAACAGGAACATTCGTTGCCTGAACCGAAATTTTTGCACCAACAGAATCACCAGATTTACGCAATTCATCCATGTAGCCTTCTAATTGTTGAATTTGAGATTGATTCGGGCAAAAGAAAGGGTTGTTATTTGTTTCTGATAAATTCTCCATATTGACTTCAATGTCACCTATCTGCGAAAGCCAACCGGTAATTTCAATATTAAATTTCAATTTCAGCCACTTTTTTGCCAATGCTCCGGCTGCGACTCGCATAGTTGTTTCCCGAGCCGAAGAACGTCCACCACCTCGATAATCACGAATTCCGTATTTGTGATGATAGGTGTAATCCGCATGGCCGGGACGGAATAAGTCTTTGATATCGCTGTAATCTTTTGAGCGCGCATCGGTATTTTCAATCAACAAAGCAATCGGCATTCCGGTTGTTTTACCCTCAAAAACTCCAGAGACAATTTTCACATCGTCTTTTTCCTTACGCTGTGAAGTGTGTCTGGAACGACCTGTTGCCCGGCGAATCAATTCTAGCTTAATTTCCTCTTCGGAAATTTCCATATTGGGTGGAAATCCATCGATCACGCAACCAATCATTGGCCCGTGACTCTCGCCAAATGTGGTAACGGTTAGTAATTTTCCGAATGAATTATAAGACATTTTGCTGTTGGATAAATTTTGAAAACACAGGCTGGTATTCTAACAATTTTTCTCGGCTAAATACACAAACACCCTCACCTCCGTTCAAAAACTCAATCCATTCGAAATCAATTTCAGGAAAAGTATCATTCAAAAGCTCGTCACTATAACCAACTTCAAGGAATAACAAACCATCTTCGGTCAGATAGTCCGCCGCCCGTAACAGAATTCTCACAGGAATATCCAATCCGCTATTTTCACTCACCAATCCCAGTTTGGGCTCGGCAAAATATTCTTGCGGAAGTTCTGCAAATTCATCATTACTGACATAGGGCGGATTCGTCACAATCAAATCATATTTGCCGGTGATATTTTCAAACAAATCAGAATGAATCGCTTTGACTTGGTTTTCCAAATTGTATTTCTTAATATTTTCATCAGCTAATTGAAGAGCTTCCATGCTAATATCAGAAATATCAACTTTCATGTTTTCCATAAAAATGGACATGCTGATGCCAATACAACCACTTCCGGTGCACAAATCCAATGCTGTACATGACTGATTTTCTTTGCTAAACCAAGGTTTAAATTGATTTTGAATGAGCTCGGCAATGGGTGAGCGAGGAACCAAAGCCCTTTCATCAACTTTGAATTCCATCCCACAAAACCAAGCCTTTTTTATGATATAGGCCAATGGCTTTCTTTGAGAAATTCGCTGATAACAAATTTGTTCGGCTTGATTGACAATAGTCTCAGAAACGTCAGAACTCCCGCTATTTAACACCTCGCTTGTAGATTCATTAAACAAATGCATCAAAATCATCATCGCTTCATCTTCCGCATCAATCGCCGAATGTCCAAAGAACAAGTCGGTGGATGAAAGTTCTTCTACAAGATGAATAAATAGCTGTTCTTTTGTCACCAGGTCTGTAAGTTTTGCAAAAAAAACGTACAATGCCTATTGTTTTTACATTAGTCAAATATTTTATGAGCGATTCTCAAAATAGTAACAAATTAATTCTACCAGTGTTTGCATTAATAGCAGCAATTGCCGGTTTGTTTGCTTCTATATATTATTTCGATGACGAAGACGAAATTAAATACACTACTTTGAAGTTATATCCCTCGCCAAAAGCGATTTCAGGTTTTGAGTTAACAAATCAAAACAATGAAAAGATAACCGAAAACAGTTTTGCAGATGAATGGACGCTGATATTCTTTGGCTATACCCATTGTCCGGATGTTTGCCCAACCACATTGACAGAATTGCAAAAAACATTTAAGTTGCTGAAATCAGAGAAAAAACCAAAGGTTTTATTCGTATCGGTTGACCCTGAAAGGGACAATCCTGAACTTTTAAAGAACTACATCACATTCTTCAACGAAGATTTTAATGCAGCAACTTCAGACGAAGATAATATTCATAAGATTGCTACGCAAATTGGGGTGGCTTATTACATTGCTGATCATGAAAAAGGCGACCTCAATTATATTGTCGATCATACCGCTGCGATATTTCTAATTAATCCGCAAAAGAAATTGCACGGAATTTTCAGCTCACCGCATGAAGCTAATGCCATTGCAACTGATTTGGATAAATTATTGTCTGCTGAATCATGAAAACTGCAATTTACACCTTTTTCCAATATATATTACCGCATCGGTTTTTGTCAAAAATCGTGCATAAAATCATGCGAATTGAAAACCGTAAATTCAAAAATTTCGTTATCAAAAAGATTATCAAAGCCTATAACGTGAATTTATCGGAAGCCATTTCAGAAAATATTGATGACTATAAACATTTTAATGCATTCTTTACCCGTCAATTAAAACCCGAAGCTCGTACGGTTGATAAAGCCAATGACAGCTTGATTTCACCGGTTGATGGAGCAATCAGCCAATGTGGCAAAATTACAGACGGAAGAATTTTTCAAGCCAAAGGCTTTGATTACACCGTCAAAGAATTGCTGGCTTGTGGTGACGAGAAAGCCAAACTATTTACAGATGGAGAATTTGCAACCATCTATCTTTCCCCGAAAGACTATCACCGAATGCATGCTCCGATAGATTGTGATGTTAAAAAAACTGTTCATGTTCCAGGCAGACTTTTTAGTGTTGCTAACTGGACAGCGGAAAGCATCCCCAGACTTTTTGCCCGCAATGAAAGGTTGGTCTGCTATTTACAAACTGAAATTGGTGAGATCGCCTTTGTTTTGGTTGGAGCAATCTTTGTATCAAGCATGGAAACCGTTTTTAACGGAGTTGTCACACCACCTTATGCCAAAAAAGTTCAGGAAGTGCCACTCAACGAAAACACAAAATTGCAAAAAGGGGATGAACTGGGACGCTTCAACATGGGCTCAACAGTTATTATGTTGTTTCCAAAAAATTCCATCTCTTTTGAAAAGGAACTAAAAGCCGGTCAAACAGTCCAATTTGGTGAAAAAATAGCAACAATTTTAAAATAAACCATGATTCGACTTTTACTTGTTTCCATTTTATTTCCATTGACAATATTGGCTCAAACCAAATTCTTACCAACAAGAGACGATTTATTCCGTAAGGAAAAAGAAGAAATTCAAGCACCGGAACTCAAATCTTTCGCCGAAGCAACGAAATGGGCAGATATAGTCGCAATTGCGCAGGTGGCCAATATCGAATATGAGCAACAAAGAAAAATCAATGTCAAAGGATATGGTTTTTTGGACATTCATGTGGGTTATAAAGGAACCACCAAAGGCGAAAAGATTGCCGTATTAGCACAAGGATTCGATGATAATGTTTGCTATTATCCGGACAGAGAAAATGAAGGACAACGCTTTTTGGTATTCTTAAAAAAAGCCCCTAACGAGCATGAAAATGTGTACTATGGCTTTAAACCTTATTGCCAGTTACAAATTCTTTTATCGGATTTAGGACATTATATTTTACGAACACCACTTGACAACCATGTCTTTGAAATTGATGAAAATTTAATTGAAGATCAAACATTTAAAGATCCTCATGCCAAAATTGATGCCACTTTATGGACAAGCACAAAAAGAGAGAAATTTGCCGAAGAATATAAATGCTCTATCATCGAATCCGAAGATGAGTTTAATAAATACTTTCACCTGCGTTACACTCAAGGCGTACCGATTTACAACATCAGAAAACTCCTTAACCTGGAATACAAACCCCGAATCACCTCAGATCAGATTTAAAGTTATTAGCATAGCGTGACGTTGTCATGCTGAATGAAATTGATAAATTCAAAAAACTCGTCATTTCTGAAAAAGTTTAATATTTCGAGTTAGTGAACTAAAAAACGTCATTTTGAGTGAACGAAGTGAATCGAGAAATCCTTTATGAGATTTCTCCATGCGCTTCTCTTAGTCGAGATGACGTGGAGTTATTTGGCTTGATCGAGATTGTAAAAGTTTAATATTTCCTATTCATCAATTTTTAAAACACTTTCATTAATGACAGCAACTTTTACCTGCTTTTCGGTGGTTTTTAGATTATAATGTTGCACCAAAAATATACATTAACACTGGATTGATAATTTCTTCTCTATCAATCATCAACCGGAGAAAATAACCGTGACAAAAGTTGCATCTTTTAGTGTGGATTATGTCCAGCATTTGTCGCCGAGCGGTGAGCTGGTCGGAATAAATAAAACCGACCTCGCTACTGATTTCGACAAAATCAAATCACTTTATAAACTAATGGTAATGACAAGAATTTTCGATGCCAAAGCCATTTCACTACAAAGAACCGGAAAACTGGGAACTTATGCATCTAGCTTGGGGCATGAGGCGATTCATGTGGCAATCGGTGCTGCGATGAAATACGAAGATGTATTTGCACCTATGTATCGTGAGTACGGCGCACAATTTTATCGGGGTGTCAAAATGTCAGAAGTTTTGCTTTATTGGGGTGGTGACGAGCGTGGAAGTAATTTTTCCGGTCCGGCTCATGATTTTCCCTGGTGTGTGCCAATTGCTACTCAAAACATGCACGCAGCAGGAGCTGCTTTAGCATTCAAACTGCGCAAAGAGCCACGCTGTGCTGTGACTGTAATTGGTGATGGTGGAAGTTCCAAAGGTGATTTTCTGGAATCTATCAATGCAGCCAGTGCATTTAAATTACCGATGGTTTTGGTGATTGTGAATAATGGCTGGGCGATTTCAGTTCCCAGAAAGAAACAAAGTAGCGGTCAGACTTTGGCACAAAAAGGAATCGCCGGCGGATTGCCGAGTATTCAGGTTGATGGTAATGATTTATTTGCCGTTCATGAAGTAATGAGCAAAGCATTGGAAAGAGCCAGAAACGGAGGTGGAGCAACTGTTATCGAAGCAATTACTTATCGTTTGAGCGATCACACAACAGCAGATGATGCAAGTCGTTACAGACCGAAAGAAGAAGTGGAAAACGCTCGTAAATTTGAGCCTATTTTAAGACTCAGACAATACTTGATGAATCAAAACCAATGGAGTGTGCAACAGGAAAACAACCTGATTGAAGAGTGTAAAGCTAAAGTTGAGGAAGCTGTTCAAGAATATCTCAATGCTCCTAAACCTGAAATTACAGACATTTTTGATTACATGTATGCAGAATTGCCACAGGATTTGCAAGAACAAAGAAAATACGCACAGGAGTTAGAAAACAATGGCTAAAATTACATTAGTAGAAGCAGTCACAATGGCTTTGGCTCATGAACTTGAGCATGATAAAAGCGTTGTAGTTCTTGGTGAAGACGTTGGAATCAACGGAGGTGTTTTCAGAGCAACATCCGGTTTGGCTGAAAGATTTGGTGAAGATAGAGTGATTGATACTCCTTTAGCTGAAGCTATGATTGCCGGTTTAACAGTCGGAATGGCGACACAAGGCATGAAGCCGGTCGCCGAAGCTCAATTTATGGGATTTATTTTCCCGATGGTCGAGCAAATTGTCTGTCATGCAGCCCGTTTCCGTAACAGAACCCGTGGTCGTTTAACTTGTCCCTTAGTGATTCGTGCTCCATTTGGTGGCGGAATTCATGCACCGGAACACCACTCTGAAAGCGTGGAAGCAATATTTGCACATATTCCGGGGATTCGTGTGGTTATTCCATCATCTCCTTCAAGAGCTTATGGTCTGCTATTGGCTGCTATCAGAGATCCTGATCCGGTTATTTTCCTTGAGCCAAAACGTATTTATCGTTTGAATAAGGAAGAAGTGATTGATGATGGTGAGGAATTACCATTGGATATGTGTTTCGAGTTGAAAGAAGGAACTGACATCACATTGGTGACTTGGGGTTCAATGGTTAAAGAAACGATGGAGGCCGCATCCATTTTGGAACAACAAGGTATTTCCGCTGAGGTGATTGATGTTGCAACTGTCAGCCCGATTGATATGGAAACCATTCATGAATCCGTTAAAAAGACTGGACGTTGCGTAATTATTCAGGAAGCTGCAAGACATTGTAGCGTTGGTTCAGAAATTGCCGCCAGTTTAGCGGAAAATGGTTTATACTCTTTGATGGCTCCTGTTAAAAGGGTTGCAGGTTACGATGTAATCATGCCACTTTTCAAAATGGAGAAAAAATATATGCCTTCAGTCGAAAGAATACTGAAAGCTGTTAATGAAGTGATGGAGGTATCATGAAAATTTTTAATTTACCGGACTTGGGTGAAGGTTTGCCGGATGCTGAAATTGTCGAATGGCACGTTAAAGAAGGCGATGTTGTAAAAGAAGATCAACCGATGGTTTCAATGGAAACTGCCAAAGCGGTTGTTGATGTTCCCTGCCCTTTTTCTGGCAGAATTACCAAATTACACGGAAATCCGGGTGATGTGATTGACACAGGAGCGCCTTTGGTTGAGTTTGATGGTGAAAGTTCTGATTCTGAATCCGTTGTGACTCAAGCTGCAACTGCAAGCGTCAAAGAAGAAGCCTCAAAACTGAAAGAAGAAATCAACGAATTGATTGATGAGTTGGATTCCGATGATACATTTCCAAAGTCTAAAGCGGAAGTGAGTTCAGGCAATGACAGCGGTACCGTTGTCGGTGAGATGGAATCTTCCGATGAAGTTGTCAGCGACATTTCTACAGTTGGAAATGTAAAAATTGCTCCGGCTGTTAAAGCACTTGCAAAAAAACTGAAAGTCGATTTGAATGATGTTGTTGCCACAGGTGCCGGCGGAGTGATTCGTCCAAGTGACATTCGTTTAGCACATGAACAAGGTTCAACTGCTGCTAAACCGACACCAGCTCCGGTTAGTGTGCCAAAAATGAGTGAACCCAAAACAGTTACTCCTGCTCCTGCAAGACCTCAGCCACCGGCTCCGATTCAAAAAGTTGAAGTGACCGGCGAATGGGAACAGGTTAAAGGCACTCGTCGCACAATGGCAAGAATCATGGCTGACTCTCATGCTCAAATTGTACCGACAACCATAATGGATGATGCCGACATTTACAAATGGTTACCGGGTGAAGACATTACTGCAAGGCTTATTCGTGCAATCGTTGCCGGTGTTGAGGCTGAACCGGCTTTGAATTCATGGTTTGACGGTGAAAAACTGGCAAGAAGACTGATTTCTCACGTGGATATTGGAATTGCCGTTGACACCCCTGATGGTCTTTTTGTGCCAACCATGCGCAACTGTGAGAAAAGAGATGCCGCACAGGTTCGTCAGGGTATGAATACCATCAAAGAACAAGTCAAATCTCGCAGTATTCCTCCACAGGATATGAAAGATTTCACAATCATGTTATCGAACTTCGGTGTTTTTGCCGGTCGCTATGCGACACCGGTAATCACGCCACCATGTGTTGCTATTATTGCAGCCGGTAAATTATTGCAGGAAGTGGTTCCTGTGTTGGGTGGTTTTGAAGTTCACCGTATGATTCCTTTGTCTTTGACATTTGATCACCGTGCTGTCACCGGTGGCGAGGCCGCTCGCTTCCTTGCAGCAGTTATAAAAGATTTAAACAAAAGTAAGTAAAATATGAAAATAGAAGATAAAAATGTCGTAAGCATTAAGTATGTATTAACAGATAGTGAAAATAATGTCATTGATAAATCAGAAGACGGTAAATTCAGCTTTTTGATTGGTGCTCAGAATATTATTCCGGGTCTTGAAAATGCTTTGATGAGCAAAGCGGTTGGCGATAAATTTGATGTCAGCATTCCACCGGCAGAAGCCTACGGAGAATATAACAAGGATTTGGTTCATAAAGTTCCAAGAACTCAATTCCCTGCTGATGTTGAAATTGAAGTTGGTATGCAATTTCAAGGACAAACAGCCGATGGTCAAATGACCATTGTGAAAGTGGCAGAAGTTGCTGATGACCATATATTTGTTGATAACAATCATCCGCTTGCCGGAGTTCAACTCAATTTTGCAGTCGAAGTGACAAACATTCGTGAAGCCACAGATACTGAAATTGAGCACGGACATGTTCATGGTGAAGGTGGACATCATCACTAGATTTTAAAAATAGTCACATTTATAAGCCGGAATCAGCAATAATTCCGGCTTTTTATTAGCAGTTACTAATATTTCAATATTTCTCTTGTCAATTTCACCACAATACTATTATTAAATCCCGAAGTGTTAATCATCTGACACTCCAAAATTCTCTCCAATCAATATCAGGAAAAGAAAATGACAGAAGAAACGAGTTACATTTTGAACACATTCTTGTTTATTTTTTCAGGAATTCTTGTGATGTGGATGGCAGCCGGCTTTTCCATGCTTGAAGCCGGGCTCACTCGCACAAAAAACAATTCAACCATACTTCTAAAAAATATCTCTTTATTTTCAATCAGTTGCATTATGTTTTACATTGTGGGTTATGACATCATGTATGCAGATGGCTCTTCATTTATGGGTTATGGTTACTTAATGAGCCATCTTAGTGATGATAAACATTCCGGTATGAGTGACTTTTTCTTTCAGGTTATGTTTGTTGCAACGGCTTCCTCGGTCATTTCAGGAACAATTGCTGAACGTATGAAACTTTGGCCATTTTTAATTTTTGTCATTATTCTAAGCGGAATCATTTATCCGATTCAAGGGCATTGGACTTGGGGTGAGACTCTAACCGGTGAAGGTGGAATATTACAAGGTTTCAGTGATTTTGCCGGTTCAACCATTGTTCATAGTGTCGGTGGCTGGGCAGCTTTAGCCGGTGTTTTGCTACTCGGAGCCAGAAAAGGAAAGTATTCCAGGAATGGTCAAGTCAGACCTATTCCCGGTTCTTCGATGCCTTTGGCAACACTTGGTACGTTTATTCTGTGGATGGGGTGGTTTGGTTTTAATGGCGGATCACAATTATCAATGGATTCAAAAACTGACATTAACGCTATTGCAACTGTCGTAGTTAATACCAATATGGCAGCAGTTTTCGGTGGATTTATAGCAGCGTTATTGACACAGATTATGTACAAAAAAGTGGATCTTACCATGGTTTTAAACGGAATTCTTGCAGGATTGGTTTCAGTGACTGCCGCTCCGAATCAATCACCGGAATATTCCGCCATTGTTGGAATTATAGGTGGCATTTTGATTGTTTTCGCCGTTCCATTTTTTGATAAACTCAAAATTGACGACCCGGTTGGTGCCTTATCCGTCCATCTTGTTTGCGGAATTTGGGGAACAATCGCTGTCGGATTTACCTCAGCATCAACAATTTTAGCTCAATTGAAAGGTGTATTATTGATTGGTGTATTTGTGTTTGCCTTGTCTTTCTTGTTCTGGTTTATCCTCAAAATCACAATGGGCTTAAGAGTCAGTGAAGAGGAAGAAATTGAAGGTCTGGACATCAGCGAATGCGGACTTGTCGCCTATCCTGAGTTTAAACAGAATTAGAATAATTTAAGATTTTGCTTCCCTATACAACTCGCGACCAATCAGCATCAGGCGGATTTCATTGGTTCCGGCGCCGATGTCATAGAGTTTGGCATCTCTAAGTAAACGACCAGTCGGGTTTTCGTTGATATAACCATTGCCACCCAAAACTTGAATTGCTTCCAAGGCAACATCTACGGCATTTCTTGAAGCAAATGATAAGCATGCAGCAGGGTCTAAACGGGATTCAACTTTTCTATCATAATTTTGAGCAATACCATAAGCGAAATATTTGCTTGATTGCAATTTGGTATACATTTCGCCAATTTTTGCCTGCATTAAACCGAATTGTCCCAAATGTTTTCCAAACTGACTGCGTTGAGCCGTGTAAGGAACAGCAATATCCAATGCTGCTTGCATGATTCCAATCGGACCACCGGATAAAACCAATCTTTCGGTATTCAAACCACTCATGAGGATTCGCACGCCTTGGTTCACTTCACCTAAAACATTTTCCTGAGGAATCACGCAATTATCAAAAACCAATTCGCAAGTGTTTGAGCCTCGCATTCCCAGTTTATCGAGTTTCTGAGCGGTGCTGAATCCCGGCATATTTTTTTCGATAATAAATGCTGTCATGCATTTGGAACCGGCTGATTTATCCGCTGTTCGCATATAAACCAATAAAACATCAGCATCGGGACCATTGGTAATCCACATTTTATTACCATTGGCAATCCAATTGTTACCGTCAAATTCCGCTTTACAAGACATAGAGCCGACCACATCCGAGCCGGCTCCGGGTTCACTCATCGCTAAAGCACCAACATATTCACCGGAACAAAGTTTGGCGATGTATTTTTGGCGTTGGGCTTCATTCGCGTGTTTATAAAGGTTATTCAGACATAAATTTGAGTGAGCTCCGTAGGACAACCCTACAGATGCAGATGCTTTGGAAATCTCTTCCATGACAATCAAATGAGCCAGATAGCCCATTTCTGAACCGCCGTATTCAGCCGGTATTGTCATTCCATGAAGTCCGAGTTCCCCCATTTTTTGCCACAAATCCGCAGGAAAAGCATTTTCCTCATCTATTTTTTCAGCACGGGGAGCTATTTCCTGCTCAGCAAAACTTCTGACTGTATCTCTTAGCAGTTCTAAATCTTCACCCAAATAAATATCTGTATGCATCAGTTTTCTCTTAGCTACCGTTATTTCTCACTCTTCCGGAGAAATTCACTTTCTTTTGGTTCATATAAGGTTGTTTGATTTTACCCATAGCAGCAATTCTCTCTTCACCCATACGATCAGCAGCTTTCCATGTCGGAATATTATCACGCTCAGCAATTTTGAAGATATTCATGATGTTATAATAAATATTTCGAGTCATTCTTAATGCTCTTTCACGATTATAACCTTCCAACTCGATAGATACATTCATCAAACCACCGGCGTTAACCGCATAATCAGGAGCATAAATGATGCCACGTTTTTCGAGTTCATCACCGTGTCTGGTTTCAGCTAATTGGTTATTAGCGCTTCCGCAAACAATATCAAATTTGAATTTATCAATTGTTTTATCGTTAACTGTTGCACCCAATGCACAAGGACAATAAACATCAGCATCGACTTCGTAGATTTCATCCAAACCAACAACTTCGCAGCCGTATTGTTCTTCACAGATTTTTAATGCTTCCTGATTCACATCTGTCACAAACATTTTGCCGCCTTCGGCATGAATCAGTTTGACCAATTCGATTCCAACATGTCCAACACCTTGAATAGCATAAGAATAATCGCCGATATTTTGGTTGCCGTGTTTTTTCTCTAAACTGGCTTTGATACTTTGTAAAGTTCCCAAAGCGGTAAATGGTGATGGGTCACCGGAACCTCCGTGCATTTGATGAACACCAACCACGTTTTCAGTTTCCTGAAATACATATTCCATATCATTCACGTCAATTCCAACATCTTCGGCTGTGATATAACGACCACCCAATGAATCAATAAAACGACCAAATGAACGGAATAATGTTTCTGATTTGTCTGTTTTCGGATCGCCGATGATAATGGATTTACCACCGCCCAGGTTCAAACCGGAAACCGCAGCTTTATACGTCATGCCTCTGGACAGACGCAGAACATCCGTCAAAGCCTGTTCTTCAGTCGCATAAGGATACATTCTCAGACCGCCGAGAGCTGGTCCTAAAATGGTGTTATGAATTGCAATAATAGCCTTCAAACCGGCATCTTTGTTATGACAAAAGATGACTTCTTCGTGTTCAGTTTTGTCAATAGTTTCAAATATGTTCATAATATTCTCGATTTTTTAATTAAATAAATTTTTGCCTTCACTCCAGGGTGCAGTGAAGAATAGTTCTGTTTGTTCATTGCTGATTTCGGCAACTGAGTTGACAGTCCATTGAGGGTTACCATCTTTATCAACCAACAATGCACGAATGCCTTCCTGCAAATCAGGATTCATCGCACAACGTGTGGACATGATAAATTCCATTTCAAAAACTTCTTTTAAACTCAAATATTTAGCTCTTATAATCTGCTCATCAACCAGTTTATAAGTCACCGGACAGCCTTTCAGAAACGCTTTTTGTGTTAATTCTAACCACTTTGTTTTGGGTTGCATTTCTTTGAGTTCTTTAACAGATTTTTCCAAATCACAATGTCTGAACAAATATTGAATTTGCTTATAATTTTCTTGCAAATTACTCAATGGAGTATCATCTCTGCTAAAGTCCATCAAACTTTCCAGAGCATTTTGAATATCGCAATTTGGATTTTTCCAATCCACTTCGGATAATTCAGTAATAAATTCGTCTTTGTATTCATCCAACACAAAAAAGTCAGCTAATTTGCAATAAATTGCATCAGAGGCATTCATTCGCGCACCGGTTATTCCCAAAAACATTCCGATGTTTGCCGGCATTCGGTTAAAAAACCAGGAAGCCGCTACATCCGGATAAAGACCAATGGTGACTTCAGGCATTGCCAACATGGATTTTTCTGTCACAATTCTATGAGAACATGCCGACATTACGCCAATTCCGCCACCCATTACAATTCCGTTGCCCCAGGCAATGACAGGTTTTGGAAAAATATGCAAACGATAATCCTGATGATATTCCTTACGAAAGAACTCCATTGCCATTTGCGGAATTTCACCTTCGGCTGTTTCTTTCATCGAATTGTAAAGTCCAATAACATCACCACCGGCACAAAAGGCTTTTTCGGAATTGGAATCAATAAACACCGCTTTGATATTTTGGTTGTTCTCGCATTCATCAAGTGCATTTTGTATCGCATCAATCATCTCGATATTTAAAGCATTCAGAGATTTGGGGTTATTCAGAGTAATTCTGCCAATATTACCGTATTTTCCTTCAATCTGAGAAAACTGAATCAAATCGGACATTATTGAATCACCTCTGTAGCCCCTTCGACCAGAATTTTTCTGGAAATTATCAAACGCATGATTTCATTCGTTCCTTCCAAAATACGATGAACGCGCGAATCTCTGACATATCTTTCCAATGGATATTCTTTGATATATCCATAACCACCATGTAGCTGCAAGGCTTCATCACAAACATTGAAACAAGTGTCTGTGGCATATCTTTTTGCCATTGCACAATAAGCACCGGCATTGGCATCTTTGTTATCCAATTTAAAAGCAGCCAGACGCACCATTTGGCGAGATGAAATCAAGTCTGTCAACATGTCCGAAATTTTAAATTGCAAGGCTTGAAACGATGCCAGAGTTTTGCCAAATTGCTTTCGTTCCAGCATATATTTCTGAGCTTGATTCAGAGCCGCTTGAGCTGTTCCTAATGAACACGAAGCGATATTGATTCTTCCGCCATCAAGACCTTTCATGGCAAATTTAAACCCTTCACCTTCTTCACCAATGAGGTAGGACTTTGGAATTCTCACATTTTCAAATGTAATCAAACGAGTCGGTTGCGAATTCCAACCCATTTTGCTTTCTTTTTTATCGTAAATGATTCCATCCAGATTTGCTGGAACCAGAAAACAGGAAACGCCTTTAGGACCGGCTTCACCGGTGCGTGCCATCAAAACCAAAACATCCGTCGAACCGGCACCGGAAATAAATGTTTTACTGCCATTGAGAACGTATTCATCTCCATCCGTTTTTGCTGTGGTTTTCATGGAACCGGCATCAGATCCCGAACCCGGTTCTGTTAAGCAATAGGATGCCAACAATTCACCCGATGTTAGTTTTGGTCCCCATTCTGATGCCAAAGATTCATCGGCAAAACTGGTAACCATCCATGCACACATGTTATGAATTGTCATAAATGCTGTTGTAGAAGTGCAATATTGTGACATTTCCTCAAAGATAATGGAGCTATCCAGACGTGATAACCCTAAACCACCGTATTTTTCGGGTGAATAAAGCCCCAAGAAACCCAACTCTCCGGTTTTCTTGATAACATCGACAGGAAAATGTGCTTCTTCGTCCCATTGAGCAGCATAAGGTGCCATTTCTTTTTCAGCAAATTCCTTAGCCGCTTGCTTAAAAGCCAATTGATCTTCTGTAAAATCAAAATTCATAGTGTCCCCTTGTTGTAACTAATTTGCAGCCGGTTGATATAATTATTTTTCTAGCCCGACTGCAATTGTGATTTAACGTAAGTTTATAGATAAATTCGGTGCGTGATGTCCATCCGGGATATCACTTTCAAACCAGCGTGAAGTAATTGTTTTTGTTTCGGTATAAAACTTCACCGCTTGCTTACCATAAGCATGTTGATCTCCATAAAAAGACTTTCTCCAACCAGTGAAAGAGAAAAATGGTAATGGCACAGGAATCGGAATATTCACGCCAACCTGACCCACTTTTATTTCGTGCTGGAATTTTCTCGCTGCGGCTCCTGAATTTGTAAAAATTGAAGTGCCGTTTCCATAAGGATTGTCATTAATCATCTGAATTGCATCTTCAATTGATTCTGCATGTAATAAACAGAGCACCGGTCCAAAGATTTCGGTTTTATAGACAGACATATTTACTGTTACGTCAGTGAATAATGTAGGACCGACAAAATTCCCATTCTCAAAACCTTCTACCTGACAATTACGACCATCTAATAATAAAGTCGCACCTTCTTCAATGCCTTTGCTAATTAAGCCTTCAACTCTTTGTTTGGCTTGTGGTGAAATCAAAGGGCCATAGGCTGATGTTTCATTTCTCCAGTAATTCGGCTTCAGTTTTTCCATAGCAGCTTTAATATCATCCTGCCAGTCTTTGGCTTCACCAACTAAGACACAAACTGAGATACCCATACAACGTTGTCCGGCTGCTCCGCAAGCTGCTCCGACAATTCCATTGACAACCTGGTTTTTATTGGCATCCGGCATAACAACCAAATGGTTTTTTGCACCGGTGAAAGCCTGAACTCTTTTCAAGTGATCTGTTCCGGTTTTATAAATATGTTCACCCACACCGACAGAACCAACAAAAGAAATCGCTTCAACGTCAGGATGAGTAATCAACTGATTGACCTGATCCTTTCCGCCATGAACTACTTGTAAAACTTCTCTTGGGAAACCGGCTTCATAGAATAATTCAGCAAGCAACATTGGAGATTTAGGATCTTGCTCGGATGGTTTTAACACAAAAGCATTTCCACACACCACAGCCAAAGGAAACATCCATAAAGGAATCATTGCCGGGAAATTAAATGGTGTAATACCGACACAGACACCCAAAGGTTGGGTAATCGAATAAGTATCAATACCACCGGCAACATTCTCAACATATTCACCCATCATCAATGAAGGTGCATTTGCTGCATGCTCAACAACTTCTATTCCACGCCAGATATCACCTTTGGCATCTTCAAATGTTTTCCCGGTTTCTTCGGCTAAAACTTCTGCCAATCTGTCGTGATTTTCTTTGAGTAGTTGTTGATATTTTAATATCATTCGAGCTCTGACGGGAACAGGGGTGTCTTTCCATGTTTCAAATGCTTTTTTGGCAGAAGCAACAGCCGATTCTATTTCATTTGTTGTTGCCATTGGAACCTGATACAAAACTTCCTGATTTGCCGGATTGGTAACATCCATCCATTGATTTGAAGCACTCACGACCTCTTTTCCATCAATATACATATTGATTTTTTCTAACATGAGATTTGTCCCCTAATTGTATTTGTTAATGAGTTTGCGTGTCTGTCAATCTATCGAACGATATGAGGCACTGAAATTTTCGCGTTGCATTATATCATTTTCTTAACTATTAGCCTAAAACAATATGTGTTTTGGAGACTAATGTGACAAAAGTTTGACAGAAAATTTAACTCTGAAAGCCTAACAATTTAAAAATACCAGAGAAGAATCATCCAGTTGTTTTTTCTGTGTTTTCCAATGTGGATTAATTTCTTCCTGAAGCTGATAAAAAGCCTTGCTGTGGTTTTGCTGAATTAAATGACACAACTCATGCAATATGACATAGTCAATGACTTCAGGAACGGCTTTTATCAGATGCACATTGAATGTGATTTCGCTTCTTGAATTACAACTTCCCCAACGAGACTTCATCATTCGCACACGTATATTTTTGATTTTAGGAAAGTCGAATTTTTGTCTGAGAGTCTCAGCCCTTTTTGAGAAGTATTCGAGAGCATGTTGTCGATACCATTTTTTGAGTAACGATTTAATAGATGCCTCTTTTCTATAATTGACCACCAGCTCTTTATCAGTCAGTATGACATCATCTTTATTGTCTTGTTGGGTTTTCAAGTGATAGGAGTTGCCTAAAAACCAGAATTTTTCTCCATTTTTGTATTGATATTCTTTTGGAGAATTTTGGTACTTAGCTTTTTGTTGGTTTTGTTTAATCCAACTATATTTTGATTCTAAAAAATTATAAATCACATGACTTGAAGTCATAAATGGTGCATTGACCTGCAAATGATTTCTACAGAGAATTTTAACACTAATACTATGTCTTCTTTTCTTCGAGCGAACCAACAGACAAGAAAATGCTTCTCCGTTGAGAATTACTTTTTCTTCAGATTTTTTTATTAATTTATAACCGGCGACCATGCTGGTTCTCTGATATGACCATTTGAGACCAATAGTTGATTTTTAGTTGCTCCATCTAAAGATGTCGAAATCAAAATCCCCTGCCCTTTATTATTCTTGGTTGCATATAATATCATGTTATTATTTGGAGCAAAAGTCGGAGTTTCATCCAACGGGCCATTACTGATGATTTGTGAGGTTTCGGACTCGTTATGTCTCAATGCAATGCGATAGTCATTTGCATTGCCCTGAACATAACAAAGGTAAGCCGAATCTGCTGAAAAACTACCGCCGGCATTATAGTCTCCTTCAAAAGTTAATCTCTTTGGAGTCTTTGTTGCCAAATCAATTTGGTAAAGATTAGGTTTTCCGCCTCTGTCTGAAGTAAAAATCAAACTTTGTCCGTCCGGTGCCCAAGTGGCTCCGGTATCAATTGCCCAGCTATTGGTTATTTTTTCCAATTGTTTGGTGTAAATATCCATGATATAAATTTCAGGATTACCGGATTTCGACAACGTGAGAGCCAAATGTTTACCATCAGGTGAGAATGCCGGACCGCTGTTAATTCCTTTGTAACTACTCATTAATTCACGTTTTCCGGTAGCTAGATTCTGTATATAAATGGCAGAGTTTCCTTTTTCAAATGAAACATAAACCAATTTATCACCTCTCGGAGACCATTTCGGAGATAACAAAGGCTGCGAAGATGTTGCCAACGCTTGAGAGTTCTTACCATCAGCATCTGCGACCAGCAATTGATACTCCATTTTACCATCAACATTTGTCGCTGTGACATAGGCAATCTTCGTTGAGAATATCCCTTTAATACCTGTGATTTCTTCATAAATTTTATCGGCAATATAGTGCGCCCCGGCTCTTAAATCTCCGCTGTGAACCGGCAAACTTAGAGATAAAATCTGCTTTTGATCCAACACAGAGAATAATTTAACTGAAACCTCATATCTACCCGGAGCGGATGATAAAACCGAACCAATCGTCAAGTAATCTGCTCCAAGCATCTTCCAAGTTGGAAACTTTATCTGACTGGCGTATCTTGGATTTTCAATCAACTGTTCTTTTTCAAGTGTACGAAATTGCCCCGTCAATTTAAGATCATCAGAAATAACATTCGCAAGATTCACACTTTGAGTATTGTTGTCAAATGGTAAAATCGCAATTTCATAAGCACCCACGCCAGGTTGAGTGATTCGAAACTCAACATCAGCATTTATAATTGAGGAAAAAATAATTAGGGCGATAAAAATGACCTGTTTTTTCATTAAACTTCCTGATTTAAGATTTTGCATATTTAAGAATGTTTGTTATTATAACCAAATAGAGCAGAACATCACAAAAAAGTTCATAATCAAAAGATATATTACATAGTCCAAGGGTAAATTTAGTTCACAGATGAAAATTAGACGATCAGAAAAAAGGGATCTGGTTCAGCTGACCATTCTATTTAATAAGTATAGAATGTTTTACAACAAACCATCGGATCTGGAAGGTTGCAAAGTTTTTATTAAGCGTCGTTTAGACAATAATGACTCCTGTTTTTTTGTAGCTACAGTAAAGTCTCAACTCATTGGTTTTGTTCAGCTTTACAGTAGTTTCTCATCCGTAGAAATGGAAAAACTCTATATTTTGAATGACTTATTTGTACTTGAACAGTTCCGCCACAAAGGTGTTGCTGATAAACTGATGCAAAGAGCTGAAGAATTCGCAAATAACAATCAGGCTTGTCGTCTGGTTCTTGAAACCCACAAAAAGAACAAAATCGCTCAAATGTTATATATTAAAAGAGGCTGGGAAATGGATGCCGAACACTACTTTTACAATTTTAAATGCTAAGCCGATTAGTCATCAATTTCTTTAGAAAATCTGAAACTTATAAAAGATAGTATCGTCGAGATAAATATCACACTAAACATCGGTATTGGGGTTCCGTTATGCAGAAAAGACAGACCCAAACCAATAATCGCGCCAAATGTAAATTGTGAAGCTCCATTCACTGCATTTGCAGTTCCGCTGGTCATTGGAAAATTCTTCATATAACATGCCATATTATTAGGAGCGATAATTCCGAAAGAACCAATTATCAACATCAATAAAGCAACAACTAAATACAAATTATGGAATTGAAATATTGCAGAACTTAACAGAATAAGCGCTGCTGTATTTTGAATGAACAAACCGATTCTTAAAATTTTTCTGGGCGTTAATTTATCCAATAAAAAATGGTTCAAACGATTAAATATCATCATACACACAATATTCATCCCAAATAACCATGCAAATCCACTTTCCGTCACCGAAAAATAATCAATATACAAAAATGAAATTTCTGTTAAGAATGCAAACAATGCAGAAGCAACAAAACTTCCACAGAGCAAAAACGGCAACGCATTGCGATTTGTAATGATTGACCAGTAATTTTTAATAACTTGAACAGGCGGTAGATGCTGATAGCCACCAACCCTTCTCAGTCGTTTCGTTTCTGGAACAAACAACATTATCATAAAGATTTGCACAAAAGAATAAATGGACAACAATACGAAAATTGATTGCCAATTAAAATACGCAAGCAGGATTGAGCCAATTGTCGGGGCAATCAACGGTGCCAACATCATGATAAAACCCATGAGCGTGAAGATTTTTGCCGCATGTTTGCCGTCATATAAATCCCGAACTACAGCCGCACAGATAACCAACCCAAAACCACCACCAAATGCTTGTAGAAAGCGCAGTGCCCAAAACTGTTCAATAGATTCGCTTAAAATGATAGCAACGCTTGCCAAAAAAAAGATAAATAAGCCGAAACTGCCTATTTTTCTACGACCATAATTATCTGAAATGGGACCACCTATAATTTGACCCAAAGCGAAACCAATCAAATAAATTGGAATTGAAAGTTCAATAAAATTGATAGGAACATTAAAAGACTTTGCCATCGTTGGCATCGTTGGCAAATAAGTATCAATCGCAAAAGGTGAAAGTGCGACTATTACAGCAAGAAGCGGTGCCAGTTTCTTTGCCGGATAGTGTGTTCTAAATACATTAAGATAGCGTTCGTACATAAACACACCATGAGATAAAAATCAATTGAAGGTTTTATTCAGGACAACGAATTATTCAAATACGCTGTACAGGTTATTCATCACGGTATCAGCTAAAAAGGATTTTGGAAGATCACTGTCAGCTTTACTAAATTTCACACTCGTCAAACTACCACTTTGAGTGCATGATAATTTATATTCACCTGAATAATCGGATTGAAAATCACCTCTGCTAAACATTCTTTTGAAAAATCCGGCTTCTGATCTTTCTTTAGCTGCCTGATCAAAATAATACAAACTCACTTCACAATCATCCGCATCGGAATCCATTACAGACCAATTTTCCAGTTCAAAATCAGCCATAACATCAAACATTACATCTTTATCCGTTGCTACGGTGAGAACAGCATAACCATCCTGATTATCAATTTTTAATATACCACTTTCAGACTGTCTTTTCCTAATCGGCATTTCCGGAGGAGCATCTGAAACCGATGCTGATGAGCTTTCAGCTGAAGGAACAGATAGTGTTGAAGTCGTATTGGGTGTATCCAAACCCGTCGGAATTTGAAGTTTTTCAGCAGATTGAGCATCTAAATAAGGTTCTTTCAAATGAATAAACCTGCATCCGTTTACAGTAACAACAACCAACAACAGTAACAATATTCTCATAGTTTTTTTATATTTAAATCGTTTAAATTCTTAATTCTTTCTCGATGCTCGCCACTTCGGCTTTAACACCTGTCAAACCGGATTTCAACCACATTAATGGCAATCGAATTCCCTGCTTTATCATTCCGGCTTGATGAAGTAGGTACTTCACAGGTATCGGATTGGGCTGATATGATAACATCTCAAAGAGTTTTTCAAGACTAGTATTTAATTTTTTTGCCGAAATAACGTCTCCCAATGCCATCAAATTACAAATTTGCTTTACCGAAACCGGTCTGACATTGCTAGCAACACTAATAACTCCACAAGCACCCTGCTCCATAGCATTCAAAAAGGTATCATCATTACCTGACAAAATTGCAAAATCTTTCTGCAATAGCTTTGTCAATTCAACAAACCGGTTCTCAGCAGAAGAGGCTTCTTTAATACCGATAATTTTTTCATGCTTCGCCAATTTGGCGGTTGTAGCCGGTAACATATCATTTTGAGTTCGTGAAGGTACATTGTATAAAATAATTGGTAAATCAGATACTTCGGCTATTTTCATAAAATGCTGATACAAACCTTCCTGAGTGGTTCGAATGTAATAAGGCGTGACTATCAACAATGCATCCGCACCATGACGAGCAGCAACACGATTTCGCTCAATCACTTTATCAGGAGAAATCGCACCGGTTTGAGCAATCACTTTGGTATTAGTGCTTTTGCAAGATTCAATTGCTATAGTCAATAATTGTTCAAACTCTTCATCATTCAACAATGCGGATTCTCCGGTGGTTCCGGCAACAACTATACCATTGATTTCAGCATCTATTTGACTTTGAACTAATTTCTGCCATTGGATGTAATCCACCTGACCATCCTCGTGCATTGGAGTCGCCAAAGCCGTCATACAACCATATAAATCTTTTGCAGTTAAATTGGACATTTCATCAAAAATAAGATAACTTGCTTATTTTATCTAAAAAGCATAAACAAATGGTTAAGATTAACGAAAAAATTAAAGATTTTGCAATTTTACTGACTGGCAATAAAAAAGCCAAACTCTCTGATTATCAGGATAAGTATCTGGTTCTTTATTTTTATCCCAAAGCCAGCACTCCGGGGTGTACTACTGAGAGTTGTGATTTCACTGAACTTTTTCCGAAATTCTCGCAGTCCAATGCCAATATTTTAGGTGTATCTAAAGACACTTTAAAACGTCAGGAAAACTTCAAAGAAAAGTATAATTTTGCATTTGATTTAATTGCTGATACAGAAGAGGAAATCTGTAATTATTTTGGTGTGATTCAGGAAAAGAAAAACTACGGTAAAACCTATATGGGAATTGTACGTTCCACATTTGTAATTGACCAGGATGGAAAACTCATCAAACATTGGGATAAAGTCCGTGTTAAAGGACATGCTCAGGAAGTTTATGAGTTTATCGAGTCGTTGTGATTACCGGATTTAATTAATTCTTTAAATCTCACAATGTCTTCTTGGGTATCAATTCCGTGAGGCATAGTTTGTAAGGCTTGTTTTGCAGTAATTTTATAGCTATGACTTATAGCTCTGAGTTGTTCCAGTGATTCGGTTTTTTCTAAATCCGATGGAGAGAGCTTTGAAAATTGTTTGAGAAAACCGGCTTTGTAGGCATACAAGCCAATATGGTGTTTATATTGAATGTTTTCATCCAGCTTTTCATCTGTAAATGTACTTCTCGAATACGGAATAGGAGCCCGTGAGAAATATAAGGACAAATCATTCTCATCGGTGACTAATTTGACATTATTCGGATTGACCAAATCTTCATAATTATTGATCAACTGATAAAGTGTCGCAATCGAAGCATGTGGATTATCTTTAAGTGCCTGAATCAATTGTTCGATGTTTTGTTTTGGAGTTAAAGGTTCGTCCGCCTGATAATTGACAACAATCGTCTCATTATCCCAGTTTTTCAATCGCGCGACTTCAGCAAGTCTGTCAGTTCCCGATTGGTGTTCAGATGAAGTTTGAACACATTGATAACCATGACTCTCAACCAAATTTTGAATTCTTTCATCATCCGTTGCTACAATAATTTCATTGGCATCAATTTGAGAAGCAGACTCCAAAGCCCAAAGTATCAGTGGCTTTCCTGCTATCTCCAACAATGGCTTTCCGGGTAAACGTGTAGATGCGTATCTGGCAGGTAAGCAAATAACGATATTTTCACTCATGATATTTTACTTTCAATTAAATCAATAACCTGATGTTTTGTTTCATCTTTAACTTCAAGTTTAAGAACAACCACCCAAACATTTTCCAATTGCATCTCAGCGCATTTTACTGCATCTTTTTCAGTGATAAAGATTGGATTATCATCATTAAAGTCAAAATGCTTCTCAGTTAATTTTTCATGATCATTTAAAGGATGTTTGACGATTGCTAACCCACAATCAGCCAGCATATTAAAGAAACTATCGGGATGAGCAATTCCTGCTAGAGCATTGATTTTCTGGTTGCGAAAAGATTCAATTTTGCGTTGTTTACGTGTATCACCTAATGCATAGACCAATAAAGGAGCATAGTCAAAATAATGACTGTCTAACCTTTTACCTTTAAAAGCCACCATATCAACTGTTTTCAGACGCTCTCTTCCTTCACGAAGCGGGCCGGCAGGTAAAAATCGCTCATTTCCCAAACCATACTTGGCATCAATTAATGCAATTTCGACATCACGTTGTAATGCATAATGTTGCAGACCATCATCCGAAATAATCACATCACATTTGTAATCGAGTAATAGTTTTTGAGCCGCTTTAACCCGGTTTTTACCAACATAGACCGGTGTTTCGGTGTGTTTCGCAATCAGTAAGGCTTCATCACCACTTGCTTTTGAAGATGTCTGTGGAATCACCAATAAAGGTTCATGCTCTCTTTTACCACCATAACCCCGAGACACCACGCCAACTTTGTAGCCTTTGGCTTGCAACTGATGAACCAGCCAGATAACAAATGGTGTTTTACCGACTCCACCGACGGTGATATTACCGACAATGACTACCGGACACTTGATTTTGTGAGTTCGTAACAGACCTATTTGATAAAGTTTACGACGAAAATAACTCGCAGCTTTAAATATTTTTTCCAGTAGTAAATAATGAAAAGGCACAGGTGCTCCTTTATACCAGATTTTATCGAGTTTCTGCTGAGAATGCTGAGCCATATTTAATGAACAGAACCCTGCAATCTGTGCAATTTTGCGTAAATTCCATCGTGTTGCAGTAAATTCTTATGAGTTCCAATTTCAGCCACACCACCTTTAGACATGACAACCACTTTATCTGCATTTTCAATGGTAGAAAGACGATGAGCAATAACCAAAGTGGTTCGACCTTTCATCACATTTTGTAATGCTGCCTGAATGATTTTCTCTGATTCAGAATCTAAAGCAGAAGTTGCTTCATCCAGAATTAACAATGGAGCATCTTTCAATATCGCTCTGGCAATTGCGATTCTTTGTCTTTGCCCACCGGATAAACGGGTTCCGTCTTCACCGATAACAGTATCAAAACCATTCGGCAACTCTTCTATGAAATCCAATGCATTCGCTTGTACAGCTGCTTGTTTGACTTGTTCCAAATTTGCTGATTTATTCGCGCCATAAGCAATGTTATTGGCAACAGTATCATTAAAAAGCACTACATTTTGATCCACAAATGAAATGTGTTTTCTCAGACTTTCAAGAGTATAGTCATTGACATCCTGGTTATTCAGCAATAACTTTCCGGTCGTATGTGAGTAGAATCTTGGTACTAAATTCACCAAAGTTGATTTTCCACCACCAGATTCGCCGACAAAGGCAACTGACTCACCATTTGTAATTTTCAAACTAACATTATCTAAGGCCTGATTTTCACCATCATAGGAGAAACTAACATCTTTAAACTCAATATTAATCTCTTTAGCATCCAACTCGATAATGCCGGTGTCCTCTTCAGCTTCATAATCCAGAACATAAAAAACACTATCAGCAGCTGCCAAAGTCTTTTGTATCATCGCGCTGGAATCAGACATCCTTTTTAAGGGAGGTAACATTGCCATCATTGAAGAAATAAATGCCATAAATGTACCACCGGTCCAATTATTAATCGCTTCCGGTACTGTTGCAAAGTAGACTATCAAAGCCAAAGCTATAGCCGTTAAAATTTGAACAGATGAAGAAGATAAAGCTCTAATGGAAACAATTTTCATATTCAAATAACGATTCCGGTTATTCACTTCATAGAATCGTTTCTCTTCATCTTGTTGACCGGAGAAAATTCTAACAATCTTCTGTCCTTTGACAACTTCACCAACAACCTCACTCACTCCACTCATAGAGTTTTGAATACGGTGGCTGATTTTCCTAAAACGCTTATTCAATACAGCAATAATTCCACCAACAATCGGCACAAGAATAAACACAATGACGGTTAGTTGTACACTTTGTGAAAGCATCACACCGATTAACACCAAAATAGTTAATACATCACGAATCACATTGATTACTGTTAATGCCACACCCATTGCCATCATTTCAATATCGAAAGTCATACGAGATATCAGGGTTGCAGATGGTTGTTTGTCAAAAAACGAACTGGGTAGTCTCAAATATTTAGAAAAAACTAACTGTCGTAAATCAGCAATAACCTTTCTACCAACCCAATTGAGACCGTAGGTTGATAGATAATTGGCACTTCCACGAATCAAAAACATGACAACTATGACCCATGGTATCAATCTGATAATCGTTTGATCATGTTTGCCAAAAGCATCATCAATCATGTATTTAAACAAAAGCATGAAAGAACCTTGAACCATGGCATCAAGCAATGCACCAAGTATGGCAATTGATAATGCCAATTTATAAGGTTTGGTGTATTGCCAAATACGGCTAAAAGAGGTGTTTTTCAGCTCTGCAGTCATTTATTTTTATTTAGGCTGAGTGGTTGCTATGGAAACACTATTAAAATCATTATCCGCCAAAACATCCATCACTGTGACAACGTGTTTGTGAGCGGCATTGGCATCCGCACGAATAATCACTTGTGGTTTTTTATCGCCAATTTTCAATTTCTTCAAACCGGCGGCAATACTTTCGTATTTGGAATTAACAAGCTCATTGTTATTGAGATAAATAGCGCCTTTTTGACTGATAGAGATAACCAATTGATCCGGCGCTTGTTTTGTGGTGTTTTCAGTTGCTTCCGGTAGTTGAATTTTCAACTTGGCTTGTTTTTCAAAAGTAGTCGTCACCATAAAAAAAATCAACAACAGAAACACCACATCGATCAATGATGTCATATTCAGTTTTGGTCCTTGATTATTATCTTCGCTGAATTTCATGTTATTTCTTCTTAGCTGAACTAATTGAATCAATCAGTTCCATAACCTGAGTTTCGATAATAATGGTCTGGTCACCAATTTTGGTTTTAAAATGGCGATGGAACAACATAGCTGGAATTGCGACAACCAATCCGGCAGCGGTTGTTATTAACGCTTGAGAAATACCCGATGCCAGATGAGCAGCATCACCAACACCATTGGCATTGATGGCCGCAAAAACCTTAATCATGCCGATAACTGTTCCTAAAAGACCTAAAAGTGGTGAAACCTCAGCAATCACAGATAACCAATTCAAAGGCTTTTCCATCTTGTGTACTACATGCCTGCCAGCATCCTCAACCACTTCAACAATCGACTCACGATTCAAATGACGATTGCGCAAAGCTGATGCCATGACATAGCCCAAAGGTGAAGTTTCTTCCAGTTTGGTAATGTGGTTTTCATCCAAATGTTTGGATTTCGACCAGTCAATCACCTGGTTTTTTAAATCCGCAGGAATGATTTCCTTATTACGCAATGACCAAAATCTTTCCCCGACAATCATCATCGCCAAAGCCATCAAAATCAGGATAAAAATCATGACGACACCGCCGGAAGTTACAATTTCAAGCATGAATTCTTGCTCCAGAATAAAATACGGTTGATATTATAATAACAAATGTTGGATTTGTGTTAATTAGTTTGGAATTAGAGAAAAGTTGTGGGTAGTTGGCTTTAGCCAACCTTATTTTCCATATTCTTTGTTGGACTTAAGTCCACTACCCAATTCAATAAAGACTACCCGTGGTGCATTTAGCAAAAAGCTAAAAAAGTAAGTTACTCATTAGCAAAAGCCGTGTATATTTAGGATTCTCAACATCCAAAATACACTACAAAATGAGTAACTTAGAATCTAGTTATACCAAAATATTAAATACATTGCACCAAGTAGAACCCCAAAAGAACTTTTTAAATCAAATTAGAACTCCAAAACTAAGCGATATTGAGTTAATTGCAATCAATATTACATCAGAATACCTGGGAATTGACTCGAAAGAGACTTGTTTAACAAACTGCCTCAGTACCTTCTGGATAAAATTGAAAGAACCGTATATAACAGAAGAAAGCGTGGATTATTCCTTTATATTGAACAAGTTAGGAAGAAAATGGCAGAGGCAATGATTGGCGATGACAAGCACTTTGTCATCGACAGTATGCCCTTGGAGGTCTGCAAAATGAGCCGTGCCGCTAGGTCAACAATCTGCAAAGAGGATATGAACTCATCACCCAATCATGGGTATTGTGCATCTCAAAAAATGAGCTTCTATGGATACAAACTTCATTCAGTATGCTCTTCTGCCGGTGTTTTCAAAAGTTTTGATTTGACACCGGCTAATGTCCACGACATCCATTATCTGAATGATGTTAAAGAACAGCTTAAAAGTTGTTATTTAATTGGTGATAAAGGTTACCTGAGTCATAGCATTCAACTTGATTTATTTGAAACGAGGGAAATTAGGCTGGAGGTTCCTATGCGTAAAAATCAGTTTAACTTCAGAAAGATGCATTGGATACTTTCAAGAACCAGGAAACGAATTGAGACTTTGTTTTCTCAGCTTTGCGACCAATTTATGATTCGCAGAAATTATGCAAAAACATTTGATGGGTTCAAATCCAGAATACTTTCAAAGTTAACGGCTTTAACTGTAATTCAATTTATCAACCACTCCGAAAATCGTAATATTAACAATTTAAAAATTAAAATTGCCTAAATGCACCACGGGTATAAAGACTATATTTTATCAATCACTTATCATCTTCTCAGCTTCTGACAAGTCCACACTCACAAGTCTTGAAACTCCCGGTTCACGCATAGTAACACCATTGAGTTGGTTGGCGATTTCCATGGTGACTTTGTTGTGTGTGACGAACAAAAACTGGACTTTATCCGACATTTCTTTAACCATTTGCGAAAAACGTCCGACGTTGGCATCATCCAGAGGAGCATCAACCTCATCCAGCATACAAAACGGAGCCGGATTCAGATTGAATATAGCGAAAACCATCGCAACAGCAGTCAGAGCTTTTTCACCTCCGGAAAGAAGTTGAATATTGGAAATTCGTTTACCCGGAGGTCGCGCCATGATGGATATTCCTGTGGTCAGCAAATCATCACTGGTGAGTTCGAGATAACAATGTCCGCCACCAAATAGTTTTGGAAATAAAGTTTTGATATTGGAATTAATCGCTTCAAAAGTGTCTTTAAACAAGGTTCTGGTTTCTTTATCAATTTTGCGAATGGCTTTTTCCAGAGTTTCCAATGCTTCTGTTAAGTCATCGTTTTGTTTGTCGAGATATTCTTTGCGCTTGCTTTCCTCTTCGTATTCGGAAATTGCTGCCAGATTAACCGGTTTCAGACGTTCAATACTGCGATCCAAACGCTCCATTTCGTTTTGCTTGTAATCAGCGTTGTGACTTTCATCCAGTTTTTCAAGGATTTCTTTAACCTCAAAACCTTTTTCTTTAACTTGCTGCTCAAAACTGTCTGCACGCAGTTTGTTGCTTTGTTGTTCCAGGCGTGAATTTTCCAGTTTTGACCGAGCATGTTCAATACCGGCATTATGGTCATTTCGTTGTCTTTCCAGAACATCAAGCTCTGCTTGAGAGGTTTGAGTCTGCTGTCTGAGTTCGTCTCTTTGTTTTTCTGTTTTGAGCCTTTTTTCGATGAGTTCTTCCAGTTCTTTTTGCTTACTTTCCAAAGGAGAACTATCGTTTGAAATTTGCTTTAAAAGCTCCTGCTCACGATTTTGCAATTTCTGATATTGTTGTTGCAGACGTTGAATGGCGTTGTTGTAAGTGGTGATTTTGCCTTCCAGAGTTTGCAATAACAGTTTTTGCTGATAATGAAAACTCGAAGCATCCGACATTGACTTCTTGGCTTGCTCCTTTTTCAAAACCAAATCATGCTGTTGCCTTTCTTGCTGTTGTTTTTGAGATTTTAGTTCATCTGCAATAGCGATGGCCTCTTCCAAAGTCGCTCTGGCTTTTTTAACGCTGGTTTCATCAATTTCAATTTGCAGTTGAAGTTGTTCGGTTTCGGTGTTGATTTGAACATTTCGTAACTGAATTTGTTCAATTTTATGCTTCTTCGATGAAACTGTGGCATTCAGTTCGGAAAGACGACGATGGCTCATATTGACATCGAGTTGTAATTGTTCTTTCTTGGCTTCAAGCTGAGTGATTTCATCTCGAAGCTTCTCGGAGGTTTTTGTGGTTGCGTCAACTGTTTGCTCTAACTGGCTGATTTCTTTCTCAATTTCTTTTAATTGTTTCTGTCTGAGCAGAAATCCGCCTTGTGTATCTCCCTGAGTGGTACGAACCCAGTTTTTACCAATCATCAAGCCTTCTTTGGTGATAAAACATTGTCCGTTAACCAGTTTATTTCTGTTTTCCAGGGCGCTGGAAAGGTTTTCAGTTAAGAATATTTGGTTAAACCATTCGTAAACCACTTCAGGACCTTTGACCATTTCTGCCAAAGTCCCGGCTACAACCGAATTATCATCATGAAAACTTTTAACAACAGTCAACTCGCCATAATTCCAGTCTTTAATCAAAAATTCAAGTTGGCTTTCATCATCGGAAACCAAGGATTGAAGTTTCTCACCCAATGCCGTTTCAACTGCTTGTTCCCAACCGTTTTCAACAGTAAGTAGCTGAGACAGTTTTTTTGCCGTTTGCAATTGATGTTTTTGATACCAGTCCTGAACTTCCTGGTTATCTTCTGCCATGGCAGCTTGTTGCAAAGCCAATAATGAACCTCTGCGTCCTTTGACTTGATGTAATTGCATATGCAATTCATTGAGTTTGTCTCTGTGTAAGCGTGACTGTTGACGTTTTTCTTCCTGAGAATTTTTGGTGTTTTCCAACTCTTCAACTTTTTGCTCATGCAAAAGATTGAGTTCGTGCTGTTTGTGCTTGAGCACTTCCAGTTCCTGCTCCAATGGTTTTGCCACCGCTGTCGAACTTTCTTTTTGTAAAACTTGTAACCGTTCCGCCTGGCGAATGAGTTGCTGGTCAAGACTGGCAATTTTGGTTTGTTCTACTTCGACGATTCGGTTTTTTTCAGCAATTTTGGAAACTAAATCATTCCAAGAAGTTTGCCATTGCAGTAACTCATCTTCCAGTTCGGAGAATATTCGTTGCTTCTCGGCGAGCATATTCTCCGATTCTTCAACCTGAGGTGCGACTTCTTCAATTTGCTTTTTGGTGGAGATAATATCCTTTTCATCATTTTCCAGTTGTTTGGCCGTTAGACGAATGGACTCTTCAGTTTCTTCCAGCTCTTTTTTCAAACGTTCTGATAAAGACTTGGAGTGACTGATAAATTGTTCAATTTTACCGATTTCAGTATTGATTCCATAAAGTTGTTCCTGAACTTCATTATTTTTATCCTGCAATAAATGTTGCTGAATCCGTTGTTTATCAATTTGCTTTTCATTGCCGGTGAGACCGCTTTTGATTTCTTCCAGAGCAATTTCAAATTCAGTCACTGTTTTGTTGCTTTTTTCAGTTTTGCTGTGCCATTGCTGCCAGTTTAAACTGAGTAATTCAGCTTCAACCACACGAAACTGTTCTTTAAGCACCTTATATTTTTCCGCATTTTTTGCCTGTCTTTGCAAATGATTGATGTGTTTTCCAACCTCTGCCCGCAAATCATCCAGGCGTTCCAGATTTTCTCTGGTGTGATGAATTCGTCTTTCAGTTTCACGACGACGTTCCCTATATTTTGAAATTCCGGCTGCTTCTTCGATGTAATTTCTCAACTCTTCCGGTTTTGATTCCACTACTCGGGAAATCATACCTTGTTCGATAATGGCATAACTTCGTGGTCCCAGACCGGTTCCCAAAAATAAATCGGTAATGTCTTTTTTACGGCATTTCGCTTTATTCAGAAAATATTTGGATTGCCCATCCATTGACATGATGCGTTTGACGGAAATTTCATTGTATTGGGCATATTCCCCTTTAACAGAGCCATCGGAATTATCAAAAATCAACTCCACCGAAGCCGAACCGACCGGTTTACGCGAGCTGGAACCGCTAAAAATCACATCGGTCATCGAACCGCCACGCAGCATTTTCGCCGAGGTTTCACCCATCACCCAGCGCACGGCATCAATGATATTTGACTTGCCGCATCCGTTCGGCCCGACCACACCAATCAGATTGGATGGCATTAGAAATTCAGTAGAGTCAACGAATGACTTGAATCCCGCTAATTTTATCTTCGATAATCGCATAGAGGCTTGCTATTCCTTTGTTAATTGTTTAAGGTGCACGTTTTTTAAAAACGGTACATTATGCCATGAGTACATCACCAAGCAAAGAATTAGAAACATTTGTTAACCCACAAAAAGGCAGAGACTACAAAATTTCTATCCGAATCCCTGAATTCACATGTCTTTGCCCAAAAACCGGACAACCGGATTTCGCCACCATTTATCTGGACTACACACCTGATGAACTTTGTGTTGAATTGAAATCTTTAAAACTATATGTATGGTCATTCCGTGATGTCGGAGCTTTCCACGAAGCCGTCACCAATGAAATCCTTGATGATTTAGTCAAAGCCACCAATCCTCGCTGGATGAAAGTACGCATTGAATTTATGGTTCGAGGCGGAATTTATACCGATGTTGAAGTGGAGCACTTCAAGAAGTAAACTCTGATTAGTCAGATGGTGTATTGAACAACTTGTTTAAATACTCTATCAACAAACCAAAGACTAATGAGTAAATTGGCAAGAAAACAAAAATTAGAGCCGCTGTAGAGTGTGGATTTTGGTCGAATATATAGAAAGTTGTAAAAAGCAAAAATACAATGAGTGATGAAGATGAATAATATGGATACTTTATTCTGAATATTGTTGCTAAAATAACAGGACTTATTATCCACACGATAAATATTGAAATTTCCATTTGAAAGACCAGATAAACCGTTATCAAATATGAGATTACAAGCAATAGAATATTTAATACCTTTTCCAAAGACTTCTTACCTCAGTATTTAAAAAATTGTTATCAGATAATACGGTTTCTTCTGATTTAGAACAATGCTGGTTGCTATCATACTGAATCCATTTTACCAGTGAATGCAATATTTCTAACTTTTTTCATTATCTCATTCCGTTCATGGGAATATAAATATTCATTTCCATCTTGAGACACAATAAAATCATCGGGATAAAATAATTCTGCCGCCTTAGCAGAACATATTATTTTCCCATCATTAACGAGGTCTATGGTGTATTGAGGTCTCTTGTTTTTGATTTCCTGAATAAATAAGCTATCAATATAAATTGGACTCAGCATCCCATAATCTTTACCTTCTGAGCCTCTGTTTAAGTCTATTTCCAGATTTGAAATGTCCGTAAACCTTAAGACCGACGGAGTTATTGGTAGATTTTCATCATCATATGATCTAACAATATCAATCTCAATCAGCATATTAGTAGCATAATTTTCATGTTCAAAAAATAAACCATGAATAGGACAATCGTTAAAACAGAAGTCAGAATGTGTTTTTAATTTAATTGCTTGCATCAGTTTCATTTATTAAAGTCAAAGTCTCTATCGAACGATTAATTGATATTTCGTCATAAATATTACTTTCCGAAAGCCATAAAAGCCAGTTTTTTAATACTGAAATTTGCTGAGTTGTGAACAATAACCACCTTTTTAAAAAAAATCATCCCAATATTCAGGAACCGGAGATCTGTCCAGCATAGTAATAATTGAATGAAAAACAAGCAGATCTTTATTGTCCTCTCTCAATCCGGCACAACAAATGCCAGGCAAATAGTAATGAAAAGCATCAGGACTCAGATGAAAAATAATATCATAGCTTACTTGCAGAAATTCACAGTCAATCTCTATCCATGTTTTCCCTGCAAGTAAATCCAGTTCCCTCCTTTCATACTTATCAAGCTGAATGGAGTCCGATAAAATAGATGGTGGATTTTCCATTGGGAAAGTTTTTTTAAATTCATTAATCAGGTTCAGAGTATTCATTTTTTCTCTAATCGAAGACATCAGAGCAATTCACCTCGTCCACCCAACAAGCAGAACGGATGTCGGTCTGTTAAATGATGAGGATAAAATTTCCACTGAAAGTTTATAAACATCTTTCTTTTCAGAGTCAAAATAACTACCAGAACTGTCTGAGTCTCCTCTGATGTATAAATGAGAAAAGTTGTCAAGAGCACTATAGCTTCTTGTCCACTGATTCAGACTGGATTCTTCCTGAATCAGATATTGCCCTTTACTGTTTTGTAATTTTACCCTGACAATTGCAGGATAATTCTTTTTTTCTCCCCAGGAATTTTGTTTGTCCTCGGTAATTTGCAAATAGACAATAAGTGTTGCACGAGGCAGGCCTTTTAATGTGTAGTTATTTATGCCAACCCTGGAAATATCTATTTCTCCAAGCTCAACCATATATCTATTTGCGTATGACAAGAGTCCATTGTCGACAAAAGTTCCATCACCGGCATATCGAGTCCATTTAAAGCAACCTGATGTTAAAATCACAACAAACAGAAGTAATACCCAGTTTATAAATTTGTATTTTTGTAAGTTCATATCTTCATTGCTTGAAAAAATCAACCGAACGATGAGCCATTGACCGAAGTCTTTTGAGCTTTCTGGGATGGTGTTCTCCCCACATCACTTCTGATCCATCAGTGAGTTCTTCGTATATTGGCAATAATTCAGTGATTCCTTCATAAACCCATTGAACAGGAACTCCTTCTGGACCGCCAAGGTAAGGTTCTTCATTTTCTTTTGCCAGTGTTTCAATTTTAGCAAATGCCTCACCCATGGATTCAGCCTTCACAATCACAGTGTTTTCCCATGATAAAAAGCGTTTTTCCAAGTCATCATTACCCTCTTCATCCAACTCAATGAACCGGATTAAATAACTACCGATATACCACCCAACCGGAGAAATGTTTTTGTCATTTTTTATTATCATATTTACCCCATTGATCGAGCTTGATACCTAATTTGAAATTTGACAATTTGGTTATCAGCTCATCTATTGCACAAAATGTATTCAACTGCTTTTCTTCTAATACCAATAATTCGGGAAGGATATCAGTTTTCTTATCTCTGTTTAACAGTTCATTATTTCCTTGATATATAACTCCATTTGCATAAGATTGAACATCCTGAAAATACCATAACCTTTCATCACCACTATCCAGATTCTGCCCTAAATATACATAAGTCAGAATTTCAGGAAGTTCATAATTCTCATCTATAAATGTAAATCGAAAATAGGGTTTGTTAATTTTGAAATTTCTCATGTTTTTTACTCGAGCTGTTTTCTATGGTTTTCTTCCCAGACTTTATTCTTAAATGTGTAAACTCTGCACAAGGTTCTAATAACATGTGCATGTCATCAATTGTTTCCCTATTTTAATAAGTGTCAAATCTCCAAAAATAAAACTCTATTTTTGATCTTTGTATTCCTTTAAAATCGAGTATAAGGTCAAAACAAACATATATAACATTACTGCAATGATAAAAAGCACTAATGTAATATTCATAGCAATAGAACTTGTACTTAAAGAAATATCTTTAAAGTCAGTGAATTTCCCGATGAGAAATGACAGTACAGAAACTAAAAAAATAGATATATATAGCGATAAAAGCCATTTGTTAAACCTCAATATATGAAGCCTGTAACACAAAATCAAATATAAAATGATGCTGAAAATCACCTCAAGCCACTTATAATTATTTACTTCAAAAAAATAAATAATAATCGCGAATGGCAGCCAGATTAATAAGAAATAAAATCTATTCTTGATTATTTCCATAAATTCCTCCTAAACCCAAATTCGAAAAAAACTCAATATCATATCAGTGATTTGTGTAATCTATTTCAATGTTTCTCCCTGATATTGCCAACTTCAAAAGTTTCACCAATCCTACCAGGATCAAACACCACAAAAAGGAATTCAGAACAAACAACAAATATAAATTTGAAGTGTCAATTTCATCTATGTACGGAAGAAATAATATTTTCCCCATAAATCTGCTGAATTCGCCGAACCCAGTTTTTTCATAGGAATATATAAACAGAATCGCTGAACTGTAGAAATGTATAAGTACCATGATTAAGAATCGATTAATTTTTTGGAATGTTTTAGGATTCATTTACAGTGACCTCAACTCATAAGTTCCTTTAATAAAATCAAATAATAACAACCAATTCCCCGTGTCAATTGGCAGTGGTCGATATTTGCCATCAGGAGTCGTCTCTCCCTGTTCGGTGATAGAACAAATCCAGGTTGCATGTGGTTCGTTTATTCGTCTGTCTTTGAAACAAAAGGCATCAACCTCCTTTGTCTTTCCAGTTTCTGTTCTGAAAATCTCTTTAGCTAAAGACTCTATTTCATTCCGGTAAAAATGTGTTTTATTTGTTTTCTGTGTTTTTTCAGAATTGGCTTTAGCTTGATTAATATTGCTTGGTGTATTCTCAATTACATTTCTAACCGAATCTGGATAGATAAAGATATCTTTCAAGTGGCCTTTAACATGTTTGTTTGGCAGAAACGATGCTTCACAAGTTTCTTTATTTACTCTGACTGCCCAATGAAAGTCTTCATGCTTATAATTATTAATTCCTTCAAAAAGGAACATATATTCATCTAAGTAATCGACCATCCCATATTCATGAAACTCAACTAAATCACCCAAGTTTTCATGAATAACCAATGGAAATTGTAATCGGGCTTGTTTTTCAACTTCACAAGCTCCTTTACTAGCCGTTTTAATGTTTTTAGAAGCACATCCAAATGTAATGTAAATACTCAATAAAGAAACTATTATTATTTTAATCAATTGAAGATATCTAGAATCATTTTGTTTATTTGCCATGATAAAACCTAGTCTTACAGGTTAATTTATCAACACTAACAGTCCAAAAAAATCCAGGTCTATTAAACTCATTTACTCCTGTATATGAAATTTGATATTCATTCACTAAATTATCAATCCTGCTTAGCTCAAACTCGACTTGATTTCCTTTCTTATTTTTTATTACAGAGAAAGCTATAGCTTCCGACTTTTCCATTGAAAAACAATTTTTCGTTTGTTTATTATTTGTTATGTTACTACACCCTAACAACACAGAAACAAATATTAAAAGAAAATAAAAAGACCTTAGATTCAAGCACATAACTAAATTAATCTACAGATTCCGGATTATAGTATTCAACTTCATCACCATTTTCGAACTTCAGTTTCATATACCCATCTTTGATTTCAAGAATTTTGATTTGTTCAACAGAAGATATTCTTTGAGCTTCGGGTTTGAAATAAATGGTCATGTCTTCAATGCAATAATTTGCTCACTTCCAATCTAAAAGGGGACTAAAAAAATCAATATTTTCTAATTCTTTTTCATTGGTTAAAGAGATATTCACTTTACCCCTTGGATTGACAAGATATACCCACTTTTCAAACGACCATTCCACGCTGATATTGTTGCAATGGATAAAGGTCTGACCTCTGTTATTCGTTATTCTGTATACATCATCAGATACTTGAACTCTATCGTAATCTTCATACACACGCCCTAATGTGACATGCGTGTTGTCTTCATTCCATTTTTCTATCGATTTATCTTTCCAATAGCATGTGTATTCATAACCACCTTCTCCATTATTAATTCTTTTACCAAACTTTATTGCAGCATAGAAATCACTTTGGTTCAAAAGAAAGAAATGTTCTACAGATATTTCAATAGCATTATTTTCATTCTCTCCGCTTTTATACTCGTCAAATTCACAATATGCTTTTGGAATAATAACCAACAATATCATCATATATACAAATTTATTCTTCAGATTTATCATTTTATTCTCTCCGTCAATACGACAAATTTTACTGTTCAATCTTGTTGATTTGGTTTCGGTTTTAGAAAATAATTAATAAAAACCGCCCCTACAATAAATGGTACGACAAACAGAAAAGGTACTCCATGAACAAGAATATTTGGCAGTTTGACATTAATTAGGAACATAAAAGCAAACTGTATAGCTGTAAATGGCAACCACCCATGCTGCACTTTCTCATTTTTGAGAATAAATTTCCTTGCAAAAATTGCGTAGATTATGGGTAATATTCCCCAATAGACAATAAGTTGGTAGTTTGGATTGAGTTTCAATCCAAACTTCATAAATAGATAGGAAAGAGTTACTAATAGTATGGAAGTTCCAAAGAGGAATATTACTTTCATATAGTTAACTCTTTTTAAATTTCTCAAATTGATTAAAGCAATGAAATTCTATCAAAAATCAATAAGCCGAAGCTCTGGCAATACTGACTTCAATTTTGTTGTATTCAGGAACGCTGTTTTCGCTGCATCCGCATTTGATAAGAAAGTTTTCAACTGCGTTTGTGACTATGCTTTCAGATAAGTATTCAGTGCATTCAAATACAAAATTTCCTGCTTCATCAAACAGTTCTGCTTCAATTTCTATGCTTGAAATTTCTTTTTCCGCATTATTTTTAATCTGACCTCGGATGAGCAACTGGTTTTTTTGCATTATTGAATTATAGCCCAGAATTTCGATATCTTTCACATAGGACTTGTTAAACTCATACTCAAAATTTGAATGGTCTTCTTCAGCACCTAATTCAATTTCATCATACAAATCTTCATCGCTATCAAATTCCTTCTTGAATGCTTCAAGTGAGTCAGCAGTCATTTGGTTCATTTTGTGAAATGAGTATTCAGCAGATAAATATTCAACTATTAATAATGGGATTAACAGGCCAACCCCGAGCAAAAAGCCTTTCTTTATTGTTTCCATAATCATCGGACAAATTGTAAAGTTTCATCATAGAAACATTCCTAACATTTAGCAAGAAAATAGTTTCGAAAAACCAATGACAAAATTTGAACCATAAAAAAACCCGGTGAAGTACCGGGTTTTGAGGTTAAATTGAATGGTTTTATTCAATTATAGCTTATCTGCTTCGTGAGCGAGGTAATCAGCAACTCCGTCAGGAGATGCATTCATTCCTTTGTCACCGTCTTTCCAGCCTGCCGGGCATACTTCACCATGTTCCTGATTGAATTTCAATGCATCAACCATTCTCAGCATTTCATCAATATTACGTCCTAATGGCAAGTCATTAACAACTTGGTGACGAACCACATTGTCCTGATCTATCAAAAATGACCCGCGGAAGGCAACGGCTCCGTCAGGAGTTTCCACATCATAGGCTTTACACGCCTGGTGCGTTACATCTGCAAATAATGTGTATTTTACTGGACCGATTCCACCTTTGTTGATTGGAGTATTTCTCCAGGCGTTGTGAGTGAATTGCGAGTCAATGGAAACACCAACCACTTCTACACCGCGTTTTTCAAATTCATGTAATCTGTGATCAAATGCAATCAATTCTGATGGACATACGAAAGTGAAGTCTAATGGATAGAAAAAAACCACTTTAATTTTGTCTTTGGTTGCTTTTTTGAAATTGTAATCGTCAACAATTTCACCGGTTCCTAAAACGGCTGCACCTTTAAGATTAGGAGCTTTTTTTCCTACTAATACACTCATGTTTTTTCCTCTTGTGTTAGGAGAGCATGACTCTCATTGATTTAAAAAAATAAAAATCCTATTTTAACTAATCAGAGATGATTTATCCATTAGATAATTTATATCGTATTATTCTGATTTTACGAAATCAACTGCCATGAATGACTGGAATATCCTTTCGCAAGCAAGAAATTAAGCCACTTTTGCAGAAATGTGTTGAGAGTGGTTCGGGTCTTTTTATGAATTTGCGGACAAACTTTTGGTCCCAGCAAACGGATAAATTTTTGCACGTCCGTGCAATAAACAATTTCAGCAAGTTGAGCATCATGATAAATTTTGATATTGATCTCTTCGCTACTTTGAGAATCAAATTCATAATTCATAATGATTTCCGTGGTGTATTTGTAACAATTGATGATTTTCATCACCAGTTTAGGTCTGTTATTTACCATACTTATGTATTTCTCACCCATTTTAAAACGGCAGGGTAAAAGCAGTTGCAACATCACAAAATTATTTTCGTGACGGAGTGTTAAACACTTTGGATTAACAATTTCCGACTTTCGTATTTTGTTCTTGACCGAGTTGGTTATCATTAGTGCAGTCTATTATGGATGTTGAGAGCAAGCAATACTTTTCCTGAAATTTCTTCAATGGAGGTATCGGTGGTACTGAGAAAATCAACGCCATTTCTTAAAAATAAGGCTTCAGCATCGCTGACTTCTCTCTGACACTGACGTAAATTGGAATATCGGGTTCCTGCTCGTCTTTCGGAACGAATTTGTGACAATCGATAAGGGTCAATAGTCAAGCCATAGACTTTGTCGCGATGTTTTAAAACACTATCCGGGATTTTCATCTTATCTAAATCTTCCTCAGTTAGTGGATAATTGGCTGCTTTGACACCATATTGCAAAGCCAGATACAAACAAGTCGGGGTTTTTCCTGATCGGCTGACACCGAGCAAAATAATATCTGCTTCATCGTAAGATGTGCTGATTCCATCATCGTGAACCAAAGCAAAGTTGGTTGCATCAATTCTGCGGTTATAGGATTCGGAATCAACAACTCCATGGGCCTTCCCTACTACCGGTGAGCGTTTGATTCCCAGAGTGTCCTCAATCGTTCTCAGCAAACGATTGAAAGGGTCGAGTTTAAGTCCGCCACCGGAATGAATAATTCTGCGTAATTCAATATCAACAACCGTGTTAATCACCAACGGTTGACAATCGACATAAGCATCTTTAATTTTTTGGGCCGCAGCCTGGGCTTTTTCCACCGTATCGACAAAAGGAATGCGAATTTTGGTGAATTCAACATCATCGAATTGTGAAACCAACGAATTACCGACAGTTTCAGCTGTAATTGCTGTGCCGTCAGAGACATAAAAGATTGTACATTTTTTCATAAAATATTCTAATTCCGCCTGATATCAGGTTACATAATGTTAAAATGCCGTTTTTCAAACCTTTGCAGATTGAGCTCATGTCAGAATACATCTTAAAACTAAACCAACTGGGAATGAATGACCTCGCCAAAGTCGGTGGCAAAAATGCTTCATTGGGCGAGATGATAACACATTTATCTGAATTAGGTGTGAGTGTTCCGGGTGGATTTGCCACAACATCTCAGGCGTTTATTGATTTTCTGGCACAAACCGGTCTGGATGATAAAATCAATCAGCGATTGCAACAACTAGATGTAGATGATGTAAAAGCATTGGCACAAGCCGGCCATGAAATCAGAACTTGGGTTTTGGAAACTCCTTTCCAACCAAAACTGGAGCAAGATATTCGCAGCGCTTATGAAAATCTTGAAAAAGAAATCGGTGCTGAGGCTTCTGTCGCCGTTCGCTCCTCTGCAACAGCTGAAGATTTACCCGACGCCTCTTTTGCAGGTCAGCAGGAAACCTTTCTGAATGTCAAAGGCATTGATGATGTTTTGAAAAAAGTTCATGAAGTTTTCGCATCACTTTATAACGACCGTGCCATTTCTTATCGTGTGCATCAAGGTTTTGATCATCATGATGTGTATCTTTCTGCCGGAATTCAGCAAATGGTTCGCAGTGATAAAGCTGCCAGCGGCGTGATGTTTTCAATTGATACCGAATCGGGTTTTGAAGATGTGGTTTTCATCACTTCATCCTACGGTTTAGGTGAAATGGTGGTGCAAGGAGCTGTTAATCCAGATGAATTTTATGTTTACAAACCCAACATTAAAAACAACAAACCGTCCATTTTGCGTCGGAATTTAGGCACTAAACACATTGAAATGGTTTATGGAGAAACCGGAGTCATTACTCAAAATGTTGAAAAAGACCGTAGTTTGGTATTTTCCATCAACGATGATGAAATTGCTGAATTGGCAAAACAAGCGGTTACCATCGAAAACCATTACAAACGACCAATGGATATTGAATGGGCAAAAGATGGAATTACCGGCAAACTCTATATTGTTCAGGCACGTCCTGAAACCGTAAAAAGTCAGGAGAAACATTCTCAAACCATTGAAAGATATAACATTTCCCGCCAAGGCAATGTGATTTGCGAAGGTCGCAGTATCGGACAGAAAATTGGCTCGGGAATTGCGAAAGTGATTAACTGCATCAGTCAAATTGATGAAGTCAAATCAGGTGATGTTTTGGTCACCGATATGACCGATCCGGATTGGGAACCAATCATGAAAAGAGCCTCAGCGATTGTCACCAATCGTGGTGGAAGAACTTGCCACGCAGCGATTATTGCCCGTGAGTTGGGAATTCCGGCGATTGTTGGTTGTGGAAATGCCACCTCATCCATTGCCAATGGTAGCGAAGTGACGGTCTCCTGTGCTGAAGGTGACACCGGTTTTGTTTATGATGAAATTATCGAATACAACATCTCAACAACCAATCTGGACAATATGCCCGAAGCACCGTTAAAAATTATGATGAATGTCGGAAATCCCGATCGCGCATTTGATTTTGCTTCTTTACCACACAAAGGAATTGGACTGGCTCGATTGGAATTCATCATTAATCGCATGATTGGAATTCATCCCAAAGTCTTGCTGAATTACGAAAACCAATCCGCTGACATTAAAAAGATTGTTGACCCGATGATAAAAGCCTACGGCTCACCGGTTGAGTATTACATCAAACGACTAGCGGAAGGCATTGCAACTTTAGGAGCGGCATTTGCACCGGAAACAGTGATTGTGCGCTTGTCTGATTTTAAATCCAACGAATATGCAAATTTGATTGGCGGTAAACAATACGAACCACACGAAGAAAATCCGATGATTGGTTTTAGAGGAGCTTCCCGTTATATCGACCCGTCATTCCAACCTTGTTTTGAATTGGAATGTAAAGCTCTGAAATACATTCGTGATGAAATGGGATTAACCAATATTTGGGCGATGGTTCCATTCGTGAGAACTTTGGAAGAAGGTAAAAAAGTCATCGAAATCATGAGTAAGTTCGGTCTCACCCAAGGCGAAAATGGTTTAAAAATCATCATGATGTGTGAGTTACCGTCAAATGCTCTTCTTGCTGATGAATTTCTGGATATTTTTGACGGCTTCTCGATAGGCTCGAATGATTTAACCCAACTTACTCTCGGTTTGGACAGAGATTCTGGATTGGTTGCCGACTTGTTCGATGAACGCAATGAAGCAGTCAAGAAACTTTTGGCAATGGCGATTACAACCTGCCGCAAACGTGGCAAATATATTGGAATCTGTGGTCAAGGACCGTCGGACCATCCGGATTTGGCACAATGGTTGATGGAACATGGTATTGAAAGTGTGTCGTTAAACCCGGATACCGTTGTTGAAACCTGGTTATCCTTAGCAAAAAGTAAATAATTGTTAAACATAAACCATCATCACATTTTTTCATGGTGAATGAATATATGATTGCGACTTTTAAATCTATGGAGATATAAGTTGCAAGAAATTATTCAAAAACTAAGAAAAGCGAAGCAGTCCCACAAACGCTGGGTTAGCTATGCTTCAGCTTTAATTGAGGGTATCCCTATTGAAAAAGACCAAGTTCCAATCAATTATACCGACTGTGAATTTGGTTCTTGGTATTATGGTGATGGTCAGGCCTTATCCGGTTTGAGAGAGTTTAAAGAGATCGAGGATCCACACTCACAACTTCACACACTTTACATGCAAATTTTTGCTCTTTTGTTTAATGAGAAAAAACACTCTTTATTTAGCAAATTGGTTGGAAAGGCTTCAAAAGTTGATGAACAAAATAAATTAGAAGCCAAAAGAAAATTCAAACAACTTGATTTAGTATCGAAAACAATCGTTGAAAAACTTGATGTTTTGGAGTCAAAATTAAAAAACATGGCTGATGATGAAATTCAAAAACTAGCTTAACCTCTTTAACACCAGTCCCACTTTTGCCCTTCCCTTCAAAATTCCTGTAAATTATCTGCCAATCCCACCAAGCAAATCTAAGATTATTTCTAAAAATTGCAGATTAGAAGTTCAAAAAAGATTACAATGATAACAAGTTTGTGATTATTCCAAAGTTATGATTGCTTATCTGAATGATAAATCTTGCCAAATTATTGATGGTGAAACTGTTTTACAGTTTGCCAAACGAAATCTTATCCAAGTTCCAACATTATGCGACCTTCCTCAATTGGAATCCTTTGGTTCTTGTCGTGTTTGTAGTGTGGAAGTTGCTCTTTCCAAAGATGGAACTCGAAAAACTATGGCATCGTGTCACACGCCGGTTAGCGAAGGTATGTACATTTATACCCATAGCGCGAATATCAATAAACTGAGAAAGAATATTATCGAGTTGGTTCTCACCGATCATCCGTTGGAATGCCTAACCTGTGAAGTGAATAATAATTGCGAATTGCAATCCGTTGCAGCCAGTGTTGGCATCACCGAAGTCCGTTATCCACAAGGTGATAATCACCGGCATTTTCAAAAAGATTTATCGCATCCTTACATGACTTCAGATTTGTCCAAATGCATCAATTGTTATCGCTGCGTTCGTGCCTGTGATGAAATTCAGGGACAATTTGTCCTGAATATGTCCGGTCGTGGTTTTGATAATCGCATTATTAAAAGCGATGATGTGTCATTTATGGACTCCGATTGCGTGAGTTGTGGTGCTTGTGCTCAAGCTTGCCCAACCTCGGCAATATCCGATGTTTTTATGTCAAAATCAGTTCAATCGACTGAAAAAACACGAACTATCTGCACCTATTGCGGTGTTGGTTGCAATTTGGAAGTAGCTACAAAGGATAACCAAATTCTTGGCATCCAGGCATCAACCGATGCAGAAGTCAATCAAGGACACACCTGCCTCAAAGGACGTTATGCTTTCGGTTTTTATAATCATCCCGAGAGATTGCAATCTCCGATGATTCGTAAAGACAATGAGTTGATTGAATGCTCATGGGATGAGGCTTATGATTTCATTCAAGAAAAACTCACAAATTTGATTTCAGAATTTGGTAAAAACAGCATTGCCGGAATCAGTTCCGCTCGTTGCACCAATGAAGAAAACTACCTAATGCAAAAGTTCATGCGAACTGTAGTTGGTAACAACAACATTGATTGCTGTGCCAGAGTTTGCCATTCTCCCACTGCGCTTGGAATGCAAAACACATTTGGAACAGGCGCAGCGACCAACTCTATTGAAGATATCAAACACACCGATTGTATTTTAGTCATAGGAGCCAATCCAACAGAATCTCATCCAGTGACAGGTGCCAAACTCAAACAATTTGCGATGAAATCAGGCACAACGATTGTGATTGATCCCAGAAAGACCGAACTGGCTTCATACGCAACCTATCATCTCGCACCAAGACCGGGAACGAATGTTGCTGTTTTGAATATGATGTTTTATTACATCATTAAAAACGATTTAGTCAATCAGAACTTTGTAGAAACCCGCACCGAAGGATTTAAAGAGTTTAAAGATTCGGTCATGCAACTGGATATTGAGGAGCTGGAAAAAATTTGCGGGGTTGACAAAAACCTGGTTCAAAAAGCCGCGATTGCCTATGCTTCTGCTGCGAATGCTATGAGTTTTCACGGTTTGGGTGTCACCGAACATTCGCAAGGTACAAAAGCAGTGATGCAAATTGCAGAACTGGCAATGATCACTGGCAATATCGGTCGAAAAGGAGTTGGTGTTAATCCACTGCGTGGACAAAACAACGTGCAAGGAGCAGCCGATATGGGTGCTCAACCTCATCAGGGAGCCGGATATTTATCAGCGTATGATGCTGATATTCAGCAAGTTTATTCTCAACATTATGGCGTGCAAACACCCATTGAGAGCGGTTATAAAATTCCTGAAATGTTTGATGCCGCTATTTTGGGCAAATTAAAATCCATGTGGATTATTGGCGAAGATGTGGTTCAAACCGATCCCAATTCTCAAAAAGTCATCAAGGCATTGAAAAATTTGGACTTATTGATTGTTCAGGAACTATTCATGACCGAAACCTGCAAATTGGCGGATGTTGTTCTTCCGGCGAGTTCATTTCTCGAAAAGAACGGTACATTCACCAACGGCGAAAGACGGGTTCAGGCGGTTCATCAAGCGGTTCAACCATTGGCAGGAACGAAACCCGATGGGCAAATCATTATCGACATCATGAATCGTATGGGAATGAAGCAGGAAGATTATCATCCCGATTGGATATTGGATGAAATTTCAAAAATTGTGCCTTTCTTTGCCGGAATTTCGTGGGATAAACTTGGTAAAAACGGAATGCAATGGCCGGTTGATTCATCAGGTAAGCAAAGTCCTTTAATTCATGAAACTGAATTCAAACGAGGTTTAGGGCATTTTGAATTTCACGATTTTCATGAAAGCAATGAAATCATTCAACACCAAAAAGAATTTCCCTACATTCTCACCACCAATCGTAAATTGCAACATTACAATTGCGGAGCCATGACACGCAGAACCAAAAATGTAGAATTACTGACTGAGGATGTAATCCTTATCAATCCTAAAGATGCACAAACCAAATCAATTAATGATGGTGATTTGGTCTGTGTTTCTTCTGCTCGTGGGAAAATAGATATTAAAGCTCAAATTAGTGATGAAGTTAAGCCGGGAATTTTGAGCACGACTTTTCATTTCCCGGAAATTATGGTGAACAATATCACCTCAGATGAACATGATGCCGATGCCAAATGTCCTGAATATAAAGTGGTTGCTGTTGATTTTCGTAAATCCAAAGGAAAACATAAGCAATTGGCACAATCAATATCCTGAGTAGTCAACATAGTAGTAGTCATCGCTGCCACCCATATTGTTTATCACATTAAGCATGGTGGCGTGATTTTCTGTCATGGAATTCTGGATAGAGGTGAAAATCTGGTTGTTCACAGCCATATCCCTTTGTTTATAATCCAAATACTGACTGAGAGACATTCCTTTTGCTGCCGCTTCCTGACGGTAACGGTTTTCAACCGATGCAATATCATATCCGCTGTTGTTAGAATTGTACTGATTGACCTGATTCCAATAATTCTGGGTGGTTTGTGAATTCACATTGCTGTAATTTTGACCATACATTTGCGATTGAATTTGAACCACATATTGCTGTTGTTGCACTGCATTCAGAGATGCCCATTGAGTTACCACAATATTCCAGATAAAGCTGGCAAAAGCCAAAGTTTGTTTTTGTTGTGCCGAATATGAGTTGAATTCACTGGTCAATTTTACCTGCAATGTCATTCTGTCTTGTTGACTTAATTGATAATCTTGACCTGTCAGCATCGCCTGAAACTGTAAGTAGTTGATATAAGCCTCCACATCCTGATTGCTTAAACTCAAATTGGTGTTGTAATCAATATTCAATACCTGAACATAGCGATTCAGTGTTTTCACAAAGTGATAATTGTTCATTTCCGGTTTTTGCTGAATCAATTTATGAAACTCAGCGGTTAATTGTTCACGAACCATTGCCACAGCTTCAATATTGTTTAATGAAAAAACCTGAGTCATTGCAGTTTCAACTTGTCTGACTTCTTGATAAGAGTTTTGTGGATTGGCATTAAATTCGTTCACAAAATCAACTCTCATCGCATCAACATCAGACTCATTAACTTTTTGCCCTATCAATAACTGTAAAAGCTCCACATAAATTCGCAAATCTCTTTCCTGAAGTTGCAAACCCGAATTTTGGCTCAAGACAATACTGAATGCAGGATTATTCCAGGGATAATTATTGGAATGACTATTTAAAGACGTTGTGTTTGCAGTTTGATTTGAGTTACTTGTGTAGCTATAAACTATTTCATACTGATCCATCAACACCAACACATTGTCAGTATAAGTTTGAACTGAATACTGATAATAATTGCCTGAAGTGTCCTGCATCATCAACAGATTATTTTGCATAGAATAAGTCCCCTGCAACACACCCATAGAACTTGTAAAACTAAATTGGCCATTTGGAGTCAGTACCAACTGAGTGTTATTGGTTAGGTCGTGCCAGATTGTTTGGGGTTGAGCTTGAATTGAAGTAGTGAAAAACAAAATCAATACAATTAAAAGTTTAGTGTTATTATTCATAGCAGTTTTATGTTTATGATTTGTCATTATAAACGACATTAAAATCTATAATAGGACAAGCTATTCATATAAACTTCAAAAAGCATGAATTACAATTAACCTGTTTTTATTTAAAATATTGATATGATTATCTCCATTCATAAAAAAATCTATTTATCTTCTCTACTATTTCTTTTGAGTACTCACATATATGCTCAAAATAAAATCGAGAGAAAGTCTTTGAATCATGATAGCACTTGTTTTACTCAGGGTCTAATTGTTCAAAATAATATTGTTTGGGAGTCTTGTGGCGGTTACGGACAATCTCGGGTTATTAACTGGAATTTGCAAAGCGGAGAGGTTATTAATGAAACTAAGATAAATGATAAATATTTTGTTGAAGGGTTAACCGAACTTAATGGTAAATTATTCATGCTGACTTGGAAATCTCAAGCCGCATTTGAAATTGACAAAGAGACACTGAAAATAATTAAATCTCATAAGTATTTTGGTCAGGGCTGGGGCTTAACCACCGATGGCGAATATTTAATCATGTCCAATGGCTCAAATATTCTTCAATTTATCAATCCGGAAACTTTTAAATCCGTCAAAGGAATAGAAGTTAAACTTGGCAATACTCCGGTTTATTCACTGAACGAACTGGAATGGATAGACGGAAAGATTTGGGCAAATGTTTTTCAAACCGATTATATTGTTGTCATTGACCCTGAAACAGGTTCTGTTACACAAAGATTCTCGCTACCCAATTTATTAAAAGAAAAAAATATCGAAAAACCCGGCGTTCTTAACGGAATTGCTCACGACATCCAGACCGGTAAAACATGGATTACCGGTAAAAACTGGCCATTGATATTTGAAATGTAAGTTTAAACAAAATTATTCTTATTCAAATCCATCAGCGAAAATAATATCATTGTTCAGATAAACATAAGCAGAACCTGAGGAGGCTCCTAATTCATCATCGAGTTTTGCGCCCACTAGTGTGTGTTCTGTTGTTTGACTTAAGGAAAATCCAAAAAAGTCATTGGGTGTGCCATCACTGGCGGTTAACTTTTCTGATTGTGACCAGTTCATACCGTCAAATGCAAACACATAAGATGAACCTGTATCACCTCCGGGCGCACCAATCATGGCACGATTACCCAGTACATTGACTGAAGCTCCAAAATAATTATTAGCTCCTCCATCATCAGCAGAAAGTTTTATGGGTTGCGACCATAAGCTATTGTTATTGTCGTAATCAAACACATAAGCAGCTCCGGACTGTGAACCATTATCATCTTCCTGATAAGCACCAATGAGCGCCCGATCTCCAGACAGACTGACCGAATACCCAAAAAAGTCATCAGACTCCGCATCATTGGCCTCCAGTTTTTCAGTTTCGGACCAGATACTTCCATTCCATTCAAAAACATAGGCAGAACCCGCATTCGCAGCACTGGTATCATCCTGATAAGCACCAATTAATATCCTGTCACCATGCAAACTGACAGATTGTCCAAACCAATCACCCATTGCACCATCGCTCGCTGTTATTTTTGGTGCCTCCGTCCATTGACTTCCATCAAAATCAAAGACATAAACGGACCCGGAACCATCACCGTTATCATCATCGAGATAAGCACCAATAACAGCACGATTTCCTTGCAGGCTAACAGCATAACCAAAAGCGTCGCTCGTGGCACCATCACTGGCAATTAATTTGGCTGTTTGATTCCAGTGGCTCCCATCAAAATCAAAAACATAGACAGCACCTGTGTCTAGGCCATTTTCTGTATCGTATGGAGCCCCTATGAGTGCACGATCTCCTGACAGACTCACTGCAAAACCAAACGCCGCATAATCAGCGCCCAAGGTTGCCGTCAGTTGTGTAGTTTGATACCAGTTTTGACCATCGTAATCATACAGGTAAGCAGCGCCGGTGTTGTATCCATTGTCATCATTACCCGGTGCGCCTATCAATGCCCGGTTTCCGGATATGCTCAGTGATTGTGCAAAATTATCATAATCATGAACCCCCGGATCAGGCAGAAGACGTGTTTGTTCCACCCAGCTACCGGTACCGTGATTAAATACCACAACACCGCCTGTCACTCCATTTTGAATAACCCCGGTTAAGGTACTGATAAAGACATGATCAGCGTTAAAACTGACCGAATTTCCAAATTCATTGCCTAAATTCCCCGTAGAATTTGTAAACGTTAATGTTTGATTCCAATCACTGCCGTTATATTCAAACAGGTAAACCCCACCAAGTGTACTGTCTATAGCGTATCCTGGAGCTCCAATCAAGACAAAATCCCCGAACTGATCCACGGACACGCCAAACCGGTCACTGCTTTGACCATCGTCTGCAATTAATTTGCGGGTTTCAATCCAATCTATTCCATTAAATTCAAACACATAAGCTGAACCACGACCACTGTCGTCGTTAGAGGCACCAATTACTGCCCGGTTACCCGACAAATTGACTGTGAAGCCGAACCAATCATTGAGTGCCATATCACTGGCTGTCAATTTATCGGTTTGAGTCCAACTGCTCCCATCATATTCAAAAACATAAGCAGCTCCCGACTGACCGTCATCTCTGATGGCTCCCACCAATGCAAAATTACCGGAAACACTGACCGAATAACCAAACCAATCGTCCGCTACCCCATCATTGGCTGTTAATTCTTGCGTCTCTTGCCATTCAGAACCATTGTATTCAAAAACAAAAACTGAACCTTTCAAGCTGTCGGTTCCCCAGGCGCCGATCATCAGTTGACCACCTGACTCGCTCAAACTGCCACCGAAGTTATCTGAATTGACCACACCTTGAGCCATGATTTTTTGTTTTTGAGTCCAGTTTTGGCCATCAAATTCAAAAACATAAACAGCACCGGGTAGATCTGTAGTGCCACCGGTCATATTCACAAAAGCCAGATTTCCTGATAACAGCACTTCGCCACCAAAGAAGTCCTCATTGGTGATGTCATCAGATTGTAGAATGGCAGTCAGTTGCCATTCCTGATTGACCCAATCATAGACATAGGCTGCACCTTTACCTCTTGACTCAAGACCCAAACCCAGTGCACCAACCAATGCACGATTGCCATCGACAGAAACAAATTGACCATATTTCAGGCTGTTATTTGATCCAGTACCTCTTCTGACATAGGGTGCAGGAAGTAGTTTTGCTTGCTCTCCGGCTTGTCTTGCTTGAATGGTATTTGGATAAGTGGAATCTGGTAAAGTTAAATTCTCAGCTAGAGATGAAATAAAAACCAAAAACAATGAAATAAAAACAATGTACTTTACAGCAGCCCCCATACCTAAACTCCTTTCATAATTGATCAACTTATTATTGATATTACATAAGTTAAGATTTAATAGATATTTATTTTTTGAAAATCAAAAAAAAATATCCTCAGTGGCATCGCCATTTACATCGAAACCAACAAAAATTGGATTGCCTGAATGGACTAATGGTCAGTCAATTGATCTAGTAGTTAGAAGAGATAGATCTAGCATATGTATAGATCCACCTCCTCCTGTTTATGTTTCAAGGGGCATATTAAGCCCACTCCTTGAGGGAAATTATAGTCTTAATTATTATATTGTAACTTTTGAAGACCAGTTTCCTCCCAACCTAGCTGACTACGATAAATATTTCGTAGAAACCATAGGTTTTGAAGTTTTAGGAGCACCTCCAACAATTGATGCGACTTCAAATTTCAATTTGGTATTGTTAATATTGATACTGTTTTTATCGGGGTTTTATGGATTGAGATTTATAAAAGACCAATAAGAATTTCAAAACAATATTATGGCTCTTTATTTTCTTTGGTGTAATAAAGAGTCATACAAACCAACACTTGCCAAACGATATAACCAATAGAGTTAATAACAACCAAATTGGAATCAATTGAATAGGAAAAAATAAAGCCTCCAAAAGCTCCGGTGACAATCACCATCCAATAGGCTTGTTTTTTGAATCTGATTGGAATGATGAACTGTACTGCAAGCAATGTCAGAATCGCTCCTAATCCTCCTGATAAAATAATAGATGTTCGATGACTGATATCTGTAAAGAAAACATCATATCGCTTGATTGCGAGCTCAGACACCAAAGTGTAGATAAAAATGCTGGATGCAATTAATAGCAGTACCTTTAGAGCATTAAACCTTTTCAAATATGGCATCATAACCAACAGTGCAAAAACTCCACCAATCAAGCTATTGACCAATGAAACACCATAAATAACTGCCGAGTTGTATTTTTCCAAATAGGCGATCGGAACAACCGAAAATCCTGACAAAATTGCTAAAACGACTCTGAGGTTTAAAGATAAATTGTGATTAAACATAATTCTGCTTTTGTCGGATTATTATCAATATTGGTTATTGAAACTTTAAGAATCGGATATAATCATACTCCATGAGAATCCAAAACACTACAGATAACCGGAGTTCATCTCACCTTGGAAAGACTATTGTTCGCATCATTGGTCTTTTGTTGGTTATTTCCAGTTTGATAATGATTCCGCCGGCACTCATTGGTATGATTTACGGTGATGGAGATGTGAGACCGTTTTTTCATGGTTTTCTATTTCTTTTCACCAGTGGTTCTTTATTACTCATCATCTTTCGCAAGTCACGTTCCGAATTAAAAATCCGCAGTGGGTTTATTGTTGTCGGCTTGTCCTGGTTTATTCTTGGTGTTAGTGGCGCTATTCCTCTGTATCTGGCAACCTCCATGGAGTTGTCCTTAGCTGACTCGGTTTTTGAGTCCGTTTCAGCGTTGACAACCACAGGAGCAACCATTATCACTCAACTGGATGGTTTGCCCCACTCTATTTTGTTTTATCGCCAATTGATGCAATGGCTCGGTGGTATGGGAATCATCGTTTTGGCAATCGCCATTCTGCCTATGTTACGAATCGGCGGAATGCAGATGTTCAAGGCAGAAACTCCCGGTCCGATGAAAGACCAGAAACTCACCCCCAGAATTGCCGAGACTGCCAAAACATTATGGTATCTATATCTTGGTTTCACGATTATGTGTGCTCTGGCCTATTATATGGCGGGAATGAATTTATTTGATGCTGTCGGTCACTCTTTCTCAACATTAGCTACAGGAGGAATGTCGACTCATGATGCTTCTATTGGGTATTTCAACAACTCATTGATCGAACTCATAAGTATGATATTCATGCTGGTGGGAGGAATTAACTTTGCTTCCCATTTCACAGCTTGGAGATCAGCATCTATGAAAGTTTACCTCCATGATACAGAAATAAAAACCTATTTTGGAGTCATAATGTTTTCCTTGGTTTTCATTTCTATAGTTTTGTTAATTACTGAATCTCATCCAACACTGTACGAAACGATAAGACACTCAGCATTTAACATCGTATCGACAATAACTACAACAGGATTTGGAACTGAGGATATAAGTATGCTACCGTTGATGGTGCCATTTTATTTTATTATTTTGGGAACAATAGGAGCATGTGCAGGATCGACTTCGGGCGGAATCAAAATGATTCGAGTCATTTTGATCTATAAATTAAGTTTGCGAGAGTTATATCGCCTGATCCACCCACATGGGAAGTTCATTATCAAACTTGACGGAAAAATTGTGAATTACCGAGTATTAGACTCTGTATCAGCATTCTTTTTCCAATTAATATTCTTACTTATGATTTTTATACTTCTTCTTTTATCCTTTGGAGAGGACTTAACTACATCTGTGTCAGCAACATTTTCAGCAATGGCTAATCTTGGACCTGCATTGGGAGATGCCGGTTCTAACTATGCGAGTTTACAAGATGGCAGCAAGTGGGTGTTGTCTTTAGTGATGATATTCGGACGTTTGGAGATATTTACTATCTTCCTGCTGTTTATTCCTGCTTATTGGGAAAGTTAGGCTTATTTCAATCTTCGCTTTCTGGTTCTAAAAACCATGAAGAGCATGAAGTTATTGAAGTTTATTCACCATACAACCTCATTAACACTTTCTCTGGTGTCATTGGAGCATGGAATTGGCTTTGATATTGTGAATTAAAGGCTTTAATGGCATTGTTGATTGCAAAATAGGCTCCGATTCCGTACATCAATGGAGGTTCACCTACGGCTTTGGACTTCAGTATTGCCATTTCGTTGCCTTCGGTTTTCAGAGATTCAATTTGAATGTCTTTGGCTATGGAGAAAATATCCGGAATTTTGTAAGTCGATAATGCATTGGAAAGTAACCTGCCTTCATTATTGTAGGCGATTTCTTCCATCGTCATCCAGCCGATACCCTGAGCTAAAGCCCCTTCAACCTGACCCATATCCACTCCCGGATTCATGCTTATTCCGAAATCATGAACAATTTTTACGCTGTCAATTTCATAAGTACCTAGCAAACAATCGACAGTTGTAGTGATTGCAGCGAGTCCGTAAACGTGATAAGCAAAGGGATGGCCTTTTTCTTTGGTTTTGTCGAATTGAATTTTCGGAGTTGCATAGTGTGCATTTTCGGTTAAGCACACTCGTTTCCAGAAAGCCTGAAACACCAGTTTTTTCCAATCCCAGTCCGTTTCTTTTTGCTGAATAAAAACTTTGCTATTGTTAATATCAATCAAGTCAACACCAACGGCAAACTCCTCTGCGACAACATATTTCAATCGTTCTACCAGTGCTTTACAAGCCTTGAGCAAGGCTTTTCCATTCAAATCAGCAGTCGCACTGGCTGCTGAAGGTGAAGTATTTGCCACTCGAGTGGTATTGGTGGTTTCCAGTTTTATCAATTGCTCCGGTATGGAAAAAGTCTGTGCGGCAATTTGTAGCATTTTGGTATTAACACCCTGCCCCATTTCCACTGCTCCGGTGCTGATACCGACACTGCCATCCTGATAAATATGTACCAATGCTCTGGCATGATTCATCGGTGTATTGGTGAAAGAGATTCCAAAGCAAATTGGCATCAATGCCATGCCTTTTTTGAATTGTTTATTTGTGTCATTAAACGAATCAATTTCTTTTTGAAACTCATTGATATTGAATGTTTTATCAAATTGATTCCAGCAGTTTTGAGCTTCAACATTCTCGGCAATTTGTCCGTAATAGAACTCATCGTTTTCCTGCAATAAATTCGCTTTCTGGATTTTCCATGCCGGAATCTCCAATTGCTCTGCTGCTTTTGCGATGGCAGATTCGATAACAAATTTTCCTTGTGGTCCACCAAATCCGCGAAATGCGGTATTCGGCGGCAAGTTGGTTTTGCAACTATGAACCACCGTTTTTACATTAGGAATGAAATAACTATTGGTTGCGTGAAATAATGTTCTTTCAGCAATCGCCGGAGATAAATCCGCAGCAGCACCCGAGTTTTGTAAAAACTCAACTGCAAAGGCTTTGATTTTCAAGTTTTTTTCCAATCCGATTTTGAACGAGCTTTCATAAGGATGGCGCTTGCCCGTCATTTTTAAATCATCATGCCTGTCCAGAATCAGTTTAACCGGCTTTTGAGTGAGATGAGTTGCTAATGCAGCCATGCAGGCCCATGGAGTTGCCTGATCTTCTTTACCACCAAAACCTCCTCCTAAACGGGTGACATCAACTTCAATTTTGTTCATCGGCACACCAAGCACTCGTGCTGCAATTCTTTGTACCACAGTTGGACCTTGAGTGGATGACATGAGTTTAATGCAGCCGTTTTCCATTCTTTCCGCATAAGCTCCCTGAGTTTCCAGATAAAGATGCTCTTGTCCATTGCTAAAGGCTTCGTCTTCAAAAACATAATCACATTCTGCAAATGCCTTATCAACATCACCCATTCCAAAACTTCGAGGCGGATTTATAAATTTCCCTTGCTGTTTTGCTTGCTTGGCTGTTGTGATGACCGGTAATTGATTACAAGTAACTTTAATCAATTTTCTGGCCTGTCTGGCTATAAAGTTGGATTCAGCGACAACGATTGCCAAAGGTTGTCCCTGAAAGTGAATTTCATCTTCAGCCAGCAATGGTTCATCCAAAATAATTCCGCCAATTTGATTCTCTCCCGGAATATCTTTTGCCAAAATCACTGCTTCAACCCCGGGAAATGTAAGTGCTTCTGATATGTCAATTTTCAGTTGATTGGCATGAGCAACATTGCTACTTAAAACAGCCGCATGTAAAGTATTGGATTTCGTGATAATGTCATCAATAAACAGAGATTCGCCTCTGACATGACCGTTGGAATCAATGTTTTTCATATCACATCCTCAAATTGAATTGAGCTTGGGAAAAGTTTTAAAAAGTGCTGTTTAACAATCTGATTCGCAAGTAATTTTTTATAATCAGCAGTTCCGCGAACGTCAGAAATCGGCGATATTTCCTGATTTAAAATTTCCAGAAGTTGGTTGAGAGTGCTGAGATTGATTTCTTTATTGATTAAAAATTCACTGCATTTTTTTAAATACTTAGGAATCGGAGCCACACCACCAATAGCGATATTGGCTTTTAAAACCGTGTCATTTTCCATTTTCAAATAAATTGCACTATTGACTGTTGCAATGTCCAGATTTCGGCGTTTTGAGACTTTTTCAAAATTGAAATATGCACTTTTCTTTGGAATGTTAAATGCAATTTGCGAGATATGTTCGTCATTTTGCAGAGCTGTTTTTTTGTAATCTTGAAAAAAATCTTTCAGCGCTATTATTCTTGACTCTTTCAAACCTTGCAATATCAACTCCACATCCAAAGCTAGACAAAAGATACTCATATCTGCAATTGGTGATGCATTGACAAAGTTTCCGGCAATTGTTGCCATGTTTCTAATTGGCTCTGAAGAAACCAGTCTCAAATAATCTTTCAAATTCGGAATTGAAAGATTCAATTCGGTATGATTAAACAAATCCGAAACCGTCGCATTTGCGGAAAGAATACACTTACCATTTTGTATTTTGACTGAACTTTTGGATTCTGAATGGGTAAACCTTGCTTGGTTTTTAATTTGGAGTTCATCCGCTTTTTGCACATATAAATCCGTTCCGCCGGCAATGATATACGAGGAGTGGTTATTTGGTATTTTCGGTTCGATTTTTGCTAATTTCGAAGCCGTATCTGCAAAGTATTCAGGGATAAAACCTTCTGAAATGAGCTCCTGTAATTTATATTTTTTTCCTTTGTTTTGAGTTTGTGAAACAATATCCTTTGCCGCTTTAACCAATGAAACATATCCGGTGCAACGACAGATATTACCACCGATACAATCCAGCATTTGTTCTTCTGAATTCAAACTTGGGTTAAGACAATAATTCGTCATGGCTATTACAAATCCCGGAGTGCAAAAACCACATTGAGTGGCATTTTGATTTTTAATTGAACTTTGTACAGGAGTTAATTTTTGGTTTTGATTCAACCCCTCAATCGTAACAATATGCTTTCCATGAGCATTGGCAAGAGGTGATATGCATGACGTAATTGTATGATATTTAACAAAATTCTCAGAAATATCTAACTCTCCAACCAGAACCGAGCAAGCCGCACAATCTCCCTCTCTACAAACAATTTTAGTTCCTTTCAGAACTTTATTATCGCGAATAAAATCCACCAGCGTTATAGATTTATTCACATCAGTTTTAATTATTTTGTTATTAAGTATAAATTCAATCATCGAAGTATTTTATAAGATAAATGGATTGGATTGAATTTTTAATACAGAAAATAAAAAAATCCCCGCAGAATCATCTACGTGGATTAAATCAGCTTAAACTTAACTTGTTATTATTATTTTCGGATTAATCCAAAAATTCAGTCCAGCCATTCGTCCATGCTGTTGCTTTAGAACCGAAAGCACCAACATAGTTAACTTTATCAAAGAAAGCTCCCCATACTTCAGGATCCATCGTCAACCCTGTAGGAGTTGAAGATGTTGGATAAATATTATCTAATGCTGGATTCGCAACCATGTTGCCCGGTTGAGCTTCGAAGAATGCTTGATTAGTGAATGCATCACCATCTTCTTCTTCAAAGTTAACATCACAACTAATAACAGTATTTTCCATAGTTAATGTTCCAGTCAAATTATCAGGAGTTCCGGCAGCAGCAAAAGTCGCATCCGAATCAATATCCAGACATTTTTCAAAACCTGTAACAATCACGTTTGTAAAGTTGGCACCGGTACCACGTCTCAAAACCATACCTGTAGTTGTTTTGTTATCAGAAGGAGCACCAATAAATGTCGCATTTGCAATCATAGGTTGTGAGCGAGGAGATGCGTCATTGTTTTCTTCATAGTTATCAGCTTCAATTCCTCTTTCTTTATCATTTGCAGCATCCGGATCTTGTTTTGCCAGCAAATATTGCACCTTACCATCCCAGCCATGAGTCCAGTCTAATGAATCATCTTTAATACCTGTTAAAACGATATGTTTAGCATTTACAGTACCACCAAAAAACTCGATACCGTCATCTTCATTCGCATGAACCTGAACATAATCAACAACCGTTCCATCACCAACAGCTTGGAAAGCGATACCGTTCAATTCGTCTTCGTCATTAATTCTGAATCCACCAAATTGTACACGTACATACTTCAACACACCACTTGAATCATGTGGCTTATCACCGCCAAAGTTTCCTGAGCTTCCTTCGCCAACATCTTCACATTGAGCAAATGGAACTGCTTCATCACAAATATTGATTGGAGCTTTTCCATTAATTACCAAACCACCCCAGTTACCGGCTCCTGCTGATGCATCACTGGCATTAAAAGGACCTGTGAATACGATTGGAGCTTTAGCTGTGCCTTCAGCAAATATTTTTGACCCACGTTGAACTGCTAGGAAGTCATTACCTGTTACACCCAATACACGAGTGCCTGGCTCGATGGTTAAATTAGCAGTCGTACCACCATCTACACCCACAAAAACACCACCTTGAAGAACCCAGTTGGTATCATTACTAAATGTCACATCTCCGGCTAAAGTACCAGAAACTATACAAGTTTTGGGTTGAGTGGATGCCGTTGCAAAATCAGGACAACTTGTGAATTTTTGCTGATAAGGGCAAACTGCTGCATCACGTTGAGTTCCTGCGATAGCATCTTGAGGAGTTAATGTGAAAGAGGCCTCTGATGTTGATACCAACTCACTATCTATTCCACTAATTGAAACTGCCATAGATTGACAACTTTCAACATCAACAGTCATAGATCCAAAGGGATGATTCGTTCTGCTTGATGAAGAATCAAAGTTACCACCTGTTACAGTTAATAAATCAATTTCTAAAATAGATTCACCATCCAAAACTTCATCTGATCCCACAACCCAAAATGGATTTCCCATATCATCATACACATAACCAGCAACGAACATTAATCCTTTTTCTGGTCCAAGAGGAATATAGTCAAATGCCCATCCTCGACCTGCTGAAATATCGGATTGATACCAAAATCCTTCAAAATTCTCATCTACCGTAATTGCACTTGCAATGCCGGTCGCTAAAAATGCGCCACCCAACACTACGGATTTAATTTTCTTAATCATTTATATTACCTCAATTTAATTCCAAGAAAGCCGCCATGATAGATTCGATGTATTTCAATTCAGTTACAGAAAAATGAATTTTTTGTGACTTTTATTTCAAAAAAATTAAATAACAATATCGCAATATAATGTAATAAAACTGTCACATTGCAGCATTAGACTTTGCTGGCTTTTTTACAAATTTAACAGAAATGAAAACCAACTCACTCGTATTTATGATTCTTGTTTGTTTTTTTTGCCAAAGCGCAAATTCGCAAACAGATGAAAAACTGGCAAAAAATCTGATTAGTCTTCGCGGTCAAGTTGAAGACTTGCAATCAGAGTTGAAAATCCTGAAAGCCGAACATCAGAATTCAATGTCGTACTTGAACACTCGCAAAACAGAGATTAGTGCGAACATTGATCGTAAAGAGCTTCAGATTCAACAATCAGAAATTGAAATCACTAATCTGCAAGAGAAAATTAAAAATCTCGGTACCAATTCACAAGAACTCATTCCACAAGTTGAAGAAATCATAGCTAGTTTGGAACAATCTGTCGAAACAGGCATCCCTTTCAAGCAGGAAGAGAGAAAAAGTGTTCTGGCTGAAATCCGTAGAAATCTAAACTCAAGTAAGATGACATCACAAAATGCGATTAATCAAATTTGGGCTTTTGTTGAGGATGAAATCAGATTGACGAAAGAAAATGCCATTTATTCACAAACCATTGAGCTCGATGGTGAAAATTTACTTGTTGATGTTGCCAAACTGGGAACAGTCATGATGTATTTCAAAACCAGAGATGACAAATACGGTTCAGTTAAAAGAGAAAACAATCATTGGAAACACTACCTTCTGACTGATAATGCAGAAATTCAACAAGTTTCCAATTTGTTTGAATCATTAAAGAAACAAATCAGACAAGGCTATTTCACTTTGCCACTTGAGTTGACGATACAGGAGTAATCATAATGAAACATAAGCACATATTTTTTATTCTGTTACTTTTGTTAAATATTGAAACCGTATTTTCACAAACCGAAAATACTGAACAAACAGAAATTCCACCAGTTGATAATCAAAAAGTTGAAGAAGACATTCAAAATGCTTACAAAAAGGAGTATGCATTCCTAACGACTCAGGTTAAAAATCTGCAAACAAGGATTTCCGAGTACAAATCTCAAGCAAAAAAAGAAGAATCGGATATTAACCGCGAAATTAGTCGAATGGAAAACCTTTTGCTTTCATTGGAACAACAAAGCAATCAACTGGAAGATGATATTTTTTCCATGCAACGAAATTCTGAATCAGCAACTGATAATAATGAATTAATCAATGCCACTATCACTCAGGCTCAATCGACGCTCTCAGAGTACAAGCTAAAATTGCCGGAAACCTTTGAGGAGCAAACTGAAATTGAACAAATTACTCATTTGGTCGATTTTGCAAAAGGAATTCTATCCAACAGTTCTAAAACTACCAAACAGCAAGGCAGTTTCTTTTTACAGGATGGAACAGAGGTTCAGGGTCAAATTCTCAAAGTCGGTAATATTGCGTCGTATGGCATCTCACCAAAAGGCTCTGGAGTTTTAGCACCTGCGGGGGAGAATAATTTCAAAATCTGGAATTCCAAAGATAATGATTCAGTCAAAAATATTTTGAATTCTAATACATTGGATTCATTGCCAATATTCCTGTATGAATCCAGTCTCAAGCCTATAGAAGAAAAGCAAAGCAAAACCATCAAAGGTGTTGTTGATTCCGGCGGAATTATCGCTTGGATTATTTTTGTTTTGGGCGTGATTGCGGCATTGCTTATCATCATGAGATTTTGGTTCTTGAAGAAAGCTTCATCAAGCACAGAAAAAATACTGAATAAAATTGTCAACCATATCGAGAATGAAGATATGAGTGCAGCGATTAAAGTCGCCAAATCGAAAAAAAGTTCCAGCTCCAGAGTTCTCTATGCAGTATTGAGAAATATCACTCGTGACCGTGAACATATTGAAGATATTGTTTCAGAAAGCATTTTGCATGAATCAGGACAATTGAATCGTTTTGGTTCGTTAATCATGGTAATTGCAACAGTTTCTCCACTTTTAGGACTTTTAGGAACAGTTACCGGCATGATATCGACTTTTGATATCATTACTGAGTTTGGAACCGGCGATCCTAAATTGCTTTCCAGTGGTATTTCAATCGCCTTAATCACCACAGAAATCGGACTGGCGGTCGCAATACCGGCACTTCTATTCGGAAATGTATTGTCCGGTTGGGCAGAAAGAATTAAAGATGATATGGAAAAAGCATCTTTAAGAGTAATTAATGTTTATAAGAAAATCATTGGCTAATGATAAATACACTCCAACAGCTCATTGATTATTTCACAGATGGTGGATTTGTGATGCCACCGCTCATCATTGGAACTGTTATTCTATGGTGGACTTTAGGCTATCGCATGGCAGCACTGAAGACAGGGACGCTGAAGAGTCCTCGCACACTTGTTTATCGCTTTTTAAAAGGAAAAATGCCAACTCACAACGGAGTGATGGTTCGTGTGCTGCACAAAGGCATGAAACTCAGAAACAAAAATGTTGATAATCTCAGACGCTATCTGGATGATGCTTTTTCCGAGGAAGAAAGAGAAATTCAGAAATACAAAACCATCATTTCAACGATAGTCATTGTAGCTCCTTTATTGGGATTGCTCGGAACGGTTTCCGGCATGATTGAAACATTTGAGTCCCTAGGTGATATGTCATTATTTTCACAATCCGGTGGTATCGCCGGCGGAATTTCACAAGCATTAATTACCACACAGATGGGGTTGGCAGTTTCTATTCCCGGATTGATTGTCAGCGGAATTCTAAACAAAAAGCAAAAAAACATCGAAATAGAAATGGCACAACTTAAAGATTTGCTGTGTTCTCCAATTCCCGGAGAAGATGAAATCGTGATGAAAAGAGACAATTAAAGAGAACAAACATGAGATACAGAGAAAGCAAAGAAACCGTTCAGGACTTAAATATTTCACCTTTGATTGATATGGTATTTATCCTGCTGATATTTTTTATGGTTAGTACCACTTTCGTCAAAGATATGAAACTGGATTTGGACAGACCGTCTGCTTCGTCATCGAATACAGCTTCAACCAAGGCCGTCAGACTTTACATTGATAACTCAGGCAATACTTACATTGATGGCGAAAATGTCAGAATGTGGGTGATTCAATCCCGTTTGAGAGATATGTTGAAAAGTAAAACTCAAAAATCCGTGCTAGTTGTTACCGATGAGAATGTTCCATCCGGCAAACTGGTTGAAGTTGTCGATCAGGCAAGGCTTGCCGGTGCAGCTGATGTTGGTGTTGCCACATCTAAAGAAGTCGGTGCCGACTGATGAAAAGAAAGGATAAGATCTTCCGTTTTTTTAGCGGGTTGGTATCCATGATTCTGGGAACTTCAATGGTTCTCAGCGTGTTAATTTTAATCAACAACACATCTGATAATCTCAACGATGTCAACGCTAAATCCGGCTCTGAAATCAAGTTTAAGAGGAATAAACAGGAGACTCAAAATATCGTCCAACGACCCAAACCAAAGCCAAAACCAAAGAAATCCAAATCCAGACCACCAACACCATTGTTGGGTCTCAATAGTCAACTGAGCGGTGTTGATTTAGGTCTTCCGGAATTTTCAATGACGGATTTGAATGATTTGGAAAATGATTTATTAGGTTCAGGAAATGGTTTAGTGATGACCGATGACACCGTTGATTCTACGCCAAGGGCAGTATTTCAACAACCGGCAATGTACCCTGTTCGGGCTCGCGCTCGTGGTATTCAAGGTTATGTTCTGTTCTCATTGCTCATTGGAATTACCGGTGAAATTGAACAAGTCAAAATTATTGAATCCACTCCTGAGGGAGTTTTTGATGAAGCGGCCTCTCAATCCATTCAAGCATGGAAATTTGAACCTGCTCAGTATAAAGGATTGCCGGTAAAAACCTGGGTTAAACAAAAAATCAGATTCGATTTGAGCTAATTATGAAAATTCGCTTTTTTATTATGTCATTAATGCTGGTAATTACATTGAATACCGATTGCAAAGAGTCCGACGATGTCAACTATCTGGAACTCGCTTCACTGATGATTAAAGATGATAATCTGGATCGAGCTGAAGTAGCATTATCACAAGTAAACCTCGAAGATGAAGAACTGGACTTGCAACGATTTTATGTGATTTCAGCTTTACTCAACGTCAAAAGAAACAACCATCAACAAACCATCGAGTTTATCCAAAAAGCCAAACAGCTCGGCAAAGTTGAAGCAGTCATGGATGTTTATCTGGCACAAGCTGCTTACTCAACAGAGGATTACCAGTTAGCAATCAATGCTTTGGACTCTGCCGGAACAGATATCGCCAAAATTCCTTCGATTTATCACATGAAATCACAAAGTTATTGGAATTTACAAGACTCAATCAATGCTATCGCTGTTTTGGAACAAGCTGAAAAAATATTTCCCCAAGATGGTAGTTTTCCACGCCGCAAAGTTTTTTATTACATCGAACTTGGATACAACAAAGAAGCTATGGAACTTGGGCAAAGTTACCTGAATCAATTTAAAGGAAAGCCTGAAGACTTTATTGCTATAGGAAACGCTATCAAATCCACTGGTGATAACGAAAACGCCTTGGAATTTCTTGAAAAAGCCCGATTGCAATATCCTCACAGTCTGGATATTAACAAATCGTTAGCAGCGGTTTATATCAACGAAGAAAAGTATTTATCAGCCGCCAGAATTATTCATGAAGCCTCATTCACAAACAGCGAACTGACAAAAGAAGCGGCAGAATTGTATCGTCGTTCAGGAAATGTTTTTCTGGCTTTAAGTTTAAACAGCTTGATTGAAAATCAAACAGAAAAACTCAAACAAAGACTTTCAATCCTAATTCAAATGGAGAACTTTGAACAGGCTGCCGCCATGGAAGAAGATTTACTAAGGACACGAACCATAGCTGATGACAACATTAAATATGCGCTTGCCTATTCTTTTTTCAATATCGGAAATTATACAAAAACAGAAGACTATCTATCACAAATTACCAGTAGCGATATTCTTTCAAAAGTTGTGGAACTAAGAAAATTCATTGATAACTGCCGTCCGCAACCGTGGACTTGCTAACGAAATCATCAGATTAACATTGTAAAAAAATGATTAAACAATTAAAAATCGTATTATTGGCTCTGTCTTTCGCCTTGATACAAACTTCAACAGCATTTGGCTCTGATAACAAAGACGCCAGTATTTCTGTATTCGTATTTTTTAAAGGTGACCCGCTTTATTTAATTAATATTGTCGAGAATGACAAAATCATCGGCACAACAGACAATTTTGGTAACACAAAAATACAATTAAAACCCGGAAGTCACACTTGGACTTTCAAAAGTGAAGAAGATGAAATCTATCAACACACTCTTGAAGTTTCAGCCGGTGAAATCGTTCAATTGCTGGTTGATATCAAAGAAAAAGAATCTGCTGATATCAGTATGGAATCTTCCAAACAATCTGACAATCAAGCGGATACAACTTTTGTGCAAAGCACCGATGAATCCACAGGTATTATGACCAAACTCAGTGGTCAAATTATTTCAGCCGAAAACCAAAAACCAATTGCTAATGCCCGAATCTACATCAGCGGAATTTCAGGTAACCTAGTCACCGATGAAAAAGGTTTCTTTAGCACCGAATTATTAAGCGGAAAATACAACCTCAGTGTGCTTCATGCGAAATTCAACAGCACGCTGAAACCCAACATTGAAATTTCCGAAGGCGGATTAACCGATTTAGTCATTGAACTCACACCCAGCGGAACCGAACTTCCTGAGTTTGTTGTGATTGCTCCTTTTATCGAGGGTTCATTAGCTTCTGTGCTTGAAGAGAGAAAACAAAACAACTCGGTTGCCAACTATCTGAGTATGGAACAAATCTCCAAATCCGGTGATTCGGACGCTGCCGGAGCATTGAAACGGGTCACCGGTTTAACCTTGGTCGATGGTAAGTTTATCTATGTTCGAGGTTTAGGAGAAAGATATTCAAGCACATTACTGAATGGCGCTAATCTTCCAAGTCCCGATCCGACTCGAAGAGTTGTGCCTCTGGATTTATTCCCAACAGGAATTATAAGAAGTATCGAAGTCCAAAAAGGCTATTCTGCATCTTTACCGGCAGAGTTTGGCGGTGGAACGGTAACTCTTAAAACGATCAGCATTCCCGAAGAGAATTTTTTAAATTTGGGACTATCATACGGTCACAACACCCAAACAACCGGCAAGGACGGGCTTACCTATGACGGTGGTAGCAATGATTGGCTAGGAAGAGATGACGGTAGCAGAGATATTCCTCAACTTCTTTATGATGCCATTGCCGGAGGAACGGAATTAAGACCTAGCAATCCTTTTGTACCAGGAGGTTATGAACCCGAAATTCTGGAGCAAATCGGCGAGTCATTATCAAACAACTACAACCTCCACAATGAAAAGATTGACCCAAACAGCGGATTTAGCCTTGCCGGAGGTATGAGAAAAGACCTCGAATCCGGTGTGGTTCTTGGATTTTCTTCGGCGTTAGATTATGGATCTTCTTACCAAACCCGTTCGGAATTGCGACGTGATTTTATTGTTTCTTCGGGTGATACTTTGGTTCTTGATAGTGAAGAATTATCACAAACCACTCGCAGGGGAGTTGATTTAAGTGCTTTTCTAACTTCAGGAATCGAGTTTTCTGAAAACAACAAGGTCTCTGCAAATTATATGGTTTTAAGAAATAGCAGTGATTTTGCTGAAATTGCCGAGGGCTACAACGAAGATTTAGGGAACTCCAGACGCATTTACGAAATCCGCTGGACAGAGCGTGAACTGAGTTCTTCACAGTATTTTGGAGAACATGTTTTTCCTGAAATCAGTAATTTGAAGTTCGATTGGCAGTTTACTGATTCTCAAGCAAAATTTGATGAACCGGATAACCGAATCTATCGTTATGATCGTCGAGAAGAAGGCGATTTCATCTTTTCAACCCGCAATGACAGTAATTCTAGAGTTTGGAGAGAATTGGAAGATTTAAGCAGAAATATCCGTTATGACCTCACTTTACCATTTTCAATTAAAGATAATCACGACATCGCTTTAAAATTTGGTCAAAACTGGGTTTATAAAGACAGAAACTCTGATATTCGCCGCTTTGTTTTTGAAGACGTTGGTTCATTAGTCAATCAAATTGATCGCAGTCTGGATTTGGAAAGTATTTTATCGCCAGAATTTATCGCACCAAACGGTTATCAACTGCAAGAGGTCACACGAGCAACTGATAACTACTTTGCCAATCTGGATACCAAAGCCAAATATCTGGGCGTCGATTATTCATACAAAGAATTATTAAACATATCATTGGGAATGAGGCATGAAAATGTTAATCAATCGGTAACTACGTTTAAATTATTCGACCCGGATCAAAATCCAGTCACTGCATCACTTGAGGATAAGTCCTACTATCCGGCGTTTTCTTCCGCGTTATTTCTTCCGGCAGACAATCAATTAAGACTTAATTATTCTGAAACGGCCACCCGACCCGATTTTAAAGAATTATCTCCTGCACAGTTTAAAGACCCGGTTTTGGATAGAAATGTGATTGGTAATCCGGATTTATTGGCAGGCTCTATCAAACACTATGATTTGCGTTGGGATAAATACTTTTCAGAATCCGAATTTGTTTCAGTCAGTTTGTTTTACAAACAATTTTTCAATCCCATTGAAATGATAATTTTGCCCGGTTCATCAAGAATCATCAGTTTTGATAATGCCGAATCAGCGGAAAACTATGGTGTTGAACTGGAAGTTTATAAAACATTATCATTTATGAATCGTTTTTCTGAGCATGATTTCTGGTCAGATATTTACATTAGCGGAAATTACGCTTATATCGAATCAGAAATTGTTCTTGGAACCGATCGTCCCGGCGGTCAAACCAACAATTCCAGACCATTACAAGGTCAGTCGCCTTATGTCGGTAATTTGCAACTTGGTTATGACAATCTTGATAAAGATTTAAGTGTGTCTTTGCTTTATAACATCTTTGGAGAAAGAATTTCAGAAGCAGGTACCAGCGGAAGACCGGATATTTATGAACAACCTTTCAATCAACTTGATTTAGTGATTTCCAAAAAGCTTTTTGACCGTTTCAAATTTAAAATCAAAGCAACGAATTTATTGGATGATGAAGTGATTTTCTTACAAGGTGATGAAGTGACCAGAAAATTCACCAAGGGTAGAACTTTCAGTATCAGTATTGATTACGATATTTTTTAAACAGAGGTCTCAACAAATTCGAATTTGCGGAAACTCCACTTTAAAGCAAGTTCCCTCGTTGAGCTTGCTTTGAATATTTAATTCGGCTTCGTGGTTTTGGCAAATTTGTTTAACAATTGCTAATCCCAGACCTGTTGAGTTGAAATTTTTATCTTTGGAGTTATCAATTCGATAAAATCGCTCGGTTAGATGCGGTATGTGTTTTTCATCAATTCCACGACCATTGTCACAGACTGATAACAATGCTCTATCCTTTTGCGCTAACCAAGTCAGACGAATTTGAGTGCCTTTGGGATTATGATTGATTGCATTTTTGAGCAAGTTGGAAACCAAGCCCACAATTTCTTCTTCATCACCAAATATATCCAGCTCAGAATCAATCTCTGCCAACAGTTCGTATTGCTCAGCCCCGGAACTGTTTTTTATATCGTTAAATACAGTATTCAATAATTCCGGCATATTTATAACTTCATCACTCCGTTCCAGATAACGCTCATGCTCCATGCTGGAGAGTTTGAGCATATCAGAAATGATTCTCTCCATCCGATCCGCCTGAGACTTGGCATTATTGATTCCGGCTTTCCAATGTTTGGCAATATCATCTGCTCCCAATAACATTTCCAGATATCCGGTGATAACCGTTAAAGGTGTTCTCAACTCATGCGATGCATTATCGACAAAGGCTTTACGCGATTTTCGCAAGGATTCCTGCTCACTGATATCTCTGCCGACAATCAAAAAGCTATCTCCCGAAAGCTTAATTCGTTTGAGATGAACTTTTTTGCTATCATCCAATGGATTGTCCAGTTTGATTTCCTCACTATCACTCTCGGAGTGAAGCATGTTTACAAACTCGGGAGCTCTGATAATATTGTCCAAACGAGAACCATAATCTTTGTGTGGAAAAATTCCTAACAGTTTTTGCGCCTGATGATTGCACCAGGTTATTTCCAATTGGTTGTTAACCAGTATTGTCGCATAAGGCAATGCTTGTGCTGTCACATTAAACCGATGAAGCAAATGCTTATTATCACTGATAACTTTTTTATTGTGTTTTCTATTCTTGATGACTTGTGTCGATAAATCTTCCCAGATTCCACTGGATAAAGGAGCTTTTCCAAGTTTAGCACCATTCATGTACCACTTGTAAAAATAATAAAACTCAACCCATTTCCACAGAATATAAACAACTGACCACAGAAAAAAAGACAGCATCCAATAGGACGTTGTCAAACCGCTTAGTATTGCAATCAAAATAAAAACAATACCAAATGCTAATTCTTTACCAAAGGAGTTTTTTTGCATAGATGCGTATTCTATATCAATATAAATCTAAGCCTATGTTTCGCGGAAAAATTATTGAGGAAATATTTAATCAACAGACAGAATATTAACATCTCATGAAATTTGTTAAATTTAGCTGACATTTGTATTTCATTTTTATTGCATTATTTCATTTGTGTAACAGAAATGTCATATTCCTCAATTAAAATTCCAACTTTCCAAGAAGCACATCAACATCATCATGAAAAATAAAATATTACTTGCCTCAATTTTGGCTGTTTTAAGTCAACAAGGCTATGCCAGCGATACTGCCGCTGAACTCGAATTGTTAAAGCAACAAGTTAAATTATTGACAGAAAAAATCGAACAACTGGAAGCAAAAACAGCTGAAAATACACTTCCAAAACCCGAAGCACCGGAAGTTGCGAAAGTTGAAAAGAAAGATAGCAAATCATCGTGGGCTGACAGAGTCAAATTCAGTGCCGATATTAGAGACAGATACGAGTATATCGATCAAAAAGGTCGGGAAATCCGTCAAAGAAATCGTATCAGACTGAGAGCTAACATGAATATGCAAGTCAATGATAACCTTGACTTTACATTGGGAATGGCAAGTGGTGGCGATGATCCGGTTTCAACCAATCAGTCATTGGATGGAGGGTTCTCCACTAAGGATTTACGTCTGGATTTAGCTTATTTCAATTATAAATTCTCTGATAGCCTGAAATTATCAGGTGGTAAGATGAAAAATCCATTCTATATCCCAGGAAAAAATCCAATCCTTTGGGATAGCGACTTGAATCCTGAAGGTTTCGCTTTAAATTACACTGAAGGTTTAGTGAACGCAACATTGGTTGGAATGGCTGTTGAAGAAAGAAGTTCAACAGATGACACGTTAATGTTTGGCGGGCAATTGGTTTTCTCACATGATTTATCAGACTCAGTTGACTTCAATGCCGGTGTTGGATACTACGATTATCAAAATATTAAAGGCGAAACTCCGCTATATGACGGCAATGCCAAAGGCAACACTCTGGATGCAAATGGTCGATTAGCGAATGATTTCAATACAGCTGAATTATTTGCTGAGTTGAAAACCAAGATTTCCGGATTACCATTCTCCGTTTATGGAAATTACTACAAAAATACCGCAGCTGATGATTTAGATACTGCCTACACTTTAGGTTTTAAACTCGGTAAAGTTAGCGATGCCGGTTCATGGGATATGGGACTTGCCTACTTAGATACTGAAGCGGATGCTTTAATTGGCACTTTTAACGATTCCGACTTTGCTGGCGGTAACACTGATTCACGCGGTTATCTGCTAAAAGCCGGTTATGGTCTGATGAAAAATATTTCTTTAGGACTGACATACATCGACTCTGAAATCGGACAAAGCAAACCAACACAAACGGATTACGACCGTTTGCAACTGGACTTCATTGCGAAATTTAAGTAAAAATACCAGACTCATAGTTACAAAATGCCTGCAAACCTCTGCGGGCATTTTTGTTTATAAAACACCAATAGGCTTACTATTTTAGTACGATTGTCTTTTTCTTTAAAAATTCACCTTTAATTAAACAATTTAACAGCAAAAACTATCAAAAAAATCTGGAAAAGGTAAAATTGCCGGTTCGTTTAGTTTTAACAATGTGGAAATATCAATGCGAAGCGATCTGTGTGGAAATGTAACAGAAGAAAAGTTAAATCAACAAGTTGAAGTTTGTGGTTGGGTCGATAAACGCCGTGATCATGGTGGTGTGATTTTTATCGATTTACGCGATCATAGCGGAATCTTACAGGTCGTTGTCGAGCCGGATAATGCCGAAGCTTTCAAAATTGCTGAAGATGCTCGTTATGAATATTGTTTACACGTTAAAGGTCAGGTTCGTAATCGTCCGGAAGGACAGGAAAATCCAAACCTCAAATCAGGCAAAATTGAGGTTGTGGTTGATAAATACGAAGTATTAAACAAATCCAAACCATTACCATTCATGTTGGATGAAGAAGTTGGTGAAGCGATTCGACTGAAATATCGCTACTTGGATATGCGTCGTCCGCAAATGCAAAAAAATATCCGTTTGCGTAACAAACTGACACGAAGTTTGAGAAATTATCTCGATAGTAAGGACTTTCTTGATATTGAAACCCCTATCCTCACCAAAGCAACTCCTGAAGGAGCGCGCGACTTTTTAGTTCCTTCGCGTGTTCAGCAAGCTAAATTTTATGCTTTGCCACAATCTCCGCAATTGTTTAAACAGTTATTGATGATGTCAGGAATGGACAGATATTATCAAATCGCTCGTTGCTTCCGTGATGAAGATTTGCGTGCGGATCGTCAACCGGAATTCACGCAGCTTGATATCGAAATGGCATTTGTTGACCAAAGAGATGTTCAAGATTTAGCTGAAAATATGGTTCGTGACGCTTATAAAAATGTTCTGGATGTTGATTTACCAAATCCTTTTCCTCGCATGACTTATGCCGATGCGATGAATTTATATGGCTCAGACAAACCGGATTTACGAATAGACTTACAATTAGTTGATGTCGCAGAAACTGTCAAACATGTGGAGTTCAAAGTCTTTTCCAGTCCGGCAAATGATGAAAACGGTCGTGTTTGTGTGTTGAAAATTCCACAAGGTGGAACTCAAATGAGTCGTAAACAAATAGACGATTATGACCCTTATGTTCGCCGTTTTGGTGCTAAAGGTTTAGCCTGGATTAAAGTCAATGAGAAAGAAAAAGGTCGTGATGGCTTACAATCTCCGATTGTAAAGTTTCTCGATGATGATGCCATTGATGCTATTTTACAGAAAACTCAAGCTGAAAACGGTGATATTCTGTTTTTCGGCGCCGGTGATTACAGCACGGTTTCCCAATATATGGGTGAATTAAGACTAAAAGTTGGCAAAGACTTGGGATTAGTCAAAGAGGGTTGGCAACCGCTTTGGGTCGTTGATTTTCCAATGTTTGAGTACAATTCTGATGAAAAACGCTGGGATGCTTTGCATCATCCTTTCACGGCTCCAATTTGTGATGAACAAACTCTCAGAGATAACCCCGGAAAAGCTATTTCCAAAGGTTATGACGTCGTCATGAATGGGGTTGAGCTTGGTGGCGGTTCAATTCGTATTCATAATCAAGATATTCAATCAGCCGTTTTTGATTTACTTGGAATTTCTAAAGAGGACGCAGAGATTAAATTCGGATTCCTGTTGGAAGCGTTAAATTATGGTTGCCCTCCACATGGGGGTATTGCATTGGGGTTGGATCGAATGGCGGCTTTGATGTGCGGAGTTGAATCGATTCGTGATGTCATTGCATTTCCAAAAACATCATCAGCGAGCTGTAGCTTAACATCTGCACCTTCGGAAATCCCTGCTAATCAACTTGAAGAAGTTCATGTGCAAGCAATATATCCCGAAGTTGAGGAAGAATAACGCAGTTAAGTGATAAATACCGAACAACAAGCTGTCGTTTTGGTTCATGGACTTTGGATGAGTCGCTGGACATTCTTTTCGATTGCACGTTCGTTAGAAGACCAAGGATACAAAGTTTATCGTTTTGGATGGAAAACCAGCACCCGACCATTTAGTTTTAACATGTTGAAATTACAATCCTTTGTGAATTCAGTTTCAGAGAAAACAGTACATCTGGTTGTTCACTCAATGGGTGGTATTCTTTCAATGAGAACAATGCCAAACATTCGTAAACAAGGAAAACTGGTGATGCTAGGATCTCCAATCAATGGTTCTCAGGCTGCAAAAGCAATGTCAAAAAAAAGGTGGAGTCGCTGGATGCTGAAACACGCTCAAGAACCGCTTGAAAATGGCGTTGTGAATCCTGAAATTTTCCGAAATTCCTGCATGATTGCAGGAACATCTAATGGCATTGGCATAGCCAAATTGGTAACAAAGCTTCCCGAACCCAACGATGGCACTGTTGCTCTTGTTGAAACCCAAGCTGATTGGATTGATAAACATACATCAGTAAACACCAATCATTTCAGAATGTTGTTTCATAAAGAAGTGAAAAAACTAATTATTGAATTTCTCACAACAAATATCGTAAAAAATAAAAAAGCCTGAGGTTATTTATTAAACCTCGGGCTTTTTTATTCTTTTATGTCAAACCTGATTAGTTATTTCTATAAAATCTTGAATAAGAAAAAGCGATTAACGTTAATACCAATAACATCAAACCCCAGAAACTTAAACTTGGAATAACAGGTGGTGGACCTGCAGGACCATAGTAAACAACACCATTCCATACTCTGGGCTGAAGACACCAGAATTAAATGCGATATTATTCGCACTACCGGCTCTTAATTCTAAAACACCATGATATAAACCTGATTAGTACCATCACCATTTGTATAAATCCATGAACCATCTCCTTCCATAGCAATACCATAAACTTCACCAGGTTGAATGATAAGACCACCAACAGCAACTGACGTTGGTGTGTCAACACCTTGAGCCACTACAGTGCTATCGGTTCCGAGTAAAGTCCAACCGGTAGTAGTAGTTTCAAACCCAGCATAAGTACCTGGCCTTGTCCATACATTAACAGTTGTCTGATCCTCTGTATTAACATCCCAACTGTTAATTACGATTGCTTCACTACCTACGTTTTCAAGATCAAAATAGATGCCACCACCAGGATCGCCACCGTTATTTGCTGCAAATATTGTCGGCAAATTATTTGTCCCTAAAATAACCGGCTGTGGTTTATTAGAAGGTGATAATAACTCGGAAGTATTATTTGCATCTGTAGCAATTGCACTAAAACTAAAAAATATAGCCAACACCATAGATAGCAAAGAAGTTAAATTTTTATTTTTTTTCATACCTAATACCTATTGTCAAATTGTAAATTAAATCACATTTTTTCTACTATTTCATTATTAAACAATAATTTTTCAAAATATAACCTAAATAAGTGAGTTCTACTTGATCCGTATGGCATAAAAAAGGGATTAATTAATCATATATCCCTCGAAACCTGCCTAATTCTTTCCGCAGGAACTGATAATTGTTTGATTAGATATTCTTTGAAATCTTCGGCATAGTCTTGTTTTTTCAAAGCTACTTGCATGCAATACAACCAATCATCTCTTTCCTGTTCTGTCACAACCAGATGTTTGTGTGCCATCGGGATCGATATACCACCATATTTCTGGCGATAGATTTTCGGGCCTCCCAACCATGCCATTAAAAACAAAGATAATTTGTCCTTAATCACTTCCAAAGATTCTGTGTGCATGGAACGAATGTGCTGTCCTCGCTCCAAAGTTTCCATCTGCTGATAAAACTCATCAACCAATTTACGAATGCCCTGCTCTTCACCGGCAGCTTTGTAAGAAGCATCCAACTCACCATATCTCTGCATAAAAAAATCTCACTAGTTTGACAAATATTATACTTTCTTCTTTGAAGAACCGTTAAAATATGCGGTCAATTATTCAGTTATCAATTTATGTCGGAGTTATTTTTCATATTTATTAGTGCGGTTTTTATCAACAACTTTGTTTTGGTGAAGTTTTTGGGATTATGCCCGTTTATGGGAGTCTCCAATAAATATGAATCCGCTTTGGGTATGGGATTGGCAACAACTTTTGTACTGACTTTATCGTCTATTGTCAGTTATTTTATCCATACTTATTTGTTAATTCCGCTTGAAATTGAATACCTCAAAACTCTCAGTTTTATTCTCGTTATTGCTGTAACTGTTCAAGTTACTGAACTTATTTTGCATAAGACATCACCTTTGCTTTATCAGGTCTTGGGAATATTTTTACCTTTAATCACAACCAACTGTGCCGTTCTCGGCGTCGCTTTACTCAATATTCAGCAACAAAACAATCTAATTGAGTCTGCTGTTTTTGGTTTGAGTGCCTCTATCGGTTTTACTTTAGTGTTAGTGCTATTTTCTGCAATTCGTGAGCGACTGGAAATGGCAAATGTGCCTGAATCCTTCAAAGGGACACCGATTGCTTTGATAACTGCCGGAATAATGTCTTTAGCATTTATGGGGTTTGGAGGAATGGTGAGATAAATGGACTCTCTCATCAGTTTATTAATCATTTCAGTCATATCGTTATTTTTCGGTATTCTTGTCATGTGGGTTTCGAAAAAATTCAAGGTCGAAGGCAATCCGATTGTTGAACAAATCAACGCCATTTTGCCACAAACTCAATGCGGTCAGTGTGGTTATCCTGGTTGCAAACCCTATGCAACAGCAATTGCCGGAGGAGAAGCTCCAATCAATCAATGCCCACCCGGCGGTGAAGAAGGCATCAAAAAGCTGGCTGCTTTACTGGATGTGGAGGTTTTAGAATTAAACCCGGAAAATGGTAGTGAAGACCCGGTTGATATGATTGTCGAAATCGTAGAGAAAGACTGTATTGGCTGTACAAAATGCATTCAAGCGTGTCCTGTTGATGCCATTGTCGGAGCTGCCAAACAAATGCACACGGTCATTACAGATGCCTGTACCGGTTGTGATTTGTGCATTCCTGTATGTCCCGTTGATTGCATTATTCAGATTCCAATGCCGTTACCTCAATATATTTCACGACTTGAAAAACCCAAACTTTTTGCCACTATAGCGGAATCACAACAATGGTAGGACAAACTCAAACATTGTATCAATTTCATGGTGGCGTTGTACTGGAGCACCACAAATCCGATTCGTTGACAAATGGATTGTCCGAATTACCACTTGCAAAAAAATTATATATTTCTCTGGAAGTTGGCAAAGGAAATTACGCCATACCAGTTGTAAATATTGGTGAAGTTGTCAAAAAAGGACAAATTATTGCAGAGCCTCAGAACAAGAGTGGTGTTTATGTTCATGCATCCGGTTCCGGAGTGGTGACTGATATTTCTGAAAGAATCTCGGCAAACCCAACAGCAAAACTCAACCCTGTTATTGAAATTACTACTGATGGTAAAGAAGAATGGTTGCAATCTATAGATATCGAAAATAATAAATCATTAACACCCTCTGAAATTATTACACAAATTCGTCAAGCCGGATTATTGGGTATGGGTGGAGCCGGATTTCCAACACATCTGAAATATAACGAAAACAATCAAATCCATACACTCATCGTTAATGGAGCTGAATGTGAACCATATATCAGTTGTGATGCTCAACTAATGCTTTCATTTCCTGAACAACTGTTTGATGGAATTGATTTAATGATGAAAGCCTCAAACGCCAAACGAGCCATCATCGCCATTGAAGATCAAACCGGAAAAATCGAGCCCAAGCTCAATGAAATTATTACTCAAAGAAAACTATCTTCGGTATCGGCTGTAAAAGTTCCAACCATTTATCCAACCGGAGGTGAAAAACAGCTGATTAGAGTCCTTACGGGAAAAGACGTTCCATCCGGAGGTTTGCCACTTAATTTAGGTATTATCGTGCAAAATATCGGCACAATCAAAGCACTTGCCGACTATTGCAACGAATCGAAGCCATTAGTTCAAAGAATTGTAACTGTTGCCGGTGACAGGATTTCTAAACCACAAAATTTTATAATTCCTATCGGCACACCGATAAACCATATTCTCCAAGCAGTGAATTGTAATATCCAAGACAGTGATGAGGTCATCATCGGCGGACCAATGATGGGTTATTCAGTTACGGAACTCAGTGCAGGAATTGAAAAAACCACAAACTGCATTTTGGTGATGTCGAAAAAACCAAAACCACAATCTCCAACGATGCCGTGCATCCGTTGCGGAGAATGTGTCAGTGTTTGCCCGGCTGAACTATTACCTCAGCAATTGCATTGGTACATCAATGGCGGAAATCTGGAAAAAGCCCGTGAACATCATCTTTTTGATTGTATCGAATGCGGAGCTTGCTCGTGGGTTTGCCCGAGTCAAATCAATTTAGTGCAATATTATCAATACGCTAAAGCTGAATTGAAATATCTGGATTACAAAAAGAACAAATCCGATGCTGCCAAACTCAGACACGAAAATCGTGAAGCCAGACTGGAACAACTCAAACAAGAACGCATGAACAAACGCAAACGAACCCGAAGCACCACTGCACGAGATCCTGAAAAGATAAAAATGGAAATTCAGGCGAGTGTGGAAAGAGCAAAACTGGCAAAACAACAAAAGGAAAAAGGTGATGAATAATCCTAAAGCCACAACTCATGCACCACATATTCATACGAAAAACAGTGTGAGAAATGTGATGTTGCATGTTCTTCTTGCATTGATTCCCGCCATAATTGCTTATGTCTATTTCTTTGGATTTGGTATCGTTTTACAAATAACTTTGAGTGTATTCTTCGCACTTTTGTTTGAAATTATCAGTCTGAAGCTACTTAAAAAACCTGTCGGGCTCTTTATTTCTGACTTATCAGCAGTTGTCACCGGAATATTATTTGCTTTGTGTATTTCTCCTCTGGCTCCGTGGTGGATTAGTTTAATAGCGATGTTTTTTGCGATTGTTGTTGCCAAACATTTATACGGCGGCTTGGGACAAAATATTTTCAACCCGGCAATGGTAGGTTTTGCGGTCGTTTTAATTTCATTCCCACAATCCATGTCAATGTGGCTGGCTCCTCATTCAATCGCTTTATATGACATGAGCTTTTCTGAAGTGTTATCCGCTGTTTTTACTCAAAGTTTTCCTGCAAATGTTGAGTTTGATACATTAACTCAGGCAACTCCGCTTGACAGTATTAAAAACGGTTTGCGTCAGGAACTGACAATGACTGAAATTTCAGCACAACCTGAGTTTGGAAAACTTGGTGGCTTGGCTTGGGAATGGATATCGTCATTGTACATACTTGGTGGTGTGTTTTTGATACTGAAAAATATCATCAGCTGGCGTGTACCGACAACAATTATTATTGCGACTGTTTTGTTTGCTCTGTCTTTTTATCTCTACAATCCGGATGGTTATATCAGCCCTCTTCAGCATTTATTCACCGGTGGATTGATGTTGGGTGCATTTTTTATTGCAACCGACCCAACTTCAGGATGTTC
>JAWLAO010000001.1:532500-722765 GCA_041395445.1 Gammaproteobacteria bacterium | reverse complement strand
TCCGGTATTGTAGGGGATTTGGTGTTTTTCCAGAACTTGCTGCACTTTGGGTGCGATTTCAACATAACGATGTGCCGGGATGTCGGGAAACAGGTGATGTTCAATTTGACAACTGAGATGTCCGGTCATGATATGAAACCAGCGATGACCAGTGAGGTTGGATGAACCAAGAACTTGTCTGTAATACCATTGTCCTTTAGATTCGTTTTTGCATTCTTCTTCAGTAAAAGTTTGGATTCCATCAGTGAAATGGCCACAGAAAATGATGGTTGAGGTCCATAGGTTACGAATCAAATTGGCAACAAAATTTCCGAGTAAAACAGGAAGAAAAACCGGCCAACAAATCAGCGGATAAAAAATATAATCCTTAAAAATCTGTCTGAATGATTTAGACAGAAATCTTTTTGTCAATTGAGATTTTGGATTCAGAGAAGTTTGTTTGAGTTTGTTTTTGCATTTGGCAACTCTTTCTGTTGCTGATTGGTAAGCAATTCCCCATTCGAATATCAAACAAAGGCTAAGAAATGTAAAAAACTGCCAGAGATTTTTGAGCTTCCAGGTGAAATCATTACTCATTCTCAGTAAGCCATAGCCAAAATCACGGTCTTTGCCGATAATGTTAGTAAAGGTATGATGTTCAAAATTATGCGCTATTCTCCAGGAGTGAGCATCTCCGACTAAATCCCATTCATAATTTTGTGAGTTGATTGTTGGATCATTCATCCAGTCGTATTGCCCATGAAGAACATTATGGCCGATTTCCATATTGTCCAAAATTTTGGCTAAACTCAGTAACAAAACAGCGATAATCCAAAATATCGGATGCAACAACACGCCAAGAAAAGAGGCTCGCCCCAAAATTTCACAAAGTCTTTGGATAAGAATGATTCTTCGAATGTAATTGGCATCTTTTTGTCCAAGATCACTCATTACAGAATTTTTTATATGATTGAGTTCTGATTCTAATTGTTGGTATTGTTGTTTGTTGAGCTTCATAAATGTAAATTCAAAGTTTGAATCAATGTATCTGTTTTTAATGTTTAATAAAACTATCTATTGTTTTCGATAAGCTTCGTTTTCACTGGAAACGAGTATTTAAAAATTCGTTTAATCACTGTTGAATATTGTTTAAAAAAGCCACCGGTGTTGTAGGGGATTTGGTATTTTTCCAGAACTTTTTGCACTTTGGGTGCGATTTCGACATAACGATGCGCAGGGATGTCGGGGAATAGGTGGTGTTCAATTTGACAACTGAGATGTCCGGTGAGAATGTGAAACCAACGATGACCTGTGAGGTTGGATGAGCCAAGAACTTGTCGGTAATACCATTGTCCTTTGGATTCGTTTTTGCATTCTTCTTCACTAAATGTATGAACTCCTTCAGTGAAATGCCCACAGAAAATAATGGTTGAAGTCCATAAGTTGCGAATCAAATTGGCAACAATATTTCCGAGTAAAACCGGCAGAAAAACAGGCCAACAAATCAACGGATAAAAAATATAGTCTTTAAAAATTTGTCTGAATGCTTTGGAAAAAAACATTTTTTTTAATTCTGAATCTGTGAGTGGAGAGACACGATTCTTTTTCTTTTTACCTTTAAAAACCCGTTCTGCTGCCAGTTCATGATAGGCAATTCCCCATTCAAATATCAGACATAGATTCAGAAAAGTAAGAAACTGCCAGCGGTTTTTCGGTCTCCATGACAAATCATCACTCATGCGCAATAAACCATAACCGAAATCTCTGTCTTTGCCGATAATATTGGTAAAGGTATGATGCTCAAAATTATGAACTCGCTTCCATGAGTGTGCATCTCCGGCAATATCCCATTCAAATTTTCGCGAGTTAATGGTTGAATCATTCATCCAGTCATATTGTCCGTGGAGAACATTATGTCCGATTTCCATATTATCCAGAATTTTGGATAAACTTAATAACAATACGGCAACAATCCAAAATATCGGATGCAGTAACACCCCAAAGAAAGCTAATCTTCCAAAGATTTCGCAAAGCCTTTGGATAAAAATAATTCTGCGGATGTAATCAGCATCTTTTTGTCCAATGTCGTTAACAACTGAATCTCTAATTTGGTTGAGTTCGAGTTCTAATTGAGTGGCTTTTTCTTTTGATAACTTCATTTTATAGCTCCACATTCACATCGCCAATGGCGACAGAAACACAGGGTTGGATATTTTGAGCACCGGAATCGGAGTATGTTTTAGTCAGAATGTTGTAAATTACTCCACTGGTTTTTTTACAAACACATTGATGACAAACGCCCATACGGCATGAACTTTTAGGTTTAAGGCCTTTGGATTCTGCTAATTCAAGCAGTGTTTTTATTGGAGAACTGAGTCCTGATACTTTAGTTTCTGATTTTTCAAAAAATACTGTTCCTTGTTGTTCGGCATTAATATCATAAGTCGGAGGTGTGCCGAAATACTCATGATGAATTTGATCTGGAGGCAAGTCCTTGCTAAGTAAATCGTTGGTGAATTGAATCATCGAGCCTGGTCCGCAAATATAAACTTCGCGATTTTGAAAATCAGCACAGTATTTCTTCAAATGTTCCCTACAAATTCTTCCCTCAACAGAACTGTCAATCAAGTGTATTTTGATATTTTTATGATTTGAAGCTATTGTTAATAATTCATCTTTGAATAAATGTTTTCCGTTACTAGCATAATAAAGCAAACTTGCAGGGTTATCGGATTGTTTTGCTAAAGTCATGATGAGACTTTTAATCGGGGTGATTCCGCTGCCACCGGCAATAAAAAGTTTTGCACCTGAATTTTCTGAGATAACGAAATCACCCTGAGCTTTAGAAATGCTCACTTTATCTCCTCGCTTTAGAAGATTTCCCAGAAAAGGTGTCGCTTTGCCATGATTCTGTTTCTGTATGGTTAGTTCAATCGTTCTATCTTGGATGAACTGAGCTGGTGCAGAGGAAATGCTGAATGTTCGGGTTAAAAATCTTCCGTTAATTTCTGTTGTTATGGAAATAAATTGCCCAGCCTGAAAGCCTTGCCATTTCTTTTGCGGCTTTAAAACTAAAGTATAGACGTTATCGTTTTCGTGTCTTATTTGCATTATTTTTGTTGAATAAGCATCTTGTTTTTTATTGAAAACTAAACGTGTGATTGGATGTAAGAAATCCTTTAAACTCTGATTGTTTGTAATTGATTCGAGTAAGAACTTAACTTTTCCTGTAAACATTGAATGATATTTTGAATTTAATAATTATGGCGTACAAGTGTACTCTGAAAAATAAACAAAACAAACAATAAGTTATAAAAACCCATAAAAATATATAAAATAATTGGATTGACAAAAAATTGTAGAGTACAAATGTTCTCTAAGAGTGATTGGTGATTTTAAAATCAGATTGTTATTGGGTATCAGTTTTATGTAGAAATGTTGCACCGGCAGCTATGTAGCGTAGCTGTTGGATGGCTCTGATTTCTAGTTCTTTTCTTTGACTGGGCTTTGCAGCAATGGATTCAGCTCCGGCATTAAATATCACAGCAACCATAGCCTCAGCCTGTGTATATGCTGATTCTTTATCAAAGCCTAAAGCCAGAATATAGTCGGTTAATTCAACGATAAAATATTTGATTTCTCTGGCAACCGCATCCCGTAAAGCTTTGGTTGTGCCGGATCTTTCATGGAACAATACGCGGAAAATATTTGGGTTTGTTTGGGTAAACTCAAAGAAAGTTTTGACCGATGTGACAATAACGCTTTTGTTTTTCTTAAATCTTTGTCTGGCTTTACGCATGATTTGTCTCAAAGCCAGACCGGATTCATCAACAAGAGTTAAGCCAAGTTCTTCCATATCTTTAAAATGCCGATAGAAAGATGTTGGCGCAATTCCTGCTTGTTTGGCAACCTCACGAAGACTCAAACCGGCAAAGCTTTGTTCTTCACTCAACTGATTGATGGCTGAGTCAATAATCGCTCTGCGTGTTTTTTCCTTTTGCTGAGATCTTGAGATTTTCATGGTTTATATTCTACATGAGTCGAGGTTAATTCATAGTCGCCTTGATAGTTATTTTTTAATTCTATAATTTAATAGTATTAAAGAAACCTTTTAAATAGAATATCTGTCGAATAAGATTCAGTCACAACAGAACAGTTAATGAACAAAATCAAAAAATACATTTTACCCGGATTGTTATATGGAGCGGCAATCGTAGCGCTGTACTTTATCTATCAAACCCAAATTAAAGTTATCAATCAAGATGTTTCAGCACGAGACATTGACCCCAACTGTGATATTGTCATGTTTTCCACTCAATATTGTCCTTATTGTGAAAAGGCGAAAAAGTTTTTTGCAGAAAATGGCGTGGCTTATTGTGATAGGGATATTGAGTTTTCTGATGAAGATGCCAAATTATTTCGAGAACTCGGCGGTAAAGGCACGCCTTTGACAATTATTGGAAACACAGTCCTCGGTGGATTTGTCGAAAAGCGTTATCAGGATGCTTTGGATAAGTTATAAACTTGTGTTATTATCAGGAAGTTATTTCACTTAAGACTAGGGAATAAACCATGAAAAAAACCATCTTTTTTCTTTGTTTTATATTCATATCCACAATTTTGCAAGCACAAGATAAACAATCTCCGATTCTTTTTATTTATGATGCAAGTGGTTCAATGTGGGGACAAATTGAAGGCAGATCAAAGAAAGAAATAGCTTCAGAAGTATTAACAAATATTGTTGATTCTCTGCCGGAAAATCAAAATATAGGATTAGTGGCATACGGTCACAGAAATAAAGGAGATTGTGATGATATTGAATATATTGCAGATATTGCAAATGAAGATAAAACACGGGTAATAAATGCAATAAAGGATATCAATCCACTTGGTAAAACACCATTGGCTCGTTCTGCAACATTGGTAATCGATTCTTTAAAAGTAAATAGTACCAAAGCGACAATAATTTTGGTCACCGATGGTATTGAATCTTGTGATGGTAATATTTGTGATGTTGTGAGTATGGCTCAGTCCGATGGTATAGATTTTAAAATGCATATTGTTGGTTTTGGTTTGAAAGAGGGTGAAAAGCAGCAATTAATTTGTGCGACAGAGGCGAGTAATGGCAATTATTATGATGCTGAAAATGCAGAAGCTTTGAGTGATGTCTTAATTGAGGCAACCAAACTAACAGTTGATAAGCCGGATGGAAACTTCTCGGTTTATGCGAAAAAAAATGGTGAGCCAGTTGATGCATGGATTAAACCTAAAGATGCTGTTACAAAAAAAGGTCTGGAGGGTTCCAGAACATATCGCAGAAAAGGTTGGGTTTATCTGCCTCCAGGAAAATATGAAATTGAAGTGAAACCTCTCGAGGGAAGTGATATTCCGGCAAAGTACATATTTGTTGAGATGAAAGAGGGAGAGGTCAAACATCAGGATGTCCACTTTGATGGAGGTATTCTGCAAGTAGCAACGACAAACAATGGTAAGCCGTGGGATTCAACGGTCAAAATGTATGATCAAATCACTGGTAACCTCGTTGCTCAATCAAGAACATATGGCAAAACTCAACAAATGGAGGTTTTGGCAGGAACGTATAAGATTGTCTATCAGGCTCTAGCACTGGATGGAATGGAAACACTTTTTACAAAGAATGATGTAGAGGTCGAAGGCAATTCCACAACTGAATCAAATCATGATTTCAGTAGTGGAGTAGCGATGATAGGTGTTGAATCTGCAAATGGAGAACTGGTTGATGCTACCGTTAATTTTTATGAAGAATCCAGCGGGAAAAATGTCTCAGGGAGCAGAACTTACACAAGTTCCAGTAGCAACCCAAAGGAATTTGTCCTCAACCCGGGAACCTATACAGTAAAAATTCAAACTTTGGGTAAACATAAGGGTCACAATGAAGCCTTTTCTATAATTATACAGGCAGGTGAGACAGTTGAAAAACTTATCATAACTGGTAATTAGATTCAGGAAATCATTATCGCTTTACCTTTTGTAATGCTATATAAAAAAATTAACAATGTGAAATATGAAATTCAACGGAACCAAAAACTACATCGCGACTGACAATCTCAGCATGGCTGTGAATGCCGCTGTGACATTGCAACGCCCTTTGCTGATAAAAGGCGAGCCGGGAACCGGTAAAACCATGCTGGCACAGGAAGTTGCCGACTCATTGGGCAAGCCGCTCATCAGCTGGCATATCAAATCGACCACCAAGGCTCAGCAAGGTCTTTATGAATATGATGCTGTTTCGCGTTTGCGTGATTCACAACTTGGTGATGACAAGGTTCATGATATTTCCAATTACATCAAGCCGGGTAAAGTTTGGCAGGCGTTTCATTCAGATGAACAAGCCATTTTACTAATTGATGAAATTGATAAAGCAGATATTGAGTTCCCCAATGATTTGTTGGTAGAACTGGATCAGATGGAGTTTTCGGTTTATGAAACCGGCGAACAAATAAAAGCCAAGCATCGCCCGATTATTATCATCACCAGCAACAATGAAAAAGAACTGCCCGATGCATTTTTGCGTCGTTGTTTTTTTCATTATATTGACTTTCCTGATAAACAAACCATGCAGGCGATTGTTGATGTGCACTTCCCAAATATTCAACACCAATTAGTCAAGTCTGCACTGGGCGTGTTTTTCCAACTTCGCGAAGTTCCCGGATTGAAGAAAAAGCCCTCGACCTCTGAACTAGTAGACTGGATTAAATTGTTATTAGCAGACAATATTCCTCTGGAAACACTGCAAAACAAAGACATTAAAGAAGCCATTCCGCCACTTTATGGTGCTTTACTGAAAAACGAACAGGACGTGGATTTGGTTCAACGACTGGCGTTTATGATGAGAAGATAGTTGGTTTTTTGTTAGTTTATATTTATCTGATTGTTCTAGTCATTCATCAGTCTAGTACAATCAATAGGATCTGGCACTTGAATATCAGACCCTATTGATTTAATACCAAAATCATCCTTTCACTAAATCAAACAACCCTTTGAGAACTTTCTTGATGCGCTTTTCATTGGATTTTTGGAATTTTGCATTTGTTCCGCCGAGTGTGAACCAATCAGCCAAAAGGTTGCTGGCTTTTTGAATTGGGTCGAGGTTTTCTTCACCGCTCATGTGTTTGGATAGTTCTTCAACCTGATAAGTGAGGCGTTTTTCTTTGTGTTCATCCGGTGATGCGGCGCCAATCAGGTATTCGGAAGCAATCAGAATATTGTTGGCGTGTTCAGCATAGTCAGGATTTTCGTTAGCTGCATTAGCAAGTCTGTTTTGCAGCTTTTTCATCAACTTGTTATCTTCAAGTGGCGATAATTTTTCCCATGTTTGTTGAGCAGATTCGGCATCAAGTTGTTTGTTTTCCAGTTTTTGGCAGATCTCTGCAAATTTTTCAACGGTTTTAAGTTGTTTAAAGTTTTCAGAGTGAGCCATAGAGTTGGCTTTTTGCTCGCCGCTTTCTATGATTTTCTTGGCTTTGTTTTGCAGGTTTCGATTGTCAACTTTCAAAGCATTCCATTCATCCTTAAATTTTTCAATCAGACTATTAATGACTTGTGCTGATTTCTCGGATTTAACCGATTTTTCAAAAGAGGCGACGAGTTCATTCGCTTGATTGAATTGAGCCTGATTTTCCTGTTTGACGATGTCTATTTGTTCTTGCAAACGATTGAAAACAGCATCGTTGGCTTTACGAAATTTCTTCCACAGTTTTCTTTCCTGTGACTGTTGAACAATTCCGGCGGTTTTCCATTCTTGTTGAAGAACTTTTGCTTGTTCAATAGCTGAAGGCAGGTCTTCCATTTCGATGAGATCATTTGCCATCTCGATGAGTTTTTCTTTGCGACGAATGGCAATTTTGTATGATTCTTGCAGGTGAGCATCAATTCTTGCAACACCGGCGCGTATGCGAGCAGCACATTTTCCACGATTTTTTGGTGGAATTTTATCCAGATTTCTCAGTTGTTTCAGAGCGTCACGAACCAAGCGTGCCAAATCTCGATCTTCCGTTTCCTGAAGATTGATTTCATGTAATGTTTGGATCTCTTGTTCCAAAGTTTCCAGTTCTTTACTCCAAATTTCTGAACGCTTTTCAAAGAAAGTTTGTGCCGGCTCAAATAATGCCTTTTGTACTTCTCTGAATTGTCCATAGAGTTCTTGATTGCGGACATTGTAACGATCGCCTTCGAGTTTTTCGTGATCTTCCATGTCTTTCCATTGAGCGTTGGCTTCCTTCATTTTTTTCAAAAGAGCATCTGGGTGAGTTCCGGTGCCAACCAGTTGTTGCAATTCTTCAATCAGTCGAACTCTGACTTTATCATTGCTCCATCTTTGCCATTGGCGTAATTCTTTGAGCTCGTTCCACAAAGTGTCGAAATCAAATTTATTTTCACGAATGAGTGGATGATTGCCGGCAATTTTTTTATTGGCAGCAATTTTATTCATGATGATTTTGGCATCAGATAAATGACCATCTTTAATTTGTTGTCTGGCTTTTTCAATGGCTGCAACAGCATTTTTGGCAGCTTCATCGCGCAGGCTTGCTGATTTTTCAATTTTATCAGCTAGAGCAAGCATGGAATTATCAAACTTGGCTTTCAGAGTGTTAAATGCTGTGTTGCTTTTAGCGGATTTTGCATTATCATCCCACATCTTGCGGAATTGCGAAATTTGTCGCGGTTGATTGAATTTTTGTTTCAATGCAGCTTCCAGTTTGTCCGCCACATTAACTAAATCAGTTGGCAAGTCTTGTTTTTGTGATTGTTTGTCTCTCAGAGTGGTTAATTGCTCCAGGAGATTATCGTATTCAGTTTTTTGACTATCATCAGCAAAGCTAAGGTCAAAACCGCTGAATTTGCTGATTTGGTTTTGAAGTTGTTCCCAAGTAGAGTTTTGAGAATCCGTGATAGCAGTTTGTAATTCTGCGATTTTGCTGTTGATTCTTTGTTGTCTTTGTTGATTCAGAAATTCGTCACGTTGTTGCGGGTCGAATGTCAGACTGGCAGTGCGATGAGCTCCTTCAAATCGTTGCGCGAAAGTGCTTAAGTCGTGGCTATCGGCAAGTTCCTGCCATTGTGAAAAAACGGCATCCACATCAGATTTACCATAGAGATTGCGATTATGAATAAATTTCTCCATTTGTTCGCATAAATCAAGGGCTTTTTGTTCGACCATCTTTGCAATATCACCATCATTTTCGAGTTTTTCACGAATGGCTTTGACGATGGCTTTGTCTTTGTTCTTTGCGGATTTCAGAATTCGCTTGAGGGTTGCCGGTTTGTCAATTTTTGAAAGTATCAATTGACGTAATTGGCTGTTTTTTTCATTGATGAGTAAGTCGCCCAATAAACCTTGTTTGTTGATTTTATTGATGCAGATTTCGCGAACATCGTTGTTTTTAGCACTGGCAGCGACAGTTTCAATGATTCGAGAGTTGCTTAGAGTTTTTACCAGTTCTTTTTGCTGGATATCATCCTGATTGATAAACCAGTCCTGCAATATTTTAACGGCTACATTTCTGACATCATCATCTTTGTCATTTTCTGCAATTTTGGCAATTAATTGATAATCATCCAGTCTTTTCAGTGCAGCAGAACGAACATTTGCTGATTCATCATTCTGGCTGATACTGGCAAGCATCGACAGTAATTCAGGTGAATTATCGGAACTGACGGCGATGGCTCTGATGTTGGCATCTTTGCTTTTCCATTTGGGTTTATTGAACCAGTTTTTTAAACTCATGCGGCTTTCCTCATTAAATTGTTGTATATGAACGATAGTTGTTCCTCCGCATTGTCTATGGTGTAGAGTTTGCGGGCGATAGATTTTTTATTGGCTCTTTTCAGAAACCAACCGATATGTGATCTTGCAATCATCATACCTTTATACTCTCCGTAAAACTGATGAAGATTTTCAACATGTTCAAACATGGTTTGAATGATTTCATCATTTGACGGTTCGGGTAAAATTTTACCGGTTTGCAGAAAATGCAAAATTTCACGGAAAATCCAGGGGTTTCCCTGTGCGGCTCTGCCAATCATAATGCCGTCGCAATTAGTGTCTTCAAATACTTGTGCGGCTTTTTGCGGAGAGTCAATATCTCCGTTGGCAATGACCGGAATGTCGCTGTTTTTCTTAACCAATTTTATCTGCGAATAATCGGCTTTTCCCGTGTACTTCTGTATGCGGGTTCGTCCGTGAATAAACAAGGCTTTAATGCCACAATTTTGTGCAATTTCAGCAATTTCCATGACGTTAATCGTGTCAGAGTCAATTCCCAGTCGCATTTTTAAAGTCACCGGGCAGTCAACGGATTCAACAGTTGCTTGCAGAATGTCTTTAACCAATTCCGGATAAGCCATCAGTGCTGAACCACAGGATTTGCGATACACTTTTTTAGCGGGGCAACCCATATTGATATCAATAATTTGCGAGCCGTTTTCCACATTGAATTTCGCAGCTTCCACCACTTTTTCAGGGTCAGCTCCGGCTATTTGAGTCACAATCGGTGATGGTTCACCATCATGATTGAGGCGAAACTGTGTTTTGGCGGATTTCAGTAGCGATAAATCACAGGTCAGCATTTCAGAAACTACATATCCGGCTCCCAGTTTTCGGCATAATTGTCGAAAAGGACGATCGGTCACTCCGCTCATCGGAGCTAATGCTACCGGATTGGGCAAAGTAAATGAACCGATTTTGAGAACTGGGAGAGTCATTTGTTAAACCAATGCCGCTGCAATTTTAAAACCGGAGACCCATGTGCCAATCGCTGAACCAAGATTGGTTAAAATAAATACCAGTAAAATTCTTGTTACGGGATTTTTCCACCAGCCCTTGAGTTCGGTGGCGTCATTTTGCAAATTTTCAAAATCAACCACTTTGGGTTTTCTGAAATAAATTTCAACCAATGCTGCAACCATACCGGCGGCAACCGCGGGATTGAGTGATGTAATTGGTGCTGCAATAAATGCTGAAATAATCGTTACAATGTGTGCACGGGCTATAAGTGCTCCAAGAGCGGCAAAAACCCCGTTGAAAATAATCCATGTTTTGATTAAATCCCAACCCAGTTCCGGACTGCGACTAAAGCCAATTGCAAATCCTGCAACAATGACTGCTGTAATTATCCACGGAAGAAGTTTGAGCCATTTGCCACTGGGAGGAATGATATCCAGTTCAGCAACAGTTTTCTCTGCATCAATTTTATCTCGTAAGGCTTGGCTCATCCCTTGCATATGTCCGGCTCCAATAACAACCAAAATGTTTCTTGCATCGTTATCTTTACTTTCCTGAAGCAACCTTGCAGCCATGTATTCATCACGTTCATGAATCAGACTACGGTACAAAGGTTGAGATTCGCTGGCAAAATCTGAGAAAGTGCTTTCCAATACATCACCTTTTTTGAGTTTTTCAATTTCTTCGGCGGAAATTTCTTCTTTTTCAAAAAAGCCACCAAAACTGAACAGCAATCCGGCTTTTTCGAGAAACTTCATTCCTCGCCAGGCTCGTTTCATGGTTGTACGAATATTGCGGTCAATCTTCCAAAGCTTCAAATCTTTTTCATTGGATTGGTTGATTGCAGCTTTCATTTCCGCACCCGGTTCAACTCCTAGTTGCTTTGCCAAGCGATTTTGATAAGCCGATAATGCTAAATTGACAGCGACCATGCCTGTCTGTTTGTTTTTAATAATGCTTAACAAGTCCATGTTTTTGTAACGATTGGGGTTGGTCATCGCCTCAAAGCGCATTTCATCCAATTCTACAGCAACAGTATCAAACTCTCCGGTATTAAGTAATTCATTAACCTTATCAACGCTGGTCTGCGAAACATGAGCTGTTCCGAGTATGACAAAATTTTGCCCATCCTGATTGATAATTTCGTGTGGCTGATCTTGTAAAATCTCTTTAATTTGATTGGTTGATTGCAAAAGTCTATCCAATGAATACAAAGCCGATGATTTTAGCATTGCTTTGGATTTTGCTAAAGGAAAATGTGATTTCAATGAGCTTGTCAAATATTTTATCAGAGCTCAATCAAAATTTGAGTGATGAATTTTTCCATGTATAATGGCAAGAATGTTATTTTGTAACTGAAATCTATGAAAATATCACGAACTCCAATAATAAATTCAGGCGATCCCGAGGACAAAAGAGTTGAGATAAAAAACTATTTCAACGAAACCTATGATGTTTATGAAAAGCTGTTTAATGTGATTACCGAAGATGGATATTATGCAAGACCTGACCGACTCAGGCATCCGTTGATTTTTTATTTTGGGCACACAGCAACTTTCTTTGTCAATAAACTGCATGTTTCCAAAATTATTGAAGACAGAGTCAATCCTGAGTTAGAGTCTATGTTGGCAATTGGTGTCGATGAAATGTCATGGGATGATTTGGATGAGAAAAATTATGAATGGCCTGCCATCGAGGATGTTCGTGAATACCGAAATCAAGTCAGAGAGCTTGTCAATGGTTTGATAGATACACTGCCTTTGGATGTTCCAATCCGCTGGGATGATCCATTCTGGATTATTCTGATGGGAATTGAACATGAAAGAATTCATCTGGAAACTTCATCGGTTTTAATTCGTCAACTTCCTATGGAAATGGTTCAGACCAATATCGACTGGCAATCGTTTGCAGATTTTGGCTCGCCGGCTCCTGACAATGTGATGCTAAAGGTAACAGCTGGAACGGTGAAACAAGGGAAAGGTGATAATGCCACAACCTATGGTTGGGATAATGAGTACGGCGAAAAAATAACGGAAGTCGAAGAATTCAAAGCCTCAAAATATCTGGTCAGTAATCATGAGTTTCTCGAATTTGTCGAGGATGGTGGTTATAAAGTTGAAAGATGGTGGACTGAAGAGGGTTGGGCCTGGAAAGAGTTTCGCAAAGCAGAATATCCGACATTCTGGAAAAAGACTGAAGAGGGTTACAAATATCGCTCAATGACCGAAGAAGTGGATATGCCTTGGAGTTGGCCTGTGGATGTAAACTACCTCGAAGCAAAGGCTTTTTGTCGTTGGCTGAGTGCCAAAAAAGGTAAAAAAATCCGATTACCTACCGAGCCGGAATACTATCGCATCTATGACCAAAATTATAAAATGGAGATGGATGCAAATATCAATTTGAAACTTTGTTCATCTTCATGTCCGGTGGATACATTTGAGCATGGTGATTTCTACGATGTGGTCGGCAATGTCTGGCAATGGACGGAAACACCGATTGATGGTTTTAAAGGATTTAAAGTTCACCCTGCGTATGATGATTTTTCAGTTCCGACTTTTGATGGTCAGCATAATTTAATCAAAGGTGGAAGCTGGATTTCGACCGGAAATGAAATCATTCGGGATTCGCGTTATGCGTTTCGCCGACACTTTTTTCAACATGCCGGGTTTCGATATGTCGAATCTGACAGTATGGTTGATTCCACTTACAACATGTATGAAACCGACTCGTTGATTTCACAATATCTGGAATTCCATTACGGAAAAGATTATTTCCAGATTGCTAATTTCCCCAAAACCTGTATTGAAACCATTCAGCCGCACTTTGAAAGCATCAATACTGACAAAGCTCTTGATATTGGTTGTGCCGTTGGCCGCAGTAGTTTTGAATTGGCAAGATATTTCAATAAAGTCGATGCAGTCGATTTTTCCACACGCTTTATTTTAAATGCGATTAAATTACAGGAAAACGGACAAATTCGCTATCTGATTGATGATGAAGGAGAATTAACCACTCTCAAAGAGTTTGATATCTCCGAATTACAACTCGGTGATAAAGCTCAAAATGTAGAGTTCACTCAAGGTGATGCCTGTAATTTGAAGTCCAAATACAATGACTACGACTTGATATTTGCAGGAAATTTAATAGACAGATTATACGATCCGAAAGCCTTTTTAGCTGATATTGTCACCCGATTAAATTCAGGAGGTTTACTGGTGTTAACTTCTCCTTACACCTGGTTGGAAGAATATACAACCAAAGAAAACTGGCTCGGTGGTAAAAAAGTCAATGGCGAGAATTTCACTACTTTTGATGGTTTAAAAGAGTGTTTAGGCGACACCTGTGATCTGATTGCAAAACCGGAGAATATACCGTTTGTAATCAGGGAAACGAAAAGAAAACACCAACTGACTGTTTCCCAGATGACCATATGGCGTAAAAAATAACTTTGAGCAGATATCTTTTGCTTAATTACTGCGTTATTTTTGTGCTCGAATGGTCACATATTTGATATATGCTCACATTCTGCGCTAAAAATGCCTTGTCCTAAAGCAAAATATAAAGCTCAAAACGGTTTTTGGAAGAATGATACAGGTGAATTTCAGTATTTATCGTGTATCCGCTCCTGTTCTCCGTGAGGATGGGCTTCGTGAAAAAAATGACTTATATGAGTTTCATTACAAGTGGCAATGTTTCAAGAGTATTGAATATGATGAAAAAAATTGCTATGTGTTTATAGATTCATTACGAGCTGTTATTTTACCTAAAAATCAGCTTCCTGATAATTGTGAATCTTTTATCAAAGAGCGTTTGTTAAAGAAATAAGAATCAAACACCACTCCTTTTCTTAAAAAACCTAGTTGCTAATCTTCAAACCCTGAGGCGAAAATCAAATCCGGTAGAATGGCATCATCGGCTCCGGCTCTGTGAATGTTTGTTGCTCGTGTAAATCCGTCAAAATCTCTGATGACATCCGGGTTGGCAGGAATTAAAAGTGAAGGATCTTCAAGCATTGTACTTGTCAGATGCAAATCTCCGACTACCGGGTCTACAAAGTCAACATTTTGGAATAGAGATGAGCTATCTAAACCAGTCGCAGATTGATAATCTCCCAGAGTGTTGTATAGTGTACTATCCAAGAAAAATGAATCTCCATCGCTATCGAACATAATATTATAGTCTGACTCGGCAAACATGTTGCTGTTGGATACACTCAGAACTCGAGTGTTATCACCATTAGTCAGATTAATTAGAATATTGCCACGCATCGCAACTTCGGATACTTCTGAGTTGTTACTTTTTAAACATGCAGAAATTGCTGAATTACCTAATAGTGTACCACTTAATAAAACAGTATTATTAAGTACAGATACATTTTTATTTAAACCTGATAAATCAAGGCCATACTGAGTTGCTTGTATAAAGTTGTTACTGATTAAAGTATTAGTAGTTGTATCTGATGTATTTTGACTCTGAACACGTAGAGCAAGAGAATAACCATCAGCTGAGAAGAATATTGAATTTTGTCTGAATATCAAGTTATTGGTGCTTGCTAATGTTATTCCTTGTCCACTTGGAGATTGATTAGAGATTTCATTTCGCTGAATTGAGACATCCCGGGAACGAATCATGTAAATCAGTTTAGGACCGAATCTTATTGTTTGATTTTCCATTAAATTGTCTTCAATCACGATATTTTGAAGTCCATCGATATCCGCGCTTTCTAGATAAAGAACAGCACCGCCAGAATCAAATTCATTGTCAATGATATATAATCCATCAATATGAGTGTCATTGACTTGGCTTATGAGGCTGGCGTCTTCTTGTGGAATTGTTGTTGTACTATTTACCGGATGTGATGTGAAAATATTATTCACCATTGTGATGTCATTTCCGCCTGAATCAAACATTACAGCCGTTGTGAAGTTTAGGGAACCTTCAACTTTGAAACCTAGTGAGACTATATCAATCATTTCTGCCTGATTGATTTTAATAATCCAGTTATCCGTAGCCGAAGATGGGGTATGGGTGAGGGTTGCTATGTCATTCTCGTCTTCTGAAGTGATGATGAGGCGAGCATTCGGGTTTCCTGTACGGGTTATCGGGTTGATTTCAACATGAGCGAAATGTGTTCCTGGTGTCATTTCAAGCTGTACATGGTCTCCAATTCCGTGAATTTCAACCTGATTGAGGGCATCTGCCAATGTCGTAAAATCTGTACCTGGCTGAGGTCCGACTAGATAGTGTCCTCCCATACCGCTTCCGGCAAATGCTAAGTGGATCATACTAGTCTGAATTAGAAATAAAAATGTAATAGTTTTAAATATGACTCTCATGGATGAATAACTCTTGAAAAATTGAAAGTGCGAATCATATCTTTGAAACTGGTAAAAAAACCTGAAAAAAACTTAAAATATTCTTTAAATTTTTATGAAATTCTTCCAACTTCATTGAGTTTATCGATAGCTACATTGATATTGTATGAGAATAAACTTATAGTAATGATTTATACAATTGATAAAATATAGCAAGTGCATATATTGTCAGAGCATTTAGTTGCTATCTAAAAGGCTTGTAAAAATATTAAATGACTAACTTCAACAAACTTTCTATGTCACGATTCTCCGAACAATTTCATGGGATGAATTTGACATCCATGCATTCGACCAATCCTGAACCATTTTCTAAGAAGGAGCTTGAGGAAGTACTCGGTCGGAGTTTTGCTGAGATTTTGGAAGATGTCAGTTTGGGTTTTGCTGCTGATGAAGGTTCAATTGAATTGCGACATACGATTGCTGAGAACTTATACCCAAATACTCAAGCGGATGATGTGATTGCTCATGCCGGTGCTCAGGAGGCTTTATACTGTGTGTTGAATGCATTGCTGGAAAAAAATGATGATGTTTTGGTGGTCGTTCCTGCGTTTGAACCATTGATTCGTATTCCGCAAAATATCGGTTGCAATATTCGTACAATTGAATTGCAAAGCAAACATCAATGGAAACTGGATTTAAAAAAAGTTGAAGAAGAATTTAAGTCCGGTTGTAAAGTTTTTATCATTAATTTTCCGCACAATCCAACAGGAGCTTATTTGAGCGACAAAGAGTTTGAAGGGATCATCAATTTATGTCGAAAATACGATGTCTGGTTGCTGTCGGATGAAGTTTTCAGAGGTTTAGAACATGATGAAAATATAAAGCTACCTGCTGTTGCTGATGTTTATGAAAAAGGCATCAGTATTGGAGTGATTTCTAAAGCCTTTGCGATTCCGGGAATTCGGATTGGCTGGCTGGTTTGTAAAGATGCGGGATTACGAAGTAAAGTTCTCGATGTAAAAGGTTATTTATCAGTTTGCAATTCACAAATTGATGAAAAGTTAGCAGTAGCAATATTGAAGATGCCGAATCAAATATTGCAACGAAACTTGCAAATTATACGTAGAAACAAAGAGTTGATAAGGAGTGAAGATAAGCTCTTTGGATTTCCGATTAAAGTTAAAATTCCAGAATCGGGTTGTTCATTATTTGCAGAACTAATCGATGCAGATGCTGAAGAGTTTACTAAAATGGTTGCAGAAAAGTATGGGTATTTGATTTATCCATCCTCGCTTTTCAGTACTAACATCAATGCCGTAAGAATTGGTTTTGGAAGCAAAAAGTTTAGTGAGTTTATCAAAAAGGGGAGAGCAGTTTTATGAATAAACAAAGAGTGGGAAAATGGTTGATGGTTTTGATTTCTTTGAGTGCAGTAGTGGCGCTTTTTTTTGTAAAACCGATTCCGCAAGATCCGGGATATCACAAATTTATAGATGACAGGACAATGCTGTCTGTGCCTAACTTCTGGAATGTGATGTCGAATTTACCGTTTTTGATAGTTGGTATTCTCGGATTGATGCAATTGAAATCATTTAAAACAATCGCCGAGATGGATTTGGCGTATTGGTTATTATTTTTTGGGTTGGCTTTAGTTGCTTTTGGATCGGGTTATTATCATTGGTTGCCAAGCAATGAAACTTTGGTTTGGGATCGCTTGCCGGTGACCGTTGCGTTTATGTCGCTTTTTGCCATAATCATTGCGGAATTTGTCAATGCTCGCAGAGCATCGGTTTTGTTATTTCCGCTCATCATTATTGGCATGCTTTCAGTATTTTATTGGCAATACACCGAATCTCAAGGCGAGGGTGATTTAAGATTCTATGCTTTGGTGCAATTTTTACCAATATTGCTAATTCCGGTTATGTTGATCTGTTTTCAGTACAAATTTAACAGGGTTTCCGGTTATTGGTTTTTACTGCTTTTTTATGTCGCTGCCAAATTGCTGGAATCATTTGATGTTCCGATTTTTGAATTAACAGGCGGAACTATCAGCGGACATTCTTTAAAACACATTGTCGCAGCAATAGGAATGTATGTTTTACTTGTGACTTATAAAAAACGTTCAGAGCTTTTTGGAAAGTAGCTTTGCTAAAACTGCCATGCGAATGGTCACGCCATTTTTCACCTGTTCTAAAATCACAGAGGGGGAGTTATAAGCAATTTCCGAACTGATTTCCACATCTCGATTGATGGGTCCGGGATGCATGACAATACATCCTTGATTGGCGTGTGATAAGTTCTTACGATTCAATCCGAAATTGTTGTGATATTCTTCTAAATTCGGAATATTTTGCAGTTTCATTCGCTCTTTTTGAATTCTCAGCATAACAATAATGTCAGCATTGTCCAAAGCCTGCTCGATAGAGCTACAAACTGTTACATTTGGCAAGTGATCCGGGAGAAGTTGTTCCGGTCCGTAAATATATGTGTTGGTATTACCAATGATATTCAGACAATCAATCAATGAATTAGCAACTCTGGAATGTTTAATGTCGCCAATGATAGTGATTTTTTGTTCTGATAAATCACTTTTGTATTTCAGCATGGTATAAACATCCAGCAATGCTTGTGTTGGATGTTGATTGTTACCATCACCGGCATTGATAAGTACCGTTTTTGGTTTCAGCCAGGATTGAATTTCTTCGCAGATTTTATTTTCGCTGTGTCTGACGATAAAAGCGTCAATGTCCATGGCTTCCAGAGTTTTGATAGTGTCTCTGAGAGTTTCACCTTTACTGGTAGAACTGGTGTCGATGTTGACATTGATGACATGAGCTCCCAGTGTTTTGGCTGCCAGCTCAAATGAAATTAAAGTTCGGGTGCTGTTTTCAAAGAAAAGATTGGCAACAACTTTGCCTTTCAGAAGCTGGCGATTCTTTTTCTTTGAGTTTTGACTTATATCGTTAGCTGTTTGAAAAATATCCAGAATTTGGTTTTTATTGAGTTGTTTGATGTCAATTAAATGTTTCATAATGAATCTAACCATCTTTGTAATATGATTTTGGCAGCATGAGAATCCAGATTTTCTGCATGTTTTTTTTTGGCATTGCCCGATTTTCGGGCTTCGGCAAACTCTTTTTGAGCCAGCATTGAACTAAACCTTTCATCAACTAAATGAACCGGTAACTGATAGCGACTGGTTACTTTTTTGGCAAAATTAGCCACCTGTCTGGTAGTTTCTTGTTCCTCACCACTTTCAGTTAAAGGATTACCGATAACAATCGCATTTGGTTGCCATTGTTGAATGATTTTATCCAGTTCTTCCCAATTGAACTTGCCTTGGTTGTGAATGGTCTTTAAAGCCGATGCGGTTGCTGTAATGGTTTGACCGACTGCAATTCCGGTGTTGGCCAGACCGAAATCAATTCCAATAAATGTTTGGTTAAGCATGACCAATCCCGCTTGTCAGGTGTGTAAAATCTTTAATTCCAATCAATGACAAGGCTTTTTCCCATTGTTGTTCATGCGGTGTGTCAAAAATCAGCGGTAGATTGACAGGGCATGTTAGCCAGGCATTTTGCTGAATTTCGGAAAGCAATTGTCCTTTGTCCCAGGCAGAACAACCCAATACGAATTGCCATTTATGATGAAATTTATTATTGGCAATCTCTTCCAGTAAATCGTTGGATGTCGTCATTGTCAATTGATCGGTTATTGGCAATGAACTTTTAAATTTATCATTGCTGTTATGCAAGATAAATCCGTTGTTGACGTTAACAGGACCTCCTTCGGAGGTTAAATGATTGCTATTTGGTTCATTCAAGCCGAGTTCGGAAAATATTTGTTGCGTATTTAAGTTCAATGGATGATTAATCACCAGCCCGAGAGTGCCATTGATATTATCTTCGCAGATGACAATAACGGCTTGTTTAAAGCGTTCATCCTGCATATCAGGTAAGGCAATTAACATTTGTTGATTGAAGTCCATTAATTTTGCCTTAATTTGTTACCGGGCAGGAATTGCCAGGTTCGGGTGATGTAAAGAATATCGACCTTACTTTGAATTTGCGGAATGGCTTCAAAAGGTCCTGCAAGCTGCACCAAATGCTCAGCGGCATCATCAATTGCTTTAAAACCTGAGGATTCAATGATTTTGATTTCCTTGATTGTTCCTTCGGAATTGATTCCAACAGACATGATTAAAGTACCGACAAAGTTTCTTTGACGGGCTTCTTCAGGATAATTCATATTGCTGACTCTTTCTATTTTCTTCACCCAACGATGCATGTAGTCGGCAAATTCAAATGATTTTGTATTTGCGGATATATACTTTATTTTGGGTCTTTTGGAATAGGCTTCAATCCTGTCAGAGATATTGTTTTCAAGTTTTGCCAGTTTTTGTTCTCTGGTCAGTTGTTGATTGTTGTTTTTTCTGACATCTTCGATTTCCGGTTTTTTGGGTGCAGTTTCTACTTTGATATCGGATTGATTTGCTGTCAATAATGCGGTGGTTTTGCTTTCCTGAGAATCAGGGATATTTTCGACTTGCTCCTGCAAATGTTGACCTTGATTGTCGGCTGCAATTCCAACCTGTTTGTTTTGAGGTCTGACCGGTTTGTCAGATTCTCCACCGCCTTGGTTGTTGTTCATCGCCAGAAAATCAGCTTTATCAGGGCTCTCTTCGGTTTTGTTTTTCGATAATATGACATCAATGCTTGGAAGTTGATTGGTGTCAGTCGGGTCTTCGGTTGTGAATACAATTCCCAGAACCAAAGAACTGATTAACAAAGCACTTAATGTGAATGTCAATATGTTTCTGTCGGTGGTGGAAATGGTTTTATTCACAAGACTGGTGAGTATTAGTTGATGATAGCTTCTATCTTATCAAAAAGTGTGCCGGCAATATTCAAATCAAATAATGAATCCAATTCTCTGATGCAAGTCGGACTGGTGACGTTCACTTCGGTTAAATATTCGCCAATCACATCAATACCGGCAAAAATTATGCCCATTTCTTTGAGTTTGGGACCAACAACGGAGCAAATTCTATAATCGCTTTCAGTCAGCTTTCTACCCGCACCGGTTCCACCTTTTGCCAGATTGCCGCGAAAATCATTTTCTGAAGGAATTCGAGCCAATGCATAGGGAACAGGCTCTCCGTCAATTAAAAGAATCCGTTTGTCACCTTCGCTGATTTCAGGAATAAAAACCTGAGCCATTGTGGTTCTTTTGCCGTTATCTGTGACTGTTTCAGCAATGACGTTGAGGTTTTTATCGTTTTTCCCTGTCTGAAAGATTGATGCTCCACCCATGCCATCCATCGGTTTGATAATCACTTTTTCATGTTTCTTGGTAAACTCAACAATATGTTTCGAATTGCGTGAAATGGTGCATTCGGGACTGAGTTGCGGAAAGGCTTCGACGAAGAATTTTTCATTGGCATCTCGCAAAGCCTGAGGATTGTTGACAATCAAAACCCCTTTTCGCTGAGCCAGTTCTATGAAATAAGTGTCCATGATGTATTCCATATTAAACGGAGGATCTTTTCTCATCAAGATGACATTCATTGTCGTTAAATCGACAGTTTTTTCTTCCAATACTTCGTAGTAATTGGTTTTACTGTCTGTTAGTTTTATTATTTTAGATTGGGCAAAAGGGGTATTCTTGCTGATATAAGTATCATTCTGTGTGAAATAGTAGATTTCATAATCTCGGCGTTGTGCTTCCAGCATCATTGCAAATGTGGAGTCTTTCTTTGTGTTGATGCCATTGATGTCATCCATCAAAATACTGATTTTCATAGCTTCTCAGATAATAATTATGCCCGCTTGGAATTATACTCGAGTCCTAATTTTATCGCACATAAATGTAGATTTTTTTGTGAAATCAAAAAATACAACCCGTGGTGCATAAATTGAATTACAGTTAAAGCCGTTAACTTTGAAAGTATTCTGGATTTGAACCCATCAAATGTTTTTGCATAATTTCTGCGAATCATAAATTGGTCGCAAAGCTGAGAAAACAAAGTCTCAATTCGTTTCCTGGTTCTTGAAAGTATCCAATGCATCTTTCTGAAGTTAAACTGATTTTTACGCATAGGAACCTCCAGCCTAATTTCCCTCGTTTCAAATAAATCAAGTTGAATGCTATGACTCAGGTAACCTTTATCACCAATTAAATAACAACTTTTAAGCTGTTCTTTAACATCATTCAGATAATGGATGTCGTGGACATTAGCCGGTGTCAAATCAAAACTTTTGAAAACACCGGCAGAGAGCATACTGAATGAAGTTTGTATCCATAGAAGCTCATTTTTTGAGATGCACAATACCCATGATTGGGTGATGAGTTCATATCCTCTTTGCAGATTGTTGACCTAGCGGCACGGCTCATTTTGCAGACCTCCAAGGGCATACTGTCGATGACAAAGTGCTTGTCATCGCCAATCATTGCCTCTGCCATTTTCTTCCTAACTTGTTCAATATAAAGGAATAATCCACGCTTTCTTCTGTTATATACGGTTCTTTCAATTTTATCCAGAAGGTACTGAGGCAGTTTGTTAAACAAGTCTCTTTCGGAGTCAATTCCCAGGTATTCTGATGTAATATTGATTGCAATTAACTCAATATCGCTTAGTTTTGGAGTTCTAATTTGATTTAAAAAGTTCTTTTGGGGTTCTACTTGGTGCAATGTATTTAATATTTTGGTATAACTAGATTCTAAGTTACTCATTTTGTAGTGTATTTTGGATGTTGAGAATCCTAAATATACACGGCTTTTGCTAATGAGTAACTTACTTTTTTAGCTTTTTGCTAAATGCACCACGACAAGACATGTGCACTCATCAAAATGAATCAGCAATTCAAGTCAACTCCAATAATAATGCTTTCATCTAAAGATGGATTGTTTGATAAAGCAAAAGGTAAAGTGGTAGGTGCAGAACTTTATTTAACCAAACCATTTACCAAAGAGGAGTTGCTGGGAGCAATACAACAACACGTGACGGTAAGGTAAAATGGCAAAAAGCAGTATTAAACCATTTGAATTGTTAGTCCAGTACGAACAACTGAGTTTGAAGCATAAAGTGAGATCTGAACAGACTCAGGACAAAAGCGCCTGGTCAGGTGTAGGATTTAAAATTGATGAATTCAATTATGCATTGGCGATTGATCAAATTGTCGAGGTTATTATTCTGACGGAAACGACCAAAATCCCGGGAATTTCATCTTGGGTGCTAGGATTAGGAAACATCAGGGGGAATTTGATTCCAGTTATAGACATGAAATCTTATCTTCTCAATAAACCTACCAAGACCACAGCTCACACGAGAATGGTTGTTATTAATCAGATTGGTGGTCAAGTTGGTTTGGTGGTGGATGAGGTTTTTGGTCAAAAACACTTTTCCACTGAGCAAAAGTGCGAAGTGCCGAATGATAATGATTCCGCATATAATTATGTTGAGAATGCATTTATGGAAGAAGAGGAAGTTTGGAATATATTAGATGTTGAGAAGCTAATCAATGACCCATCGTTTCAGAATGCTTCGGCGATATAAATAATAGAGAGAGTTAAAAGAAAGTAAAGAGAGTAAAATTATGAGTGTAACCTCTAATGATTTAGGCAGACATACCCGAACCCTGCCGGCTTGGCAAGTTGTAATCTTACTGTTATTAATTGTTGGGTTTATTGTCAATTCGATAATGTTAGACAATATAAACTCAAACCGAGTTGAACACATCAGGGCGACCGATGATATCCAAATCAAGGCTCAACAGTTGGCTCAGCATGCGATACTAGCAGCTGCCGGCGATCAGGCTTCATTTGATGATTTGAAAATTAAACGAGATTCGATTGCAACAAAAATTAATTCACTAAATGATGGTGATAAAGATAAAAGATACCCTCGAGTTCCGGTTGCAGCGAATGATAGTATAAATACTCTTAATACTTCCTGGTTCACAATACAGAGCAATGTTGATAAGATTCTTGATAAGCAGGTTCTTATTCAGGATATGAATGCGATTTATAATAAATTCGCATCTGAAATTCCTCTCTTGCAATCAAAAAACAATGAGGTTGTAAACCAACTAGTGGTCATCAAAGGGGATCGTGAACTTATTAAACTCGCCGGAGAGCAACAAGTGCTTGCAGACAGAATGTTAAGACGTATGGGTGAGGTTCTAAAAGGTGGTATGGCCGCAGTTCAAGCATCTGAAGATTTGGCATCGGATACCAGAAGGTTCTCTCGAGTCTTGAACGGAATGTTTAATGGCGATGATACTATTAAAGCAGTAACAGACGATACTGTATTGGAGTCTCTCGGTCAGGTTTATAATATTTTCTCCAGTCTTCAAGGCGATATTGAAGAGGTGATGAACGCTCAGGAGCTTTATGAAGCACAAGTTGCGACGGAAGATATCGGAAATGATATTCCGACTTTCATTAATAAAGCGAATGATTTGTCAGAAGTGTTGAAAGGGATAATTCCTAAGTTTCCTTCTGTTGAAGTGCAGTATGCGTTAGGTGGTTTATCTCTGTTGTGGTTGATAGTCATTTTATTCTCTATGACCAAAAATGATAGAAAACGAGCAAAAGTGGCTCAGGAACTGAATGAGAGAAACCAATTAGCGATTTTGCGACTTCTTGATGAAATGGGCTCGTTGGCGGATGGTGATTTAACCGTAAACGCAACGGTGAGTGAGGACATCACCGGGGCAATCGCTGATTCTGTAAACTTCGCGGTAGAAGCGTTGAGATCGTTGGTAAAAACAATTAACGACGCATCGGTTGGTGTGGCATCAGCGGCTCAGGAAGCACAGGCAACAGCATTACACCTTGCCGAAGCGAGTGAACACCAAGCTCAACAAATTACCAATGCATCGACAGCGATTAACGAAATTGCAGTTTCGATTGACGAAGTATCTATTAACTCTCTTGAATCAGCAGACGTTGCGCAAAGATCGGTATTGATTGCACATAATGGTGCTGAAATCGTGCGCCAAACCATTGAAGGGATGGATAATATTCGTAATCAGATTCAAGAAACATCGAAAAGAATTAAACGATTGGGTGAGAGCTCGCAGGAAATTGGTAACATCGTTGAATTGATTAATGACATTTCCGAACAAACAAATATTCTGGCATTGAACGCAGCGATTCAGGCGGCTTCTGCCGGTGAAGCGGGTCGTGGTTTTGCGGTTGTTGCCGACGAGGTACAATCATTGGCGGAACGTGCATCGAATGCAACCAAACAGATTGAGACATTAGTACAAACAATTCAGTCAGATACCAACGAAGCGGTGGCTTCAATGGAACAAACAACTGCTGAGGTGGTTGATGGTGCGAAACGTGCGGAGAACGCCGGTGATGCCTTGACCGAGATTGAAGCGGTATCGAATGACTTGGCGGAATTGATTCAGAATATTTCCGAATCTGCTAAGCAACAATCGGTCGCTGCAACAAACATATCAGGAACGATGAACGTGATTCAGGAAATTACCACCCAAACCTCTGTTGGTACGCAACAAACAGCGGAGTCGATTGGGAACCTGGTGGAGTTGGCGAATGAATTGAGATTGTCGGTACAAGACTTTAAGTTACCGACTGAAGAATTTTAATTGTTAATGTTGTGAAGGACTTCAAAAATTAATCTTAGGAAATGATTTAATCTGGCTTTAATAGACTGTTTTGGAGATTGTCAGTTTGCTGGAAAGAATTACAAATACAAATGGACTATAGCATATAAACGAGAAAGTTAATATAGTATGAGCAATATCGAACAAATAGACTTTTCAACGCTGATATGGGTCAAAAAAGAGCTTGACGAAACTCTGAAGAAAGCCCAGTCAGCTTTAGAAGAGTATGTTGAAAATCCGGAAGACGAGAACCAATTACAGCTTTGTGCGACTTATTTGCATCAAGTGCAGGGAACTTTAAAAATGGTAGAGCTTTATGGTGCTGCCATGGTTGCCGAAGAAATGGAGCAAGTGGTCAACAAATTGATTGCTAAAGAGGTTGACTCCGAGAAAGATGCTTTTGACGTATTAATACGCGCAATATTATTGTTGCCGGATTATCTTGAACGGGTTCAGTTGGGATATAAAGATATTCCGATGGTTCTTTTGCCTTTGGTTAATGACTTAAGAACAGTAAAAGGAGACTCACTACTCTCAGAAAGTGCTTTGTTTACACCCGATTTAAGTCTTGGTGTGCCTGAGTCCAAACAAAACACCAGCTTTTCACTCAGTGAAAATCAACTAGCTCAGGTTGTTGGAAAAATCAGGTCAGCTTATCAGATTTGCCTGTTAAACTGGCTTAAAGGAAACGATGAAATTGATAACTTGAAAAAAATACAAGTTATCTTTGATAAACTGAAAACAGTTATTTCAAATGTTGAGGAAAAGCAATTATTCTGGGTCGCCGGTGGTTTGTTCCAAGCATTAATCAATGGTTCATTAGAGTCTTCAGTCACAGTCAAGCAACTTTCTGCCCGAATTGATCAGGCCATACGTCGAATTATTAATCCATCGTTTGATAACAATATTTCTTTCAACGAACTTACCAGAAACTTACTTTATTATGTTGCCTTGGCGGAAGGTAAAGACAGACGCGTTGAAGAAATAAAAGAGTTTTTCAGTTTGTCAGATTTTATCTCTGATGATAAGGAAATAGAAAAAGCGCAAAGTAGCTTATCCGGTAAAAACAGAGATTTGCTTGAATCAGTTTCGGGAATTATTAAGGAAGATCTCTTGGCAATTCAGGAAAGCCTTGATTTATATAACAGGAATGAAGGTGCCAGTACTAGTGACCTAAAAGCATTGGTAGAGTCTTTAAATAAAGTTTCTGATACTTTGGGATTGATTGGAGTTGGAATAGCTCGTTCTAAAGTTAAAGAAGATGTTAAGTTGCTTGAAGAAAGCATTATGAATGACTCCAGGGCTGACGAAGATTTAATCATGCATGTTGCTGAAACTTTGTTATTTGTCGAATCATCTCTGGATGAAAATATCATGCTTCTGGGCGATATGGATTCCTCGGATGAGGCGAGTCAAGGCAAAGCCGTATTATCAGCGGAAATGAAAAAAGTATTGGATACTCTGGCTAAAGAATCCATTAATAACTTACAAAAAGTGAAACATAACTTTGTTCAGTTTATAGAAGAACCTTGGAACAAAGATCCGATTCAGCCGATTCCAAAACTTCTGAAAGAAATCAGTGGTGCATTGAAAATGTCCGGTTTCGATGATGTGGCTGTTGAAGTCGATAAAATCGAGAAATATACTAACGAGCAAATGCTCGAGTCAGAGTATAAACCATCTGTTGATCAATTGAATCTTTTAGCTGAATCTATTGCCAGTCTTGAGTATTACCTTGAGTACATGAGTGAAGGTGTCAAAGGCGAGCAAAGAGTTTTAGATTTGGCTAAATCAAATATTGATACCTTGTTTGCAAGTATCAAAGATAAAGCTCCTATAGAGGTTTCAGAAAACCTAGATGACGAATTGGATAATATGTCAGATGATGAATTTGATATAGATATTGAGGAAGAAACTGATGAATCCGATGCATCTGATGATGCAGATATAGATTATGATGAACTTCTGGAAGATTCAGGTGATGAAGAAGACGAAGGAATCCTGACGATAGAGGAGAAAGAAGCAGAGTCTTCCAAAACACAATACGACATGGATGAACTGTTGGGCGAAACTCCACAAGAGTTATTGGTTCAGTTTAGTGAAGACACTGATGAGGATATTAAAGAGGTCTTCCTCGAGGAATTTGAAGAAGAGCTTCAAAATATGAAGTCTCTCTTCCCTAAATGGGTTGTAGCACCTGAGGACAATAGCTCACTACTGGCTGAAATCAGAAGAATATACCACACTTTGAAAGGTAGTGGACGCTTGGTGGGTGCGTTAGCTCTTGGCGATTATAGTTGGAAAATTGAAGATATGACCAATTCAGTATTGAATGGCTCTAAAGATCTTAGTGATTCCTACATCATGGTCATGAGAAAATCTAATGAATTGCTACCGCAACTTTATGAAGCATTGAAAGTAGGCGGACAGGTTCCTGAAGGATATCATGAAATCATTGCTGCAGCTGAGAAAGTTCAAAGAGGCGAGAGTGTTACAGATGCAGATTTTGAAAAAGCTACTGAAATCGTACTTGATGAATCTATGTCACAGGCTGTAACTGATAGCGTTGAGATAGATGATGTTTATTTGGATAAAGTTGATGAATCAGATGTTGATGAAGTAGAAGAAACAACAGAAGTCAGTGAATCAGACCAGTCATCTGATAACGAATCTGAGGAAACCGAAGATGATTTGTCAATCGATCCGGTCTTTTTAGAAATTCTTCAGCAAGAAGTCAAAGGTCACTTGGAAGAAGTCAACAATTTCATAGCAAATGCTCATGAAAGTGGAGACGCTCACGCAACTGAGAGTTTTATAAGAGTGATTCATACTTTAAATGGAGCCGCTAATATGGCATCTGTTAAGAGTATTGTTGCCATGACATCACCTTTGGAAATTGCATCTAAAATGTCATCGGAAATGGGACAAGTTTTCGATGAAAAGACATTGGAGAAAATTGAAGCATTCAGTGGTGAAGCCGCAAGGATTATGGAAAATCTGGGAACTGAATCTGCGTCAACAGGAATCTCTCAGGAGATTAATTCATACTTCAAGCATCTCATTGAAAATCTTGAAGAATCAAAAGAAGAGTCGGATATTGAAAGTGAAGACTTCGATTTAGGACAGTTTATTGATGATGCGAACCAGGATGACAAAGAAACTCAGTCAGATGATTTTGATTTGGGGCAATATATCGATGGAAGTGATAGTGAAATTGATTTCGATTCAGATGATGAATTCGAATTTGATATTGAGGATGATGAAGATGAGATAGATGAGGATTCTGAAGAACTAGACTTTATGGAAAGTTTTGAAGAAGACTCAGAAGAAGACTCAGAAGAAGACTCAGAAGAAGACTCAGAAGAAGACTCAGAAGAAGACTCAGAAGAAGATTCAGAAGAAGATTCAGAAGAAGATTCAGAAGAAGATTCAGAAGAAGTGCCTGAGTTAAGAGAGTTTACATTAAAAGACATCAGGGTTCAGGAAGACTTGATGGAGCAGGACGAACTTGAAAACGAGGAAGATGAAGTAGAAGTTTTAGAGTTTGAGGACACCGCAGAAGTCGATGAGGAAATTGATTTAAGCTCAGTCGATTTTGATGATGAAATTAAGACTGTTGAAGAGCCAAAATACAGAGAAGTCATTTCATCCAGCTACGAAAGTAAAGAAGAGTCATCTGATGATGTGGATGAGTTCGATGAAGAGTTACTTGAAATCTTCAAGGAAGAAGCTGACGACATATTAGATAGGACTGAGCATGTACTTACTGAACTCGAAGAAAATCCGGATGATATAACCTCGATTTTAGCCTTGCAACGTGATTTGCACACGCTAAAAGGTGGTGCAAGAATGGCGGGATTGGAAAATATTGGTGAGTTGAGCCATGTTCTTGAATCCTTGCTGGAGAAAGTCAGTGAAGAAGGACGGAGTATTGATAGCAGAGCATTAACGACCGTTCAAGAGTCTTTCGACCTGCTAAATAAAATGAAAGGTGAGAAAGATTATGGACAAAGTTCTGATATTTCTCATATCGTTGAAAAAGTTAAATCACTGATTGGTGGTAAAGAAGCTGCAATTCCTGAGGAGTCGAAATTCGACCAGTCTCACTTTGCAGATTTGGATATTGATCCGACAATCTCAAAATCTGTTGATTCAGAAGGCGATACAGACAGAGAAGAAACATCAACTAAGAAAAAATCCAATGTACTGTCGGGTAACCAAATTAAAGTAAATTCTGAGCTCCTTGATAACTTGGTGAATTATGCCGGTGAGGTGAGTATCTATCGTTCTCGTCTTGAGCAAGAGATTGGTTCTTTCCGTGTCAACTTATCAGAGTTGGGTAACACAGTTGCCAGGATTCGTGAGCAATTAAGAAAACTGGATGCTGAGACCGAAGCGCAAATTATTTCGACCTTCCATTCGGAATCGGATGAAGAAGATTTCGATCCATTGGAAATGGACAGATTCTCACAATTACAACAATTGTCAAGATCGCTAGTGGAGTCGGTATCGGATTTATCAAGTATTCACAGTTATCTTGATGATGTTGCCAGAACTTCTGACTCTTTATTAACACAACAATCTCGGGTAAATACGGAGCTGCAAGAAGGTTTGATGGAAACTCGATTGGTTTCCTTTAACTCCATTGTTCCACGCTTGAGACGTTTGGTAAGAACAACCGCAAACGAATTGAACAAGCAAGTTAAGCTAGATGTTCGCGGTGCCGATGATGAAATGGACAAAACGGTTCTGGAAGGTGTGATTGCACCTTTGGAACATATGCTGAGAAACTCTTTAGCTCATGGCATTGAGAAAGACCGTGAAGCTGTTGATAAACCAAAACAAGGTTCTGTCAATATTGACGTGCGTCGTGAAGCGACCGAGGTGGTTATCAGTGTTGCGGATGATGGTGCAGGAATTAATCGTAAGAGAGTAAAAGAAATTGCGATTGAAAGAGGTATCTTGAAAAAAGATGCTCTGATTTCTGATGCAAATATTGATCGATTAATTCTGAATAGTGGATTTTCAACAGTCGATGAGGTTTCCAAACTCGCAGGACGTGGAGTTGGTATGGACGTTGTCAGTAATCAGATAAACTTGCTTGGTGGAAGTTTAGATATTCACTCTGAACCGGGTAAAGGAACCCGATTCAATATCCGATTGCCTTACACTCTGGCACTTTCTGCTGCATTGTTGGTAGAAATTGCTGAAACAGTTTATGCAATTCCTGTCTCCGGTTTGGAAGGAATCATTCGGATGTCGTACGCCGATTATCAAGAAAAAGTGAAGAATCAGGATTTTACTTATGAATATGCTAATGAAGAGTACCAGATTCATGAGTTGAATAAGTTATTGGATGTTGATTCTGAGGTTGTGATTGAAAACAATCAGATTCCATTGGTGATGATACGTTCCGGTGAAAATGGAGTGGCACTTCGTGTTGATAGAATTTTAGGTTCTCGCGAAATCGTTGTGAAATCTGTGGGTTCGCAAATTTCCAGTGTTCCCGGGATTTATGGCGCCACAGTGCTTGGAGATGGTAATGTTGTTCTGATTTTGGATATTATCCCTCTGGCAAGAGCCTACATGAGAAAACTGGAATCTCTTGATGATACGGTTCAAGTTGCGATTCAGGAAGAAATTGAGAAAGATCCATTAGTAATGATTGTGGACGACTCGATTACCATGAGAAAAGTTGGAGAAAGGATACTTCGAAGAAATGAGTACGATGTTGTAACCGCTAAAGATGGTTTGGATGCTTTGGATAAACTGAAAGAAGCCGTTCCTGATGTGATGTTACTAGATATCGAGATGCCAAGAATGGACGGTTACGAGTTGGCAATTGAGATGAAAAAAGAGCAAAAATATGCCAATGTTCCGATTATTATGATTACTTCCAGAACGGGTGAGAAGCATAGACAGAGAGCAATGGACTTGGGTGTGGATCGTTATTTAGGTAAGCCGTATCAAGAAGCAGAGTTGTTGGAAAACATCAAAGAACTTATTAAAGGTAGAGAATAATCATGTCTAATGAAATCCGCGGAATTATGATTCCTGTAACTACAGAAAAAAGAGTTTTACTGCCGAATGCGATTATTGCAGAGGTAGTAACTTATACGGATTTGCAATCAATTGATAATGCTCCGGATTGGTTGTCAGGAAAAATTGACTGGCGTGGGTATGATGTTCCGGTTCTGTGTTACAACTCATTGTCAACTGGTGGTAGTACTGCAAAACGTAGTAAAACAGGACGGGTTGTCGTTGTTAAAGCTCTTGGAGACAATGAAAAAATTCCATATTTTGCTTTGCTTGTGGAAGGTGTTCCAAGACTGCAACTGATTACTCAAGGTGACTTACAGGTTCATGAAGTCGATTCGGACATTAGCAATGCCATCGCTTCAATGGTAACTGTTCAGGATGAAATGTCAGAAATCCCGAACATTAAATTCATCGAATATGTTTTGGCTGAGTCAATCTAAAATAAAAACCGGTTAGAGAATTATTCACCAATATCAATCTGCTTGTTTTGTGCAAGTGCCAGTTCTCTCAACTTAATGATTTCGTCAATTTTAAGTTGATACTCATTATCAAGCAAAGCTCCCTCAGGAGGAGATTGCCACTGGCTTTTATCAATTGAGTTGTAATAACTCCAATAGTCAACAGACCATTCGCTTCGTTTAGAACTATTTTCAATAAAATCAAAGCCTTTAATAATATTTAAAAAATCCGAAAATTCCTGCGATTCAACAGCTAATTGTGAAACGATTGACATCAATGTTTGATGAGAAAAACGTCGGATTGCCGGATAACTGTCTTCCATTGCAAACAACAGATGCGGAATCAAAAAATACTTCTTATTCACCTGTAAAATTTCAGATTGATAACTCATGTTCTTTGCTGCAATTCCTCGTTCAGCCGGATCGCCGGAATGAAGTTTATAAATTGTCTGAATAATGTTGTTGTGTGAGAAATCTGTAACCTCACTATTTTGCCATAACTCTTGTTGTTTATCTGTAATCCAAGTATCCGTTTTATCAACGTGACAAGCAGCACAAGCGTTGGGTTTATCTAAGGCGAACTCGTTTGAAGGATTTGGAGATTCAATTTTATGACTCCGGTGAAAGTCCATTAAACCATAAACAATTTTCGGCATGTGACAGTTGTAGCATAAACTACCATCAGAATTTTCTTTATGTTTGGTATGTACAGAAATATTCTGAGCGTAATTTTGATGACATTGCAGACATGGTTTGTTCGTAAGGTTTTCATCTTTTATCATTCCCTCAGGGTTACCCTCATGCATGGAATGACAATCGTTACATGTTAAATCGGCTTTTGTGTGACATTTGGATTGCAATAAACCTTGATACTCATAGGCTGATAAACGAGGAGTACCATCTTTCCAGAAGCGTAAACTGAAAATATCACTTTGAACATTGTTAATTTTTGAACTTTGCCAAACAGGATTGACATGATCTTGTAAATTATCGCCCGGACGATAAGTTGGCCCGGTTTCCATCCATGTTTTTGCCATGTCGAAAGTCTTGGGTGTTCTTTGGCCATGACATTGTCCGCAAATATCCATGGATTTCTGAGCAGAAACTTTGTCGGGATGGACAATGCTTAAATCACTATCATCACTAAAGTGGAGATAATATTTTCGTATTGGATTTTGGCTTAACCTGACGTGTTCTTCACCATTTGCGTGACAGGATTCACAACCAATTCCTAAATCACTGACATGAGATTGAAATCTTGAATTGACTTTAAGATTTAGCGCTTGCCCTTGTTTACTGTTTTGTAAAATTTCATCATAGTTCAACATGTTAGGTTGAATGCCGGTGTTATGGCAAAAGATACAATTTTGATTCCATAAAGCTGTATGATTATCAAAACGTTGGTGGTCACTACCAAGAAATGCTCCATTCAAATGAACCCAACGCTGATCGCCAATATGCCATAAAAGTTCTAAACGGTAATAATTTCCTTCAGTATTATCAGTTTGAGCCAAATATTGTTGATAGCGTCTTGAGCCAACAGTTCTTTTGATTTCAAGAGTGTTCAAGAGTTGGTTGGTTTGCGGGTCATAATAGGAAAAGTAGTATTTGCCATTTTTCTTAAAAGGTTGAACCGTAATTCCCCAGTAAGTGTATTTTTTGCCATCAAAATGACCTACGACAGATTCATGATTGGCTTCCTGAGTCATCGTGCTGTGATAGGTTTTTCTCCAGGAATCGAACTTGTTCTCATGGCAATCCTTGCAAGATTGTGCGCCTGTGTATTGTGTCGCGTGAAAGTCAGCTTGAATAGCAACTGATTTTTTTGCATAAAAATAGGAAAAAGCAAAGCCGATGACAATTAGAAAAAGGATAAGATATGGTAGAATCTTTTTACTCATGAATCTGATTATAAAATATAATTCGAATTAGATTAAATAATAATTGTCAGAGCTTAATACTTTTAAGGAATAACATCATTTAATGAACTTACCATTGTTTATCGGCTTGAGGTACACTCGGGCGAAGAGGAAGAATCACTTCATTTCATTTATATCGCTCATCTCAATGGCAGGCATAGCCATTGGTGTCATGACAGTGATTGTTGTAATTTCTGTTATGAACGGCTTTGATAAGGAACTCAAGGAAAGAATGCTTGGCTCTGTGGCACATGCGACGATTTCTGCATACGGACATGATTATATTCAAGACTGGGAAAGTGCGATTCAAATCGCAGAAGAAAATCTCGGAGTTGTCAGTGCTGCACCTTACGTTGCCTCAGAGGCAATGGTTCAGGGATATCGAACTACCGGAGCATTGGTGCAAGGCGTTTCTCCTGAATATGAAAAAAATGTCACTCAGTTAGCCGAAAAGATGAAATATGGTTCAATGGACGATTTGGTTGCCGGTGAATACAATATCATCTTAGGCGTGGATTTAGCAGCACAATTGGGCACAGGTCCTGGAGAAAAAGTAGTTGTTTACATTCCTCAGTTTAAAACCACGGCAGTTGGTGTTTTGCCCCGATTGAAAAGATTTACCGTTGTCGGAATTTTTGAAATGGGTGCTTATGAATATGATGCAAAATTGGCTTTAATTCATTTGAATGATGCTCAAAATCTGGAAAAAACAGATGGAGGTATTGAAGGAATCCGCATTAAAACAACTGATTTGATGAAAGCACCAAAAATAGCCTATGAGATTGAAGAAAAACTCGGTGGTTTTTTGCGAGTCAGAGACTGGACTCAGGAAAATGCGAATTTCTATAAAGCCACTCAGCAGGAAAGGGTTGTGATGTTTATTATTCTTTCGATGATAATTGCTGTAGCGGCGTTCAATATTTTATCTACGATGGTGATGCTGGTGACAGAAAAAAACAGCGACATTGCTATTTTACGAACATTGGGAATGTCAGGTTCGCAGGTAACCCGAATATTTATTATTGCGGGCGTGGTGATAGGAGCTATTGGTACGATTATAGGAACTGCACTTGGGCTTTTGATTTCATTCAATGTCAGCTCGATAATTTCATGGCTGGAAGGCTTTTTTGAAGTGGATTTTATGTCTTCGGATGTGTATTACATCAGTGATATAACCGCAGATGTTCAGAGTTCTGATGTCATATCTATTGTTGTGATTGCTTTTACATTAACAATTTTAGCGACGATTTATCCGGCATGGAGAGCCAGTCGAATTCAACCTGCAGAGGCATTGAGATATGAATAACTCAGGAATTATTTTACAATGTCATAATGTTCATCAAATTTTTAAAGACGGTGATACTGAAATTCCGGTTCTTAATGGCATCGATTTTCAAATTGAACATGGCGAAAGCGTAGCGATTATGGGTGCCTCCGGAGCCGGTAAAAGCACGTTACTCCAATTGCTCGGTGGACTGGATAATCCAACTTCGGGTAGTGTGATTCTCAAAGGGAATGATTTTTCAAAACAAAACAGCAAGAAACGAGGTTTGTTGCGTAATCAATATTTAGGGTTTGTTTATCAGTTTCATCATTTACTTCCTGAGTTTTCCGCTTTGGAAAATGTAATGATGCCTTTACTTATTGCTAAAGAAAGTAAAAAGTCTGCAAGTATTAAAGCAGAACAATTGCTCAGCAAAGTCGGTTTGCAGGACAGGTTAACTCATCGTCCGGCGCAACTCTCAGGAGGAGAACGACAAAGAGCAGCCATTGCTCGGGCTTTAGTCACCAATCCGGCTTGTCTGTTAGCAGATGAACCAACGGGCAATCTTGATGAAACCACTGCTTCGGAAGTTATGGAATTGATGCTGGAACTAAACAAACAGCAGAATAATGGTATGATTATTGTCACTCACGATAAACATTTGGCATCAAAGATGAACAAAATCTATGAACTCAGCGGAGGTCATTTGGTTCGACAATAGTTGAATTGAGGCAAAGGAATTGTCATGATAATTTTCTCCGGCAGTTTTTTGTTAGCAATGAGTCAGTTGCTCTGGATAGAGCATGCCAATTACAATGTATTGATATTCTGTCTCATTGGTTTGTGTGCTGTTTTTCTTCTCCGGAAAAAACTTTCACAACCGATAAAATTTCTTCTTTCTGGATTAATTCTTGGAAGTATCCTTGCAAACTATTCTGCAATCATTGCAAAAAAACACCAATATCAAGACACATCCCTTGATACGATTGAAGTTGTTGGAACGATTGTCGATTTGCCTGTTGAAACCAATATGGGACGTTTGGGAATCCGGCAGAAGTTTGCCTTTGCTGTCGAAAGTTCAAAGCCCGAGTTCCCATTACGAAAAATTCTGGTGAGCTGGTATAACAATGAAACAATATTGAAAGCCGGGCAAAGCTGGGTTCTTGAAGTCAAACCCAAACCCATACACGGTTTTAAAAATCCCGGATCATTTGATTATGCAAAATGGTTGTTTCGACAAGGCTATGATGCAACAGCGACTGTCAAAGAAGGAGAGTTGCTTGAAGAAAAATCACTCCGATTTATAAATCATATCAATCGTGCTAGATCCAATATTGCTGATTTGATTTCAGAAAACATCAGTAACCTCAGAGTTGAGGGTTTAGTCAGAGCTTTAACCATCGGTGACCGCAGTCTGATCGATTTTGAAGATTCACAAATGTTTCAACAAACGGGAACAGCTCATATCATTGCTATATCCGGTCTGCATATCGGTTTGGTTGCATTGTTAGGAACTTTCATCGGCAGATTGTTTTTTGCGATATTTCCAAGCGAACGCATCAATCGTTTTAAATTTGAAGCGGTATTTGCCATTTTGTTGGCTTTGATTTATACCATGCTTGCGGGAGTTTCCATTCCTACGCTCAGAGCGTTGATTATGGTTTGTGTGTTCTCAATCTCACCCATCATTAAACGAAATATATCACGATGGAACACTTTGTCAATTGCGTTGATACTAGTTTTGTTGTTTGATCCATTCAGTGTTCTGGATGTTGGGTTCTGGTTTTCTTTTACCGCTGTTGCTATCTTGATTTATGTTTTTACCGGCCGGATGCCCCATCGCTCGAAACTGATGAGTTTTACCAAAGCACAATTACTGATTCTAATTGGATTAATACCTTTGATGTTGATTATTTTTAATCAAATCAATCTATTAACACCGATTATCAATTTAATTATTTTGCCTTTAGTTTCTTTGCTATTAATTCCAACAATCATGTTTTCATTGCTGATTACTCCAGTTTCTTCGGAACTTGGAGAATTTGCATTTTCGCTAACAGAATTTATTTCTGAAATTTTCTTAGGCATCTTAGAGATTTTTAAAGATTTTGATTATCTGGTGGTCTCAGCAACAAACAATGGCTTCTTTGTCATAATAGGTGCATTAGTCTTTTCAATATTGCTCATTTCTTCTTCAGTCCTTCGCTGGCGTTGGTTTGGCTTATTTTTGCTATTACCAGTTTTTATCAAACCTGAAAATAGTATTGAAGATAATGAGTTCACCGTTAATGTTTTGGATGTTGGGCAAGGATTGTCGATTGTTGTTCGAACTAAAGATAAAGTTTTGCTTTATGATACCGGTGCAAAGTATGAGTCCGGCTTTTCGATGGCTAATGCAGTCGTGATTCCGTTTATGAATTTTTCCAGAGTTAATAAGATTGATAAAATCATTCTTTCTCACCTCGATAATGACCATGCCGGAGGTGTTGAGGATATTTTAAAAGTGTTTCCGAAAGCTGAAACATTGTCAGTTGATGGAAACCATAAACTGTGTCAATCAGGAGGAAACTGGAAATGGAACAATATCATTTTTACCATTCTAAGCCCGTTTGAGATCAATCCTTATTTTGGAAACAACTCGTCTTGTGTGATTCACATTCAGTCTGAATATGGCTCGGTTTTACTTACAGCAGATATTGAAGAACCTGTCGAATATCGGTTAACTCATCACCTTGAAACAGCAATTGCAAGCGATGTTTTAATTGTCCCGCATCATGGAAGCCGCACCTCTTCTGGTTTGGAGTTCATTCAAGCAGTCAATCCGAAATTTGCAATTAACTCCTCCGGTTTCATGAATCAGTTTAATCACCCTCATCCTCAAATTAAGCAAATTTACCTTGAAAAAAGTATCGAATTTTACGACACACAAGAAAAAGGAATGATTGAGATTAAATTTTTAAGTGAAGGAACTTCAATCGAGTCTTATAGAGACAAAAAAAGAAATATTTGGGATTTGTGATTACTCCTTTGAAAGAAAGTTGATTTTTTCAGTTACCTCTTTTATTGCTTCCTCATCGCGAGAACTTTCTTGTAATAATTTTTGTAGTAAAGTTTGGTAAGTTTCCAATTCCTTGCTTTTTTGATTAAGTTTGCCGTAGATTTTAGCAAGGTTGAACCATGCTTGAGTGACATGATTTTTTGTCGGACGCTTTAATTTGTCAAAGATTGAAATGGCTTTCTCAGTAGCTTCCATTGCTTTGTTATATTTCATTTGGTTCAGATAGTTTTCTCCTAATGAAACATATTGACTGGCAATGAGACGGTTATCCTCAGTTTTGAGTTTATCTTGAAGTATTTGAATGGCTTCCAAAAACAAACTTTCTGCCTCAGTGTAATTAGCCGATTCCGCACTTAATATAAGAGCTTTATTCCCCAAGACGGTCGCATAATCTACATTTTTGGTATCTGTTGAAAGATAAATATCAATCGCTTTTTGGTTGTATTTTTGTGCGTTTTCATAATCTTTGAAAAGTCGGTAGGCTCTGGAAACCTGATCGTAACTAATTGCAGTATAAGGATGCTCAAGACCGAGGATTTTCTCTCTATATCTGGCAATTTGTAATCCTGTATCAATGGCTTTTTGATACTCTCCTAAATCTTTATAAATTGTAGCGAGATTGGCATGCAACACGGTTTTATACTCCATATCTTCATCATTGTTTTCATCAAGATATGTGAGTGCTTTCTCCAAATCATTTTGTGCTGATTCATTATCACCGGCATTGGCTTTGATTAACCCAATATAGTTGTATGCAGTGACAAGTTCGATTCGGTATTTTGCTTCATTTTGCAGATATATCTTTAAGAGGTTCTCGAACATTTCAATCGCTTTTTGATGTTCGCCTTGTTCTTCAAATGCTGCGGCCTGATTGAATTTCAGAGACAGATAAAAAGGCTTTTCTGTCAGATTATTTTTTTCTGTTAATTCAATCGCCTTAGATGTTAATTCTTCCATTCTTTTGTAATTTTCAGCGAAAAACTCAACCTCGGCCAACGCGCCTAATGTGTCAATATATTGCTCGGTGTTGGAATATTTTTTATCTTCAAAAATATTTAAGTTTTGCTCAAGTTGGTTACGAGCTTCATCATATTTGCCCTGTTTGCGATAAACATTACCAATTATTGATTTCATTCGTACCAGAATTTGAGGTTTGTCTTTGAGTTCCTCATCAACTCGCTTGGCACCATCTTCAAGAATTTCCGATGCAGTGATTTCCTTTCCTTGTTGGTTGTATGGGTCAGATGCGGTGAAGAAACTCTCCAAAAAAGCAGTCACTTGTTCGGCTTCATCCTTGGCAGTTTCTGCTTCAAGACGAGCTTGTTCGGCAATATTACGAGCAGATTCCGCTTCCTGCTTTTGTTGCTTCAAATCATAGGTGTATTTGCTGAATGCCAGAACTGATAACAATAATAAAGCCGCAATACCAAATTGCTTGATGCGGCGTTTGGGCTTGGTGATGATTTTATCGAGTTTTTCAATGGCATCAAAAGCTGTTGGCCGGGACGCCGGTTTCCGGGCTTTCATGCGGTTGATGAGCTGAGTTAAATCAGCAGGGACATTTTGAACATCATCAGTTTCACCTTTTTGGGCTCGTTTCAACAATTGCTCACTGGATAAATTCGATGAGTGAGCCGGTTGAGATGAAAAAATATCCTGAAAGATAATTCCAAGGGAATAAATATCTGAAGCTGTACTGATTTCCTCTAGTGTCGCTTGTTCCGGTGACATGTAACCCAATGTGCCTACAATGGAACCGGCTGCGGTTTTTGAAATCGGTAAAGTCGGATGAGTGTCGGTGCTTTTCTGAATGTTTGGTTGTTTGAGAGAAGCTGAAATTCCAAAATCCAGAATCTTAATATTTCTATCATTAGCAATGATGATGTTATCAGGCTTGATGTCGCGATGAACAATATCTTCATTGTGGGCAACTAACAAACCATTCAGTAAAGATTTGGCTAATTTGAGTTTCTCAGCGTAAGAGAGTTTGTAAAGCGGATATTTATCCAGCGTGATGCCGTCAACAAATTCCAAAATCAAAAAGTCGATATCATCAATTTCGATGATATTGTAGATTTTACAGATATTCTCATGGTTGAGTTTGGAAAGGATAAGGGCTTCGCGACGAAAGCGGTCTCTGGCATTTTCATTGGGGCGATAAATCCCCCGAATGGTTTTGACAGCCACTTTTCTTTGTAGTTGTTTATCCTCTCCCAGATAAACTTCACCCATTCCACCTTTGCCAAGCAATTGAATGAGTTCGATATTACCAATAGACTGACCAACTAAATCACGTTCCAGAGAAATGGGTTGCAGGATGTTTTCAAGTTCTGGGTTACCTTCCAGAAAAATGGTTCGGGTTTGAGAGTCTGAAAGCAGTTTGATGACTTGCTCAACGATTTCAGGGTCATCTTCAACAGAATTCAGAAACTGAAAAGCATCAATCGTACCCATTGTCACGACCTTCTTGAACAAAGAATTTATTTTGTCCTTATCTTCCGAATTCATCAATACCCAAAATTATTGCTTCAAACTCTATTCTAGCAAAGTTTTTAAAAGGGTATCAATTAACTATTCGGCTTTATTTGCAAGTAATTGATAAATCATCAAGATGATTGCGAAAATGACTGCAACTGATGAAATAGCCATAACCGGTTCAATTTTGTTCTCTGGAATGATTTTTCCATAAATTAAAAACAAGCCCGAAAGCATGAGAATGCTTCCAGCATGGTGAAAAGTGAATTGAATTATTGCTATTTTCTTAGATGGATTTGGTATCCAAAGTTTGTAACAAACACCGTAAATGAACGATGTGACGAAGCCCAATAACATGATATGTGCATGTGTGACCATTTGATTATGGTTTTATGTGGCTGCCATAATCGCACCTAGTATGAGTCCGAAAAGTGCATATAAAAGTGAACTGATAATGTATTTTTTATCCATGATTTTCCTCTTGAATTTTTAAATTAAGAATTGCCATTGTTCTCAAAAGAATCGCTAAATATTAAATCCAGATTGGCATAAACCTGTATGATAACTTCGGCTGATTCATCAATTCCGCCGTTGGAAGTTCCGCCGTTGTCTTTTAACTTTACTGAAATTGTTGCAGTTCCCAGTGCATTCTCCGCTAGCTCAATACAAAGAGTTCCTGTGGGAGAGATTGTTGGTGTATTTGCAAAAATTGAAGTGTCTCCGAATGTTTGAATTTGAAACTGATAACTTTGTGAAGATTCATTAGCAGGTCCGGTTGAGATGTTCGTTGCCCAATTTTCATATTCATGAACTCCTGCAATGGAATTTGTTCCTGCAAACGAAATAGTTGTGAAACCATGATTGAAACTTGGAGCATCATTGACAGGCAAAACATTGATGAAAACATCTGCTCCAACATTGGTATTGCCATCTGAAATGATATAACGAAAATCAACAATACCGAATTCATCCGCCGGTGGAGTGTATGTAAAGTCGCCATTGCTCCATAAATCGACGTTGCCGGGATTTGGAATTGTTGAACTGTTTGTTGCTACCAATCCGGCATTAATGACAACCAAGGTATCACCTTCAGGGTCATTATCGTTATCAAGGACGTTTAAATTATCAAATAAATCAATTGAGCCATCTTCCAGAATATCAAAACTATCATTATTGGCTTGAGGAAATGAGTTGCTCTCTATCGCTTCTTTTTCATAAGCTCCGATGTCACAACCATCGGCTAAATTAGCTTCTGCTCTGTCAACTCTGCGAACTTGATTGAATATATCAAAATAACCTCTTTGATCGGTTATTATATTCGTACACTTCCCTTGGTCAATCAGCGGAGAATCATCCTGTAAGGAACGTGTTAATGTTGATCCTCCATTGGATGCTAGAGGGTTTAATTTGGGTAAAGCTACCGATGTTCCAACAAGGTCATTGTTGATATTTGGCATTCCCAGAGGGAATATGGATGAATGAGTTTGGCTGAAATTGATGAAATTATGCCCCAGAGTATTAAAATCACCCGAAATATTTGGATAGTTTGTTGTGGTTGAATAATCGACATTGGTACTAACGATGGTGTTGAAAATATTTACCGGAGTGACAGTGCTGGTATATATTCCACCTCCGCTTCCTTGATCGGTCATGATAGGGTTAGATTCGTTTCTTGTAATTGTGGAATGTTTGATATTAACGATGGAATAGTCGTCAACAAAGTTAGCACCACCAATTGAGATTGCACCTCCGACACCATAAGCGGTGTTTTCATCAAAAGTCGAACTGTCAATGGTAAGTTCAGAAACTGCAACAGACGATGAAGAAAGCATCAATATTGCACCACCTTGAGCCGGTGCCGTGGGATTGAGAGCAATATTATTAATAGCGTGGTTATCATAAAATGTCGAATTGTTTATTGTTACATTCTGAAATGCACCAATAAAGATAGCACCGCCACCGGCGACATTGCCTGAGTTTGCGGTTGAACCGATTGTGTTATTATTATCAAACTCGCAATTTTCGATGGTGACGGTGTTATTTGAAGTTCCGCCGTAAGCAATTCCCAAAGCTCCTCCGGCGTATTCTGCACTATTGTTGGTGAAATACACCCGGTCAATTGTTAAACTCGAGTTTGCCAGAGAAACTAACATTCCTCCTCCAACCCCAACAGGAAGACTTCCGACTCCGGTGAAACCGCCTGAAATAGTCAGTTTTTCAATCATGAAATCAGCAGGTGTTAGGTTTGAAACTTTTAGAACTCTGTCTAAGCCAATACTACTTAAAGTGAGTAATTCTTTGTGAGGACCTGAAAGATTGACTGATTCTGATAATTGAATAGGCAATTCCAAATGAATCGTTGCCGGTAATATTGATGATGCAAAAGTAATCGTATCAATAGTCGGAAGTGATTCTCCTGCAATGCATTCTCCTATAAGCTGCCCTGAGGCCGTATTTGAATTTGCAGATTCCACAGCTTCGTGTAATGTGCAAAACCCATCATCACTTGCGGTTACAGAACCGGAACTTGAATTTACAACAATGTTTGCTGCGTAAAGGTTGAGGTTTATGGAAATTAAAATTATTAAAGCGATAGTCGTTTTTGGATTCATTTCTAATGTGTAATTGATACTAAATCACAATACTAATGCTGCTCGCAGATTCAAACTTGAACAAAATATGATTTATTTGTGAACTTGTGATTGGAGGTGGTTTAACTGTTCGACTGAACCGGATTAGCGCGTACAGTTTTTTTAAAAGATTCACTTCCTTTTTTCGCTTTAGCTAGTATTTCTTGGTATTTATCGGAGTGCTTGACAGAGTTTAAATTCGGTGTGGTTTGAATGTGGATATAGTTGTAATATCCGCAATCAACAGCTTTGTTTAATAGCTCCAAACACTTTTCTTGTTCAGAAAGTAGTGCGTAAAAACCTGCGAAATAAAACATATTTTCTGCGTCTATGATTTTTGTATCGACAATTTTTTCGAGTGACTCTTTGCCTATCAGTAAGTTATTATCCAAAACGGCAAGATAAACGGTTGCAACCAAACCGGATAAACCATGAGAATCCGCTTTCAAAGCATTTTCAAGGTGTTTTCGAGCTTGTTCTATTTTGCCCTGCATAAATGTAATTTGTCCGCTGAAAATATCGGCATAAACCTCATCGCCCAGATAGGTTTTTTCAAGTGCTTGCTGATACTTGCCGGCTCCGATGTATGTTGAAATTATGGAACGATATCTTTTGTTATCAGGACTTAATTTTAAAGCTGTTTCCATCTCTTCGATGGCTTCATCCACCATTCCGGCATATCTGAAAATATATCCAAGAATAAAGTGAAATTCAGCACAATTTGGATTAATTTTAAACATTCGTCGAGCAATGAAATAGGCTTCTTCCAGTTTGCCGGTTTCGGTGTAGTAAAGCGCCAGATTCATGAGTGCTTCGACAAGCTCGGGATTAAGTTCTAATGCTTTTTGATAATACCACTCAGTAGATTGGTTATTCTCGGAAGAAATTCTTCCGTGCTGTTCCAATAAACGAATGTGATTACCAAGATGCGGATAACTCGGTGCAAAAGAATCATCCAAGTCTAATGACTTCTTCAGCATTTCTATGGCGAGATGATGTCCCTCATTGGTGTATGGATAAGAAATCGCTCTGAGGTAATATTCAAAAGCAAGTGCACTTTTGGGAATATTTCTGACTCTGCTTGGATTCGACACTTTTCCTTTTGATTGTCCATTGAATGCTGAGATGACATTTGACGAAACACGATCTTGTAATTTAAATGTATTGGAATGTCGGTCTTCAATTTGTTCTTGTGATATGACTTTTTGGGATTGAGTATCAATAATTTCAAAATTGATTCTGATAGCATCATTTTCAATTAAATAATTTCCACAAACGACATTCTCTGCGTTAAGTTCAATTGCAATCTCAGTTGGGTTGGCTTTGGAATTGATAAACTCTCGTATCATGCTTGCCGGAACAATATTGAAGTTTTGCAGATATGCTAAGTCGTTGATAATCTGGCTTGCCAGGGCAAAACTGAGATAATCAGTTTGCGGGTCGGATTTTATATTTGTGAATGGCAAAACGACAATTGTTTTCAGAGCCTGATTAACAATTTCCTGTTTGTCAGAAACAGTTTCTTTAAAAGTAGCGACAAATTGATAACCGCGAGCATGATAGGTTTTGATGATTTTCTGTTTTTTACCATCATCACCAAGAATCTTTCGGGCTGATTTGATATGGGTGCTGATTGAAGTATCTGAAACAATTCGTCCCGACCAAATATTTGCATGAATTTCATCCTTAGTAACCAGCCGATGATGGTTTTCAATTAAATACACAATCAAATTAAAAACCTGTGGTTTGACTGGTGTGATGTCGCCATTCACCAAAATACGATAGTTTTTAGTATCAATGGTTATGTTGCCAAATTGGTATTGCAAATTTTTGATTGAATCTTAGGAATGAAAATATTATATGTGATTCAAACTTTTTGAACAACTAACACAATGGTCAATCAAAGTTGTTTGCAATGACCATTGTGTCTTATTTTCGGTCTTGTTAGCTTAATTGAACCAGTTGCTCGACAAAATTATCAATATCTTCGTGTGTTTTGGTTTCTGTAACACAAACTGATAAAGCATTTCCCAATTCCGGGTAGTCGGAACTTAAATCAACACCGGCTAGAATGCCTTGACTTGCAAGTTTAGCTATAACTTCTTTAGGACTTTGTTTGGTTTCAATCACAACTTCATGAAAGTTGGGGCTGTTGAATATTTGCTTGATTCCATTTTCAGCAAGCTTTTGTTTGAGATATTGCATGTTTTGCATACAAGCGGTGGCAACATCTTTCAGTCCTTGTTCGCCTAATAAAGCCATGTAAATCGTTGCTGCGGTGACCATTAAACCTTGGTTGGTACAAATATTGGATGTGGCTTTAGCTCTGCGAATGTGTTGTTCGCGAGCCTGAAACGCTAATGTATAACCCGGTTTTCCATCCAAATCGGTTGTTTGTCCAACAATGCGTCCGGGCATATTACGGATGTACTGGTCTTTTGATGTCATAAACCCAAAATAAGGACCGCCGGCTGAAAGTGGAACTCCCAGAGGCTGGCCTTCACCGATACAAATATCAACTCCTTTTTGACCCCAATCTCCCGGAGCTTTGAGCAAAGCCAGGGATGTTGGATTTACAGCTGCAATAGCAAAACAGTTTTTCTCATGGGCCCAATCGGTTAAAGCATCGACATCCTCAAAAACTCCAAAATAATTGGGTTGTGGAATGACTAATGCGGTGATGTCCTCATCCTGATATTTTTTTAAGTTTTCAGAACTCACTTTTCCGGTTGTGTGATCATAATCCAACTCGACAATTTTGATGTCCTGATTATGGACAATATTGTGTAAAACTTTTTTATAGATTGGATTGACCGTTTTAGGAACCAGAATGGTTTTTGATCTGGACTTTCGATTGGCACGAACAGACATTAAAGCTGCTTCTGCCAGGGCTGAAGCTCCATCATAAAGTGAAGCATTGCTCACTTCCATACCGGTGAGTTTGGTCATCATGGTCTGGTATTCGTAAATGACCTGTAAACTTCCTTGAGAAACCTCTGCCTGATACGGAGTGTATGCGGTATAAAACTCACCACGGGTTGCCAGTTGCCAGATTGCCGCAGGGATGTGATGTTCATAGGCTCCACCTCCGGCAAAACAACTGAGTTGTGAATTTTGCGCTGCTTTGGATTTAATAAAACGACTGACTTGCATTTCATTCATTTGTTTTGGAATGTTTTGCAGTTCGCTAACTTTGAGTTCCTCAGGGATTTCATCAAAAAGTTGCTCAATGGAGTCAACTCCAATCGCTTCCAGCATTTTTGTTATATCTTCAGCCGTGTGTGGAATGAAAGGCATAATATTTTCCTGTTACCAATCTGTTTATGTGTCTTTTTTGTATAAGTGAATTTATTCGTCTTCGTCTTCGTCTTGATCTTCTTCAATTGAGTTTTTGTACTCATCAGACGTTAACAAATCTTCTAAATCATCTTCATCTTCGATTTCCATTTCAAAAATCCAGCCATCATCATAAGGTGATTCATTGATCAGTTCCGGCGAATCTTCAAGAGCATCATTAACCGCAACAATAGTACCACTGATTGGTGCGTAAATATCTGATGCTGTTTTTACTGATTCCACAACTCCGCAATCATCGCCGGCGGCATAGCTTTCTTCTTCAGGCAACTCAACGAACACAATGTCACCCAACGCACTTTGTGCATGTTCGGTAATACCCACTCTGATATTCCCGTTATCCAAAATCTCAATCCATTCATGAGATTCAGTGTATTTCAAATTATCTGGAACGTAACTCATAATGTTTCTCTCTAATTTCTAAATATTTGATTGACCATTTCTTACGAAGGGTAGTTTTACCAACTTCACTGCTAATTGTTTTTTGCGAATTTGTACCTTGACATCTTTGCCGATATCTTTATTAACGATTGCCATACCGATGGCAACCTCAGCGCTGGGTGAAAAAGAACCGCTGGTGATAATTCCACAAGGTCCGTTTTCATCAATTAATTCTTGATCGTGACGGAGAATGCCTTTTTCTGCAAGCACGACGCCGGTCATTTTTTTGCTGATGCCTTTGTCTTTGATGGCTTGCAGAGCATCTGCCCCGATAAAGTCATTGTCAGTTTTTCTGATAGTCCATGTTAATCCGCATTCCAAAGGACTGATATTCTTGTCCATGTCTTGTCCATACAGATGCATTCCGGCTTCCAGTCTTAACGTGTCTCTGGCACCCAATCCGCAAGGCTTAACTCCTGCACTTGCCAACTCATCCCACAACTTGCGAGCATTATCTTCGGCGACCATGATTTCGACACCGTCTTCTCCGGTGTAACCGGTTCTGCCAATAAAATAATTTTCCGCATCAATGGCACAAAATTTATTGAGCTCAGATAATTGCTGAGAAATATTTTCAGGTAAAACTTTCAAACAGGCTTCAATGGCATTGGGTCCTTGAACCGCAATCATCGCCAGTTCCGGTTTTTCTTGAAGCTGAGCATTGAATGGACTTACTTGCTTTTCCATCCATGCCAAATCTTTCTCGCGAGTGGCTGCATTGACAACAATTCGATAATTGTTTTCGCCGCGTTTATAGACGATTAAATCATCAATCACACCGCCATTTTCATTCAACATGGTGCTGTAAAGGGCATTGCCATCGTTCAATTTTCTGACATCGTTAGGCAGTAACTTCAATAGAAAAGCTTCGCTGTCATCGCCATGCAAATCCACAACGGTCATGTGCGAAACATCGAACATGCCTTTATCATTGCGAACCGCATGGTGTTCTTCGATTTGTGAGCCATAATTGATTGGCATTTCCCAACCGCCAAAATCAACCATTTTGGCCCCATAATCAATATGAGCCTGATGTAAACAGGTTTTTTTCATAGAACAAAGTTTGCTAAATTTAAACTTTGTGAACTATACTATTTGTTGCAAAATAAAACCAGTAGATTAAGAAAAATATGGGCAATCGACTCAGTAAAATTGTGACAAAAACAGGTGATGACGGAACAACAGGGCTCGCATCAGGAGAAAGGATAGCAAAGGATGATTCATTGATTGAAGCCATAGGTGTAATTGATGAACTGAACAGTTCGATTGGTTTGGTTCGCTGTGTTTGTACAAATTCAAAGTTGCAAAAAGAACTGAAAGAATTACAAAACACACTTTTTAATTATGGTGGTGATTTATGTTTAGAGGGCTCCTTGCTGATTAAACACAAGGATATTGAAACTCTGGATGATTCCATTCAATCATACAATCAATCATTGCTACCTTTAAAAAACTTTGTATTACCTGCCGGAAGCGAACTGACTGCTCGCCTACACATGTCCAGAAGCATTTGTCGCCGAGCGGAGCGAAGAGTTGTAAGTGCTTCAAAATCACATGAATTCAACCCCTTGCTCAAAGTTTATATCAACCGACTATCTGACTGGTTGTTTGTAGTCGCCAGAGTGACCGATGAGACTGAAGAGGAATTGTGGAATGTTTAATTTAAAAACCAATAACTTTGATCCCATTGATTCGTAGGATATTTTTGGAGAGATGTATGTCTCAGGTTATTCAGTTAAAATACCAAATGATGCTAGAGTTGGGCATGAATTCTGTAGCAACTGTATTCCATATAGATAAAATATTGAAAAAATGAAAACATTATCAAAGATCTTAGTAATACTCTCTCTTTTAGGTTGTTCAAACAACATCGAGACTAGAAAGACTATTAAATTTTATAGGACAATAAGTCTATATGAGGGAATTGATAGGTCATATTTTTGGCCTATTTATGTAAAAGAGCATGTAACTCCTCCCGACAATACAAAGCAGGCAATTGATGAACTAAATATGTTGTTAGATTCTGGTTTATTAGCAATACTAAAAAGAAACTCAATAATCAAAGAATGTAACAGTAATTTATTTGATAAAGGTGAAGTTTATGATGCTTATCTAAGTTCTGTACTTAATGATATGTCAAAAAGATATCCAATCAAAGAAATCAACCGCGCATTTAAGACTGATGATTCAAGTAAAATAATTAATCGTGATATCCTAACATATATAGATAATCTAATGTATTGGGTTATTGATAACTGGGAATTAAAAAATAATAATACCAAACTGGTTAAATCTCTAAACTCTTTGGGAATTAAAGATCCATATGAAATGTTTTATTACGTTCTGTTATTGACAGGGGATTGTAAGTACAAGCAAGATAAAGATACGCCTGAATTATTTATATGGGATGATTAGGCAGAGAAGAAATGAATAGAACCAGAATCGTTGCCTTTAAAACAGCTTCCAAACCACCAAAAAAGCGGAGTTGTAAGACCCAACTCCGCCGTCTCGGTTAATTATTCGCCAAAAGAAATTTTCCCAACCAAATAGTCCTCATCAGCTTTGTCCAGTCTAAGACTCAAGGTCTGTGACTTTTGACTGCCACGAGCGAAGTTGGTTATAACATCGACATAAAGTGTGGTTGCACCTGTCAATTCCGGAGAATTGTTGCCGTAGAAATGCACTTTGATAGTGTATTCGCCTTTAGGTGCTTTTTTGATGAGATATTCTTCAGGCCCATAACCACCCGTGAAGTCCTGATGGAACATACCACCAACAGATGAAAGAGTGTTGCTGTAAGTCACTTTTTCACCGCTGGGTTCAATAACCCAAAGGTCAATATCTGTCATATCACTATCCCAACTAAGGACAATACGCATATCCACATCCAGCAACTGGATCAGTCGTTCATCAACAAACGAGTAGTCAATACTGTGTTTTTGTAATCTTGGAATCAATTGGTTGATTTCCATTAAAACTGTAACTTCTATTCCATGAAAACGATCCCAGCTTTCTGTAATCACTTTGTATAATAGCTTGATGGCTTGTTGCAAATCTTCTTTTGTTGAGTCGGATTGATCGGCTCTTTGTGCCAGAACCAATGCCAAATCACGATAGGATTGAGGTTCTTCGTCTCTGTCTTCAAGAACTTTGCGATAAGTATCAATGCTTAAATCCAGATAGTTAAACTCTCTGAGTTTCATCGCCATAGTGCGTAACAAACGACTGTCCTGAATCTTTAGTTCGGCAATATTGGATAAAACTTGTAATCCCAGTTCTTGTTGTTCATTTTTGAAAAAGAAGTTGGCAACATCAAAATAAAAAGCAGGGGAGTTGAGATAATCTTGCTTTAATTGATAATACTTATTTTCCCGACTGGATTTTTTTGTATTTTCAAGTGCTTTTAAATAGGGTGTATCCGGATTCCATTCGCTGATTTTGATGGAGGCAACATTTGCAGAATTTTCTTTTTTCTTGCTTTTAACTTCAGATGAAGGAGCTCGCATCGGTGCTCCAATGGGAATCTGCTTGCCAAGTTCTTCTGTTTCTTCTTCATTAGCTACAAAATCTAAGATTGGTGCACTATTCATTACAACTCTATCATCAGATTCATCTTCAAAACTCTCTTGTGGTTTATTTATTCTCTTAGCTGGCTTACTTGGAAATTCTTTATCCCACCAGTTTTTTCTTTCCTGCCACATGCTGATGACTTGTTCGACTTTGTTGGATTCTTTTTCCTGTTTGTCTTTTTTGCTTTGCGTGATCTGAGCAAAGTATTGTTGACGCATTTCGCGCAGAGATTTTGGAGGTTCGATTTTGTGTTCTACATATTGTTGCAAGTTTTCCAGTACAATCAATGAGGTAAAGTCACTAACCAAAGAATATTTCTGACTGAGGTTGATAATATTATACTTGTTAAATTCTGCATCTTTCTGTAGTGATTGCAATTTCTGTTGAGCCCAAATTTGTTCCGGTAGGTCTGTTTCCAAGACATCATTTCGATTCAAAACAATTTTTGTTGATTCAATGATATTGCCTGATTGTCCGTAATGAATCAGCAGAGTCGCTTCATCAGATAAGAGTTTTCCAGTGAGTGGCTGTGGATTGTTGAGGTTGACTGATTTGGGAAAATCTGCCAAGTTTTCTATTTTACCTTTCAAAACTTCAATGGATAATATCTGCAATCTGGCTTGAGTGAATGAGTTGATAGTTTTTTCAAAGTCAGTTTGGTCAGTTAGGTGAAACGATTGTCCGCCATTTTGTTCCGACAGTTGCCGGTTGAAATTGGTATTATTGCTGAGATTGCTGGAAAATACGAAAAGCGGCTGCTGGAATTTGATTTTTTCCTTTTTGGCAAAAGTGTGCAAACCATCACTAAAAAGTAAGTTGATATCAGAATATTGATTTATATTATTCAACTCTGAGAAGTTGGTTGCTCCGTCATATTCGATATTTTTCAAATGAGCTTTCAAATCTTTCCAATTGCCATTGCTAACCTTGAATTTCTCCACAAATTTAACCTTGTTTCTCAATACATACAAATTGACTTGCAAATCCTGATATTGATTGAAAAACTCATTCAATAATTTGAGTTCTGTCTCATGATTTGCATCTCTGCGGGAGTGGGAAGCATCCCAGATGAGGTTGGCTTTATTTATTTGTTTTTTCTTGTCTTGTTTTAATTTCTTGAAAAAATTCTCATGCAGATTTTGGCTGATTGAAAACCAATATTCATCATTGGTATTTTTCCCTATGATAACGGTATCTCCTGATAAGTCAGGAACTTTAATTGTTATTGGTTTTTCAATAGTAAATTGAGATTTTTTAAATTCCGCCATATAAGCATTATGCCATTTAGAAAAATCAAGTTTATCGAACTGGCTGTCGGTGAAAATTGGTTTAGCATCCAGATTAATAGCCTCTACTTTGATTGAAAATTCTTTTACCAACTGACCGGACATTAACGGAATTTGATACGCATAGGCGTCATTATTTTTTGCAAGAACTGTGGAGAATTTAATTATAATGGTTCTGGATTGTTTTGAATTGAGCGGAAATATTCTCGTTTTAAATACATTGCCGGCGACTTTTTCCACCAAACCCGGATCAATCCCCTGTCTTATAATTTTTTCAAATGTGACACGGGCTTTTTTCTTTTCAACAGCTACGCCATCAATCATCACGCCATTAATGTCAAGTGAGTAACCATTCATCGTGGAGTTTTCTGGAATGGGAAAAATAAAATCAGCAGTAAGAGTACGGTTGTTCGGATTATAGAAGCTGATTGTGATTTCTGTTTGCGAAAGATTTCCAAAAATTTTGCTATCAACATGAAATGCTGAGACCTCAACAGGATGCTCGGTTCTTTCGGTTGGAGTGATTGTGATTGGTGGGGGAGGTCTTCTTTCTGTAGGCTGGTTTTGGGCGTATACAGTTATAGAAAAAGTTAATATCAATAATACAGTAACAATACAGTTTTTCATTTCAGCTTCTCAAAATTTATAATAGTCTGTATACGAATGGGTTATATTAAAGGGCTAAATTCCCAGAGATTTTCCTTAAAACTTTCAGAAAATAATTTGAATCTAATTCAAATTAAATTTTACACCATAGGCTCAACAATATTTTAAGAAATTATCATTGAATTTTATTAATGGGAATTTTTATATACTGATTGCCATTTTTTGATACTTTTCCAAAGTTTCCTAGTCTGAGGTTGGTTTGAATTGATGGAAGTATGAGTTTAGGAACACTCAGTGTTTTATCTCTTGTCTCCCTCATCAAAATGTAATCCTTTTTTTTCGTACCTGTCTTTATCATCGCATTGAGTTGCTTTTGCTCAGCAACTGTAGTTTGACTGATTGCTTCTTCATTAACAGTGGGATAATCATGACAGAGATAGATTTTTGTTTCATCAGGGAGTCGATAAATTTTTTGAATCGATTCGAATAAATCCGAAGCATTTCCACCGGGAAAATCAGCTCTGGCGGTTCCCCTTTCGGGAGCGAATAAAGTGTCTCCGACAAACACTGAATCTCCAATGAGATAGGTTGAGCAGGCCGGAGTGTGACCTGGAGTGTGCATTACTTTTGCATCCAGATTTCCAATACTGAAAGTCTCGCTATCTTCAAATAAAACATCAAATTGTTCTCCGGTGATTGGAGTGTCTTCTTCAGTTGCGAATAAGGGAACCCAGAGTTTTAAGACGTCAGTTATTTTTGAACCAATTGCGGTTTTTCCACCTATCTGTTTTTGTAAGTAGAAAGCAGCAGTAATATGGTCTGCATGGATATGAGTTTCAAGTATCCACTCGTTGGTTAGGTTGTTGGTACGAATATATTCGATAATCTTATCGGCGCTTTTTGTAGTAAAACGACCAGAATACTGATCATAATCGAGTACGGAATCAATCACAGCGCATTTATCAGTGCTTTCATCAATCACAATGTATGTAAATGTTGAGGTGTCTTTATCAAAAAAAGTTTCTACTTTCATCATAATACAGTATCGGAAATTGAATCATTAGAATATGAAGCGTTGTGTTGGTTCAAGTTTTTATTTCAAAAAAGTATCCCTGAAACCCAGATTAAGATAACAGGGATACTTGCGAGGTTAATTACAGGCTTTTCTTACAGAAGTACCAGTCAACACATTCGGCATCAGAATTAAGTCTCTGATCAACTGCATCCATATCTTGTGGTGGTGGAACAATGACTTTATCACCGGGCTGCCATCCTTCAGGAGTCGCTATTTTGTTCGCATCTGAGGCTTTCAGCGCTCTTAGAACTCTTAAAAACTCGGGAATGGAACGACCATTTGTCATTGGATAATACACCATTGCTCTCAATACACCTTCCGGGTCAATAATAAAAGTGGCTCTGACGGCTGAAGTATCAGCAGCTCCGGGATGAATCATTCCATAAGCCTTTGCGACATTCATGGACAAGTCTTCGATGATAGGGAATTGGATATCCACTCCGAATTTCTCCTTGATGTTGCGAACCCATGCAACGTGACTGTAGTAGCTGTCAATTGATAAACCCAAAAGATCAGCTCCTTCCGCCTGAAATTCATCATAATGTTTGGCGAATGCCATAAATTCAGTTGTACACACCGGAGTAAAGTCTGCCGGATGTGAAAAAAGAACCAACCATTTGCCTTTGTAGTCTGATAACTCAACAGTACCATGAGTTGTTCTTGCTTTAAAGTTGGGAGCCGGTTTGTTCAATTGTGGAAATTGTACGATTTCATTTGTTTGTTCTTGCATTTTTATTCTCCAAATTTTTATATTAAATTACTGTTTTCTTAAAACATGCGGTTATTATATTAGAAACATCTAATATATTAAAATAGTATATTTAGAGCATAACGATTCAAAAAATAGATTAATACTTTAAACTATTTGGTTGCTGGAAGATAATTACTCAAACGAGTCAATAAAAATCGAATCATTAAAACAATTCGGTTTGCAACAATTGCAGAACCGGAGCAAAACTTTTTCGATGATAAGGGCAGGGGCCGAATTTTTGGAGCATTTCTAAATGGAGTTTGGTTCCGTAGCCTTTGTGTTTATTAAAACCATATTGAGGAAATTCATTGTGAATGTGCAACATCAGTCGGTCACGAGCATTTTTTGCCAGAATTGATGCCGCTGAAATTTCAGCAATGATTCCATCACCACCAATAATAGCTTCTGCCGGTTTTGAAAACTTGGGACATTTATTGCCGTCAATCAGTATTTTGTCAAAAGGAGATTGAAGTTGTTGCACGGCTTTTTGCATTCCCAAAAGGCTGGCTTGCAGAATGTTGATGTCTTCTATGATTTCGGTGCTAATATGAATCACGGAATACTCCAGAGAGTTCTCAATAATAATTTGCTCTAGTTCCAGTCGTTTTTTTTCAGAGAGTTTTTTGGAGTCATTCAATCCCTGAATAGGTTTTTTGAGAATCACCGCAGCAATCGTGACCGGTCCTGCCAATGGTCCTCTGCCGGCTTCATCCACTCCAACTATAACAGACATTGCTCGGCAAATTCTAATACTCTGGATGCAGCATCTTTGTCAGTTAATAATGAGTGGTGCAGCTTTGTGAAATTTTTAATAAATTCTTCGTGTTTATTTGTCTCTTGTAATTTTAATAAAGCATTCAATAAATTCTCTACCGTCATTTGCTTTTGCAAAACTTCATCCACAAGAAAGTCACCATATAAGACATTCGGAAGTGAATAATAAGGCAGTAACATCATTTTAAAAGTTTTAACGATGCTGTAGGTGATTGGTGAGATTTTATATCCAACAACCATCGGTGTTTTGCATAACATGGCTTCCAATGCCACAGTACCTGATGCCAATAGTGCAAAATCGGCGGCTTTTAACACAGCAGTAGCATCATTAAAAACTAGGATATTTAGATTGTTTTGATCGGCAATTTTTTTAATGAAATCAATTTTTTCCGGATTGGTATTTGCAGAAATGATTTGTAATTCCGGATACTGTTTTTGCATTTTTAAAGCGGTTTTTACGAAAATTTCTGTATGAGCTTTGAGTTCGTTGCTCCGAGAACCCGGTAAAATTGCAAGTGCCGCTTGGTCTGGGTTTAATCCGAGTGTTTTTTTAGACTTGGGTTTATCAATTTCTATACTGATATTCTTTGCCAGAGGATGGCCAACAAAAACAGCGCTTCCTCCCGATTTCAGATAATAATCCGGCTCAAAAGGAAACAATGTCATAACCAGATCGGTAATTCGGTTGATTTTTTCAACACGTTTCGGTCTCCACGCCCATATCGACGGACTGACGTAATGAATGATTTTGATGTTGGACTTTTTAAGTTTTTTTTCAATCGGAAAGTTTAAATCCGGCGCGTCAATTCCAATGAAGATATCCGGTTTGGCTTGAATAATATCTTTGATGATTTGTTTTCGGAGTTTTAATAATTTGGGAAGTTTCTTGACAACTTCAGCAATGCCCATAATGGCAAACTCCTTATTCGTACAGATGAGTTCCATTCCGGCTCGTTTCATTTTCTCGCCACCAACCCCGATGAACTCAATATCAGGTCTTTTAGACTTCAAAGAGTCAATTAAATCAGCACCTAATAAATCACCGGAATCCTCTCCGGCAATGAGTGCAATTGTTAGTTTTTTTGAAGTTGTTTCGATGGTTTTATTTTCCTGAATTTCAGCCTCGACATTTTAACTGAATACATGGTTTTTTCCATCCAAAACAACTGTGATTGGAGTTAATTTGGCAGTAAAAACGCAATGAAACCTAATAATTTTATTTTTATTCAATAAGTTACGAGTTATTATTAAAGTTTAACATTAATTAAGTCTTTGATTTCATTAGATTTTTTTAATAAGTAGTTGTTGACTTGTATTTGAAATAGAGATAAAGTGCAATTATGTGGGAAAAAGTGATATTTTGTGGGATTAGATAGTGTTTTTTGGTGAAACAGCAGTCAACTTAGACGCCAAGGGGCGGTTAGCAATTCCGGTGAGATACCGTGAATTGATTGCCGGTGCCTGTAATAATAAGTTGGTTCTGACCTACAATCCTTTTGAAATTTCTTCACTTTTGCTTTATCCGGAGGAAGAGTGGGACAAGCTTAAAGATCAAATTATGGCACTCAGCAGTTTCAATGATGAGCACCGTAATTTGCAATTAAAGTTGGTCGGTAGTGCTTTCCATATTGAGCCGGACAAAGGATTTAGGCTTCAATTGCCGGTAAATATGAGACAAGAAGCATCAATGGACAAAAAAGTCGTCATGTTGGGTATGGGCAAGAAGTTTGAAATCTGGAATGATGATGCATTAATGAAAGTTCGCAGAGCGGTTATTAACAAGTCAGGTGATGAAGTCACTGACGAAATGAAGAAAATAGTGCTTTAAATGAAGAGTGAACACGTTACCGTTTTATTGGATGAAGCGGTTGATGCGCTGAATATTAAAGCAGGCGGAAATTATGTCGATGCAACTTTTGGACGTGGTGGGCATAGTCGCAGAATTTTACAAAAGCTTGAAAATGGAAAATTACTGGTTATTGATCGTGACCCTGAGGCAATATTGGTTGCGAAGCAATTATCTCAGGAAGATGAAAGGGTAGTAGTTGAATATGGGGCGTTTGAAATGCTGGGAGCATTGATAGACAAAAACTTTGAAACGGGGGTTGATGGAATATTGTTTGACCTGGGAATTTCTTCGCCACAAATTGATGTTGCGACTCGTGGTTTTAGTTTTATGCAGGATGGTCCTTTGGATATGCGGATGGATAACTCGCAAGGTGAATCGGCGGCTGATTGGCTTAATCATGCGGACTGGAAAGAAATGTCCAAAGTGTTTTGGAGATACGGTGAAGAGAAAAACGCAACAGCGATTGCTAAAGAAATTGTTTTGTACAGAGAGAATGAAAAACCGATAGAAAACACCGCTGAGTTGGTTTCGATTGTCAGTCAGGTTAATAAAAAACAACAAAACAAACATCCTGCAACTCGTGTCTTTCAGGCCATTCGGATACATATTAATCGTGAGCTCGAGCAAATTAAAAATGTTTTGCCTGAAGCAGTTGAGAAATTATGCAGTGGCGGAAGGCTGGTGGTTATTAGTTTCCATTCGCTGGAAGACAGAATTGTGAAAAATTTTATCAAGGAGAAGATGAAACCGGTGGCTTTTGACAAAAGACTGCCAATTGCCCCTGATTGGAAGTCGGATATCAAAATAATTGGAAAGCCGGTTAAACCTTCAGAAAGTGAAGTGAAAAACAATCCTCGGGCTCGAAGTTCGATTATGCGAGTGGTTGAAAAAGTATGAAAGGTGGTAGCTTGTTATTCACCTTGCTGTTGTTGTTAGCTTTGCTAAGTATTGTTGTCGATTATATTTATTTACAACACAAAAGTCGCAATCAGTTTGTTGAATTACAAAAGTTGATTAATGAGGAACATGAGTTGAATGCGGATTGGGGACGTTTGCAACTGGAATATTCGACAATGGTTGACAACACAAATATAGAAAAAAAGGCGAAGCAATTTTTAGGTATGCAGATGCCTGAACAAAGTCAGATTATTAGTATCAAGCGATAATGAAAAAGGTTAAACACAACAATACAAAAACGAAAGAGATTTCAGGAGATATGCCAAATATTAAAATGCGCATGTCTGTTGTCACTATGTTTTTGTTATTGTGTTTTGGTGTTGTTGCAGTCAGAGCTTTCTCAATTCAGGTCATGGGAACGGAGTTTTATACTGAGCAGGGAGATATGAGGCAAATCAGAGAAGTGAGTTTGCCTGTTCCCCGAGGAAATATTTACGACAGAAATGGAGAGCCCTTAGCTATCAGCACACCAATGGTTTCAGTTGGTGTTGATCCTTCAAAATTGATTAACCAAATTTCCAGATTGGGTCAGTTGGCAGAAGTTTTGTCTTTGGATGAAGAAAAGCTGAATGAATTGGTGGTTAATAAACAAGACAAAAAATTTATCTATATCAAACGCCGTATTCCACCTTATATGGCTGATTCGGTCAAAGCATTAAATATCAATGGTGTTGAGTTCAGACAAGAATTTAAAAGATATTATCCGACTTATGAAATCATGCCTCAGCTGATTGGTTTTACCGATGCCAATGATGTGGGCAAAGAAGGCATTGAAAATACTTATGATAAACAATTGTCTGGAACATCCGGCCGTAAACAGGTTATGCAAGACAGAAAGGGTAATGTGATTCGTGACGTGAAAGAAATCACAGAGGCACAAGCCGGTGAAGATTTGTATTTAAGCATAGACAGAAGATTGCAATATGTAGCATATAAGGCTTTGAAAACCGCCGTTCATTCCAGAAAAGCTGAAAAAGGGGCGGCGATTGTAATGGACGCAATGACCGGTGAAATACTAGCAATGGCAAGCCAGCCTTCATACAACCCCAATAATATATCCGGTGAATCCATTGCAGGAATGAGAAATCGTGCTTTGCACGATATGTATGAGCCGGGTTCGGTGATTAAACCTTTCACAATGGTTGCGGCACTTTTGAGCGGCAAGTTTGATGAAGACAGCATGATTGATACCACTCCATTTGAGGTTGATGGTTACGAATTTAGCGATGCCAGAAATTATGGTGAGATAGATATGGAAACTGTTTTGGGTAAATCCAGTAATATCGGTACCGCCAAAATTGCTTTGAGTTTAGAAAAAGAACATTTATGGAACACATTTAAACTATTTGGTTTTGGCTCAAGTACCAACAGTGGTATTGTCGGAGAGTCCATCGGAAATATTGAGCACTATAACCAATGGAGTAATTCCCGTCATGCAAACATTTCTTTTGGCTATGGTTTGCAAGTGACAACTTTACAATTGGCTACCGCTTATGCAGCAATTGCAAATAAAGGTCGCTGGCGTTCACCAACTTATCTGAAAGGAAATATCAAGCAAGATAAAGCGATTATTGATCCAGATATTGCACGACGTGTGAGTTTGATGTTAGAAAACGTGGTGACCGAACAAAATACAGGAAAAAAAGCACGAATTGAAGGCTATTCGGTTGCCGGTAAAACTGGAACTGCAATCATGGCAGAGAAAGGTGGGTATTCAAACAAGTATATTGCCAGTTTTGTTGGTTATGCACCGGCAAAAGAGCCAAGATTGATTGTTGCTATCAGTATTGTTGATCCGAAAGGTGATGAATACGGTGGAGGCGCGGTAGCTGCTCCTGTTTTCAAAACCATCATGCAGGATAGTTTGAGAATTCTGAACATTTCACCGGATTTGGAAAATGAAACGCAGAATTTCAAAGCAAAGGAGGTTGCTAATGGTTAAGTTAAGTGAAATTTTGAGCTGGATGGAAATGGACCTCATTGGTGATGATTTTGATGTAGTGGATTTGTCACTGGACAGCAGAAAAGTGGAGCAAGGTCATGCGTTCATTGCGCTTTCAGGTGATAGCCATCATGGAATTGATTTTGCCTATCAGGCGCAACGTGCCGGGGCTTGTGTGATTTTTTCAGAGAAGAAAGACAATGAAAAAGTGAAGCCTAAATCGCGACGTCAACCCTTGAGAATAGATGTTTACGAAATAGAGAATTTGTCGCAAAGACTAGGAGAATTGTCATCCAAGTTTTATGGAAATCCGGCTGAAAAAATGAAAATTGTTGGAATTACCGGAACCAATGGTAAAACCTCCTCGGCTTGGATGCTGTTACAAATGTGGAGTCAGTTTGGAATCAAAGGTGGTTATATTGGAACTTTAGGCTATGGAAACTTGCAACAAATGCATGACCAGCCTAACACAACTCCATCGGCTTTGGATTTGCATAAAATATTGGCGGGATTTGTATCAGAGGGCATCACTCACGTCGGTTTAGAAGTTTCGTCACACGGAATTCATCAGGGTCGGGTGAACACGCTTGATTTTGATTGCGTAGCATTTACCAATCTGAGTCGCGATCATTTGGATTTTCATAAAACAATTGAAGAATATGCAGGTGTTAAAAAGCAACTTTTCACAAATTACAATTCGCACTGCAAAGTTGTTAATGCTGATGACTATTATGGTAGTCGTTGGTTAATTGATTTTAAAAACGATAGCGCTAGTTCTAAAGTTTTCAGTTTTGGGTTGAATAATGAAGAATCCGATGTTGTAGCTTCAAAAGTTAATCTGACCGCAAAAGGCATGGACTTCAATATTGGCTTTAATGGTGAAAACAGAGAAATTCATACGTCACTTTTAGGATTGTTCAATGTAGAGAATATCTTGCTTGTTGCAACAGTTTTGTTGGGTCAAGGATTTGATTTTGAAGAAATTTGCAATGCCATTCCACAACTTCAACCGGTACCGGGAAGAATGAATTGCATTATCAGTCATTCTGAAACCCAAAGTGATCCATTAATAATCGTTGATTATGCACATACCCCCGATGCGCTTGAACAAGTACTCAAAGCATTAAAACAACATAATGCCCGTAAAATATGGTGTGTTTTTGGATGTGGTGGTAATCGTGATAAGGGAAAACGTCCGCAAATGGGGCATATCGCTGAACAATATGCTGATAAAGTGATTATCACTGATGATAATCCTCGTTTCGAAGATCCTGAGCAAATTGTACAAGATATTTTGATGGGTATGGAAACTCAACCTAAAGTCATTCATTCAAGAAGGGATGCAATTGCTCATGTGATTACAAATGCAAATGCCGATGATTTGATATTGATTGCCGGGAAAGGTCATGAGGCTTATCAAATTGTTAATGGACAGAGATTTGTCTTTGACGACAGAAGTGTAGCGAAGCAAATTTTGCTGGAACATCAGGAGAGGTGTGCATGATTAACATGAACCTTCACCAAGTTGCAACATTAACCGGTGCTACGTTAATCGGCAAGGCAACACAGTTTCGCGGAATTAGTACAGACTCCAGAGAAGACTGCAAAGGGAAGTTGTTTGTTGCTCTTTCAGGTCCAAACTTCAGGGGTGAGGACTATTGTCCACAAGCATTAAAAAAAGGTGCGGTTGCTGTATTAGTCAGTCATGCTCAGGATAATGTTGCATCTCAGCTTGTTTGTGAAAACACCTTAGAGTGCCTTTCAACAATTGCAAAATACTGGGCAAAACAATGTAAAACCAAAATCATTGCGATTACAGGCTCGAATGGTAAAACCACTGTTAAAAACATGATTCATTCCATTCTGTCATTACAACATCAGTGTGTGGCAACTGAGGGGAATTTTAATAACGAAATCGGAGTGCCGTTAACTTTATGCAAATTATCATCGGCTGATGAATTTGCAGTGATAGAAATGGGCGCAGCGAAATTGGGTGATATAGAATGGCTGGTTTCACTGGTTGATATTCATACCGGTGTCTTGACGAGCACTTCTGCGGCGCATATCGGACGATTCGGCAGTTTGGAGAATATTGTTACTGAGAAGGGTAAAATAATTTCCACATTGAATAGCAACGGATATGCAATTTTACCTAAAGATAATGAAAACTTTGAAAAGTGGAGTCAGTCCACGCAAGGCAATGTAGTTAGCTTTGGCTCTGAAAAAGAATCGGATGTGAGAATGGTTCATGAAAACAATGTGTTTTCGATTGATATCGGAAAATCAGTTATTGAAGATATCCACTTGCCGATTCCAGGAAAACATAATGAATTGAATGCAGCTGCTGCAACAGCCGCTGTTCTTACTTTTGGAATCAGCGCGGAAATTATTAAAGAAGGATTGGAAAAATTCGTTCCGGCAAAAGGACGTTTGGAGCTTGTTGGTGAAATCAAAGGCAATAAGGTTATTAATGATTGCTATAACGCCAATTTGCAATCCGTGAAAGCGGCGATAGATGTTCTTAGCCAATATGATGGAAATACCACTTTAGTCTTTGGTGATATGGCTGAGTTGGGTGAGGACTCAATGGAAATGCATCGTCAGGTTGGAAGCTATGCTAAACAACATCATGTGACCCAGTTGTTGACCGTCGGGAATGACTCAAAATTTGCATCGGATGAATTTTCCGAGCAACCACTCCACTTTGCAAGCAAAGCAGAATTGGAGAAGTTTCTGATGAGCCATTGGCAAAGTGTCGGAACTGTGCTGGTTAAAGGCTCCAGAAGTATGCGGTTGGAAACCGTTATTGACAATTTAAAAAGTATGGAGGATGTCGCATGATTCATTGGATTGCTGAATATTTTCAAGGTGATTTGAATTGGTTGAATTTGTTCTCCTATCAAACATTCAGAGCAATCGCGGCCGCTTTGACTGCACTAATTCTCAGTTTGTTTCTGGGTCCTGCGTTTATTAGAAAATTACAAATGAAGCAAATTGGACAACAAGTTAGAAAACTTGGTCCAGAGTCGCATTATTCCAAACAAGGCACACCAACAATGGGTGGTGGGTTGATTATTTTTGCTGTATTGCTTTCATGTTTGCTTTGGGCCAATTTATCCATCAATTATGTTTGGGTTTGTATGTATGTGTTGTTTGGTTTTGGATTGATTGGCTGGCTGGATGATTATCGAAAACTGGTTTTGAAAAATTCTGCCGGTTTGTCAGCCACATGGAAATACTTTTTACAATCGCTATTTGGAATCAGTGCGGTTCTGTATTTGTTTTACTTCGGCGATGCGAGTTTAAAAACTCAAATGGTGATTCCGTTTGTGAAAGATTTGGATTGGTCTTTGGGATGGCTGGTAATTCCTTTGGGATATTTTGTCATGGTAGGTTCATCCAATGCGGTGAATTTAACGGATGGATTGGACGGTTTAGCAATCATGCCGGTGGTTCTGGTTGCGGCTGCATTAGGAGTAATTGCTTACCTATCCGGACATGCAGTTTTTTCTGAGTATTTGTATATTCCGTTCATTAAAAATAGCGGAGAAGTGTCTGTATTTTGTGCGGCAATTGTTGGATCAGGATTGGGGTTTCTTTGGTTTAACACCTATCCGGCAGAGATGTTTATGGGTGATGTCGGGGCTTTGTCACTGGGAGCGGCGCTTGGAATTGTGGCAATTATTACTCGTCAGGAACTGGTGTTTTTTATTATGTGTGGCGTGTTTGTAATGGAAACAGTTTCGGTGATTCTACAAGTTGGCTCTTACAAACTTCGTAAGAAAAGAATTTTTAAAATGGCACCTATTCACCATCACTTTGAGTTGAAAGGCTGGCCTGAGGCAAAAGTGGTGGTGAGATTTTGGATTTTGGCATTAATTATGGTTTTAGTTGGTTTAGCAACATTAAAAATTAGATAAATGAAAGCAACAGCAATACAAGCGAACAAAAAATCAGTCACCGGAGTTTTTTCCGTTGGTTATGATTTTTGGCTGCTATTTTCCTTGGGGTGTTTGATTTCGCTCGGAATTATTATGGTGGCATCCTCGTCATTTGCTATTGCTGAAAATTCCAATGGAGATGCTTTTTATTATTTGAAGAGACACATCGTATTTATTGGACTTGGAATTTTTCTCAGTTTTATTGTGCTTTCAATGAAAATGGAATGGATGCAAAAATTGAGTAAGGTTTTGATAATTATTTCGCTATTACTACTGATTTTGGTGGTTGTTCCGGGCTTGGGAGTCAAAGTCGGTGGAGCCAGACGCTGGTTGAACTTGGGTATTTCAAGATTCCAAGTTGTTGAAGCGGTTAAACTAGCAATGATTGTTTATTTGGCGGGATATGTTGTTCGTCATAAAGTTGGTTTACAACATAAATTTATAGGTGTTGTGAAACCATTGATGTTGTCGGGGTTATTAGCTGTTCTTTTACTCATGCAACCTGACTTTGGATCGGCTGTTTTGTTGTTAACAATTACATTGTTCATGGTTTTCATTGCCGGAGCCAGATTTAGAGACTTGTTAATTCTGGCAGTGTTTGCAGCCTCAATGATGGCATTTCTGGCTTATGCAGAGCCTTATCGAATTCAAAGATTGATTAGTTTTCAAAACCCCTGGAGCGATCCGTTCGGTGGCGGTTTTCAGTTGGTTCAGGCATTAATAGCTATCGGAAGCGGAAAACTCACCGGTATTGGTGTCGGTGGAAGTGTACAAAAATTATTCTATTTGCCTGAAGCACATACCGATTTTGTATTTTCGGTTTTTGCTGAAGAGATGGGATTTGTCGGAGTAATAGCATTGATAGTTATATACCTACTATTAATTTTCAGAATCTTTTCGATTTCCAAAGTGGCACTGAGTCTTGGAAAAGAATTTTCATCCTATGCCTGTGCCGGAATCGCAGTTTGGTTATCACTACAAACTTTTTTAAGCATGGGAGTGAATCTCGGATTGTTGCCTACTAAAGGTTTAACCTTGCCGTTTATCAGTTCGGGTGGTTCGGCAATCATGATGAATATTCTGGCAATTGCATTAGTGATGCGTGTGTCGTACGAAAACCGAGTCCATTTTGTAAAAGCAATCAAGAAAAAATCAGCAGAGGTGTCATCATGAAAGTTGCAATAATGGCAGGCGGCACCGGCGGGCATATTTTTCCAGGAATTGCAGTGGCTAAAGAACTAATGAAACAAAATGTGGAAATTGTTTGGTTGGGCGCAGTTGGTGGCATGGAGGAAGAAATAGTAAAAAAACACGGAATTGCCATTCATCTTTTAACAATCAAAGGATTGCGTGGAAAGGGTCTGAAAGGTTTGTTGACAATGCCTTTTAAACTATTTGGCGCGACAAGAAGTGCAGGAAAATTTCTTAAGAATGAAAAGGTTTCTTTGGTTGTCAGTATGGGTGGATATGTTGCCGGTCCTGGTGGATTAGCTGCTCGTTTGAAAAGAATTCCAATGATTGTCCATGAGCAAAACAGCAAATTCGGAATGACGAATAAATATCTTTCCCGTTGGGCCAGAAAAGTATTAACAGGATTCAATTTGAATGGTTTATACAACTCAACTTGGGTTGGAAATCCGGTCAGACAAGATATTGAAGATAGCAAAAAAACAGAGAATTCCGACGATAAAGTAAGAGTTTTAATTATTGGTGGATCATTGGGTGCAAAAAGTTTAAATACACGAATTCCGGATTTATTAAAGGATTTGATTCAATCAGGAAAAATATTAGTCAAACACCAGTGCGGTAAAAATAATCAATCTATGACTCAGGAAAACTATCAATCAGCTGATGAGGTCGAGGTTGTTGAATTTATTGATGATATGGCAGCAACTTACAGTTGGGCGGATTTTATTATTGCCAGAGCAGGAGCATTAACAATTGCTGAAATCAACGCGGTTGGTTTACCGGCGATTTTTGTTCCATATCCTTATGCTGTTGATGATCATCAAACTTCAAATGCAAAGCATGTGGTTGATAGCGGTGCAGCTTATATCTGGCAGGAGTCGGACTCCGAAGAAAAGCTCAGTTCCACTATCAAAGATTTGGTAGAAAATGTTGAATTAAGAAAGCAAATGTCTGAAGCCTCAAAAAAATTACATAAACCGAATTGTGCCAAAACAATCGCTGATATTTGCATGGAGGTAATGGCATGAGTTATATGACTCCCGAGAACAGATTTGTCAGCCGTATGCAAAATATCCACATGATTGGAATTGGCGGAAGTGGCATGAGTGGTATTGCTGAGGTTTTGCATAACCTTGGGTTTAATGTTTCAGGTTCAGATATTCAAGCCGGTGACGTGGTTGAACGCCTGAGAAATATGGGAATTACAGTTGCCGTTGGACATAAAGCAGAAAATATAAATGATGCCAGTGTGGTAGTCATTTCATCAGCGATACAAAAAGATAACCCAGAACTGGTGGCTGCTCGTGAAAGTGGCAAGCCAATATTATCCAGAGCGGAAATGCTGGGTGAGTTGATGCGTTTCAAAATCGGGATAGCAGTTGCCGGAACGCATGGAAAAACCACCACCACATCTTTAATAGCAAGTGTTTTGGCTGCAGGGCACTTAGATCCGACATTTGTAATTGGTGGTTTATTGAATTCGGCAGGAACAAATGCCGGGCTGGGAACCAGCGAATATTTAGTCGCAGAAGCGGATGAAAGTGATGGCTCTTTTCAGCTATTACAACCGGTTTTAGCGGTTGTTACAAATATTGATGCGGATCACATGCAGACCTTTGAAGGGCGTTTTTCTCTATTGAAACAAGCATTTAATAACTTTTTGCATCATTTGCCATTCTATGGTGTGGCAATTTTGTGTGTGGATGATGAGCATGTTGCTGAATTAGCATCACGTTTGTTACGTCCGACTATAACTTATGGACTCAGCGAAACAGCAATAATTCGTGCTGTGAATATCAAACATCATCAAATTAATATGAGTTTTGATGTGCTAAATGACAACGCAGTTGTTGCGCAAAATGTAGTGATTAATCTGCCCGGTTTACATAATGTTCAAAATGCCTTGGCAGCATTTGCAGTTGGTTTGGAGTTAGGTGTGGATGCTCAAAACATTGCGAAAGGTCTCGCTGACTTTGCCGGAATTGGCAGAAGATTTAATTTAACAGAAAACATCAAATGTAAATCAGGGTATTTCACTTTGGTGGATGATTATGCTCATCATCCAACAGAGCTTCAGGCAGTGATTCAGGCGAGTCGTCAAGGTTGGGATAATCGTTTAGTAGTGGTTTTCCAACCTCATCGATACACACGAACACGAGATTTATTTGATGAGTTCACCGAAGCATTAAACCATGCCGATGTTTTGATTTTAACCGATGTATATGCAGCGGGCGAGAATTCAATTTCCGGTTTTGAGTCAGCGGATCTCAGCAGAAGTATTCGAGCGAGAGGAAAAATCGACCCGATTTATATAGCTGATATTGAAAACCTGCAAACTGATTTGCAAAACATAATTCATGATGGAGATTTAGTGTTAATGGTTGGTGCCGGTAGTATCGGTAAAGTCAGTAAACAAATTGCTAAAAGTGGTACCTTGGAAAATGGAGAACATTATGAACCTTAAATTTCCAAAACCACTGAATGAGCTAAAAATTGCAGTTGTGATGGGTGGTGAATCTGCAGAACGCGAGGTTTCACTCAACTCGGGAAATGCAGTTCTGGATGCATTATTATCATCAGGAGTAAAAGCTGTTGCCATTGATGGAGTTAAGGAATTGCTTGCATCTAATCCGCAAAATTTCGATGCAGTGTTTAATATTCTGCATGGAGAATCCGGTGAAAATGGTCATTTGGCAGGTTTGCTTGCGTGTATGAATATTCCTTTCACGGGTTGTGATGCTCAAGGCGCTGTATTGAGTTGGAATAAGAATACGGCGAAAACTCTGGCAAGTGCTAAAGGAATTCTAACACCTAAATCTCAACTCCTGAAAAAACCTTCAGAGTTACAAATAACAGATAAAGGACCTTGGATTGTAAAACCAACTGAAGAAGGCTCCAGTGTTGGCTTGTATTATGCCGATTCCGTTGAAGAACTCAAAAAATCTGTAGAAAAAGCACTTGGAGATGTGGATTCGGTTTTGGTTGAATCCTTTATTAAAGGACAAGAGTGTACGGTATCAATCATTAAAGGTGAGGCGTTACCGGTCATTCGTATTCAGCCTTATGTTGGGTTGTACGACTATGAAGCCAAATATAAAAGTAATCAGACACAATACTTTTGTCCAAGTGGATTGGATGATGAAATAGAAAAGGCTTTACAAAGCGATGCTCTCATAGTTTACAACTGTTTAAAACTTAAAGGTTGGGCTCGGGTGGATTTTATTTTGGATGAAAAAGGAAACAGATGGTTTTTGGAAGCGAATACAACACCTGGAATGACAAAAACCAGCTTGGTTCCTAAAGCGGCTGCTGCCATTGGCTGGAATTTTGCAGATTTGGTTTTACAAATTCTGTCAACGGCATTTGAAGAGGAAGTCTAATAATGGAAATGTCAAAAGGCACAAAATTATCACTTTTGATGTTGTCTTTGACAGTACTGTTGATGGCTGCTTTTTTCTCAGGTGTGATTAAATCAAAACATTGGGAAGTGAATAATATTGATGTCGCTGCTAAATTTAAAAGAGTCAATTCTGAACAAATCAGAGTGGCTGTTGCTGCTTATCCGGAAAGATCGTTTTTCAAAATTGATGTTTCACAGATTAGAGAAAATTTATTGGAAATTCCTTGGGTTCAGTCAGTGATTGTAACTAAAAAATGGCCAAACACACTTTTGGTGCAATTGAATGAACATGAAGCTGCTGCCGTGTGGAATAACAATAAGCTGCTGAATGATAAAGGAGAAATATTCAAAGTTGATAGCATTGATGATTTATCGACACTACCAAAGATATATGCAAAAGATGTTGACTCAGAAAATACTTGGCACAAGTTTGTGAGATATAACGAAATCGCCAAGAGGACAGGATATGAGATAACTTCTGCGAATATTAGTGACAGAGGTGGATGGCTGGCAAATTTGAGTAACGGAGTGGAGGTTAATCTGGGTTCTCAGCAAATTGATGCAAAATTATTGAGGTTGGCTGATACATGGTCACAGTTGATTCAGTTGAAACCAAATCCGCTGGATTCCATTGATTTGCGTTATACCAATGGTTATGTCGTCAAGTGGCATGAAATTCCTGAGTTACAGGAACAAATTGATGAGATTCAACAATTACATGATGATGGAAAATTAAATGGCTAGAAAATCAGAGAACAATTTGGTTGTTGGTTTGGATATTGGAACATCCAAGATTGTTGCAATTGTTGGCGAACAGCACAAAGACGGTAGTTTGGAAATTGTTGGAATCGGTTCATCTCCATCCAGAGGATTGAAACGCGGAGTGGTGGTTGATATTGAGTCCACAGTGCAATCTATTCGCAGAGCCATTGAAGAAGCTGAATTGATGGCGGGTTGTGAAATACAATCCGTTTATGCAGGAATTGCAGGAAGTCATATTCGTAGTATTAACTCACATGGAATTGTTGCAATCAAGGATAAAGAAGTGACACATCAGGATGTTGAAAAAGTTTTGGATGCGGCAAAGGCGGTTCCGATTCCTGCGGATCAAAAAGTTTTGCATGTTTTACCACAGGAATATGTCATAGATGGGCAAGATGGAATCAGGCGTCCCATCGGAATGTCCGGAGTGCGTTTAGAAGCCAGAGTGCATCTGATAACAGGCTCGGATTCTGCGGCACAAAATATTTCCAAATGTGTAGCTCGTTGCGGTTTGCATGTGGATCAGTTGATTGTTGAACAATTAGCATCTTCAGAAGCAGTTTTGACGGATGATGAAAAAGAACTTGGCGTTTGCTTGGTAGATATCGGAGCAGGAACGACAGACATTGCAATTTATACCAATGGGGCAATCAGACACGCAGTTGCTATCCCAATTGCGGGTGATCAGGTGACCAATGACATTGCAATTGCAATGAGAACACCGACTCAATACGCTGAAGAAATCAAATTGAAATATGCCTGTGCATTGAGACAGTTAGCATCGGCTGAAGAAACAATTTCCGTTCCCAGTGTCGGTGATCGTCCGGCAAGAAGATTGGCACGTCAAACATTGGCAGAGGTGGTTGAACCTCGTTATGAGGAATTATTTACTTTAATTCAATCCGAATTACAAAGAAGCGGTTTTGCAGAGTTGGTTGCTGCAGGAATCGTTTTAACCGGTGGTGCTTCAAAAATGGAAGGCACAATCGAGTTAGCAGAAGAAATATTTCATTTACCGGTACGAATCGGGCATCCGATTAACATTTCCGGTTTAAAAGAAGTTGTAAAGAATCCGGTTCATTCGACCGGCGTAGGGTTGTTGCTCTATGGTAGTAAGAATGAACGTGGTGAGAGTGAGCTTGCTGAATCGGGCAATATATTCAGCAAAATTAAAAAGTGGTTTTTCTCTGAATTTTAACAGAGTATTTTTTGTTTCATAAATAGCATTTTGGAGGTAATAGAAAATGTTTGAAATAATGGAAAATGACAGCTCAGGAGCTGTAATTAAGGTCATCGGTTTAGGCGGTGGCGGTGGAAACACGGTCCAGCAAATGGTTGAAGCCGATATTCAAGGTGTCGAATTTATCTGTGCCAATACAGATATTCAGGCTCTTGAAAAAACTCGTTGTAAAAATATCATAAGAATTGGTCAAAACGTCACCAAAGGTTTGGGTGCAGGTGCAAACCCTGAAGTCGGCAGACAAGCAGCTTTGGAAGATCGTGAACGCTTCAAAGAGGTTCTTGCGAATACTGATATGGTATTTATCACTGCCGGTATGGGCGGAGGAACAGGAACAGGTGCGGCTCCGGTTGTGGCGCAAATCGCCAAAGAAATGAACATCCTCACAGTTGCAGTTGTTACCAAGCCATTTCCTTTTGAAGGAAAACGCAGAATGGCGGTTGCTGATAAAGGCATTAAAGATTTGGAACAATATGTTGATTCGTTAATTACCATACCAAATGGTAAATTGCTGACACATTTTGACAGAGGTACTACGTTGCTCAATGCATTCAAAGCGTCTAATGATGTTCTTCATGGTGCTGTTCAAGGAATTTCCGATTTGATTACTTGCCCTGGTATGGTTAACGTCGATTTCGCTGACGTAAAAACCGTTATGTCAGAAATGGGTATGGCAATGATGGGCACAGGAATCGGCAGAGGTGATGACAGAGCTTTACATGCGACTGAATTAGCCATTCACAGTCCATTGTTGGAAGATATTGATATGCATGGTGCGAAAGGAATATTGGTGAATATTACATCGGGATTGGACTTGGAATTAGGCGAAGTTCAGGAAATTGGTGAAATGGTTGAAGAATACACCTCTGAAAACTCAACAGTGGTTATTGGTACTGCAATTGATCCGGATATGGAGGGAGAAATTCGTGTAACAGTTGTGGCAACAGGGCTCAATGGTACAGCAGAGCCTAAAGTGAAACTGGTAAAAGATTTGAACTCAGATGAAGATCGTACCAGCAATCCTGTTCTCGATAAGCTCTATGTTCCTAAAAGAACGACAGTTGGTGCAGGAAGTTCATTGATGTCTGACTCAGATGATGACAGTGTTTCAATCAGAGCTGAAAAAGACCCAATGATGTCAGATGATTATTTGAATATTCCAGCATTTCTAAGAAACCAAGTTGATTAAACCTATAGTTTATTAACTAAGTTAAATCGTGATACAGTTTCAGCAGTTCCTCACCTCCGGGGGCTGCTGAAACACACGTTGTATAAATACAACAGTCAGTTGTTAATTTACAACTAATATTTTGTCAATCTGAAATTAATGTGATAGACTTGGCAGTTCTAGAGTTGTGAATAATCTCAAAACATCATAATGATAAAACAAAGAACCCTGAAAAATGTTGTGAGAGCTACAGGTGTCGGCATTCATACCGGTCAAAAAGTGTTTATTACTTTGAAACCTGCTGACGTTGATACCGGTATTGTTTTTACCAGAACAGATTGCGAGAATTCTCCCAGTATAAAGGCTGATGCGTCTTTAGTGGGTGATACCAGTATGTCAACAACATTGATTCAAGATGGAATCCGTGTGGCAACTGTTGAGCATTTGATGGCAGCATTTAGCGGAATGGGTATTGACAATTGTCGTGTTGAACTCAGTTCCTCTGAAGTGCCAATTATGGATGGCAGTTCGGGTCCATTTGTATTCCTTATTCAATCCGCAGGAATTAAATTTCAGGATAAGGCTAAGAAATTTATCAAAATAATCAAACCGGTTGAAGTCCAACACGGGGATAAAGTTGCCCGCTTTGAACCTCACGATGGATTTAAACTTAAATTTGAGATTGAATTTAACCACCCAGCATTTAGTGATCACACTAAAACCAAAGAAATTGATTTGAGTATGAATGCTTTTGTGAAAGAAATTTCCAGAGCCAGAACTTTTGGTTTTATGCGAGATATTGAGATGCTTCATGCCAGTAATTTAGCCAAAGGCGGTAGCATGGATAATGCTATTGTGTTGGATGATTATCGTGTACTTAACCAAGATGGTTTAAGATACGAAGATGAATTTGTTAAACACAAAATTCTGGACGCAATTGGTGATATTTATCAATTGGGTCATCCTGTTATTGGTTCATTCTATGGATATAAATCCGGACATGCATTGAATAATCAACTCGCCAGAGAGTTATTACAACAGCAAGATGCCTGGGAACTGGTTACATTTGAAGAGAAAGCACAAAAAGAAGAAAATTTATTCCCTGTATTTGCGTAGATTGAGTTTTCTAATTAACGAAAAAACAGACCTTTGTGTCTGTTTTTTATTGCAATAAATATTTTAAGATTCACACTCCCGATATGTATATACTTATCGCTTGTTACCAAATATAGTATGTATGGTTATAATTCATCAAAAATTTAGGGAAAACTTCATAGAATTAAACTTTCAGAGTTTATCAGAAACTTTAGTTATAACCGTTTATCAAGATATGTTTTCTGGATTTGTTTTGTTGCAGGTTTTATCTATGGTTTAATTTAATTATTTTTTTGAAGAAAAAATATTCAGGCAAAATATAACTAAATATTGAGAATAAACTCCCAGAATTCGGGAGTTTATTCAATCAACTACATTAGTTTTGTTGGTTCAATGCAGTATCAAACTCCTCTTTTGCATGTTGAAATTGATCGTAAGATTTTTCAACATACATCATGACTTCGTCGATATAACCATCGGTAGAAGCTGACCAAACACGATTGATATAACGCTCACCGGCAGCAAAACTGGACATAATGTCTGCATAGTGTTGTAAACCGAAGAGGTGTTTCATGCTTTCACGGGCTTCGGCAAAATTGAGCAAGTCATCACGGAACAACTTATCAATTTCAAATCTCATATCGTAGGTCGGAACTTTGTCTTTACGGCCGTTTAAATCAGAAAGATTATTGATAATATTGTTCAATGATTCAATCAGAATCTTTTTGTTGTTTTTTAAAACATCACCGTGTTTGTTTTCTTCACTGGATATCTTTTGAAACCAGAATGCAGATGCGAATCCAACAAGTAGAACCGGAATAAAATACATCCAATTGACGTGTTCTTTATCCAAAGAGGTTAAATAAGAACCTGCCAGAAAAGAAAGTGCAACTAATAAGAATGATAACTTTTTCATATTAACCTCCGGTTCCACTAGAAATGATATAAACGGCTTTTCCGACTCCGACTAATGCTTCTCCAACGATTAATCCGGCAGCAATTGGAATGCCTTTGCTTTCAGACCAACTTTTGCCCATTTTGCGATCAACGATTTCACGCAGCAATGTTCCAATCGAATAGGTTAGAACAATATCAAAAGGTAAATAAAAGCCTAAGCCTACAGTGATTCCAAGTCCCGCTTGCAGAAGAGATAGAAGCCCTCCTAATATTGCTCCGGCTACGTATTTTTCAGTTGGAATATTACCACCGGTGATACCTTCAATCATTGAAGCAAGTGCTTGACCTTGAGGAGCTGGTAAATCATCACTTCCGAAAGTATAGGCTTCTCCTAAAATAAAGATTAGAACAATAATGACGATCGGTCCCAGCCAAGCTCCGAAAAACTGTCCCAGCTGTTGCTGTCTTGGTGTTGCACCAACCAGATAACCAGTTTTTAAATCCAGCATCAAATCTGTTGCCTGGCTCATGGCAACACAGGTTGCTGCACCAACTGTCACTGCAGCAACAATGGCTTGGGGAGTGCTCATTCCGCCAAATGTTTGGGTTATCATGATTAATAATGTAACAGCAATGAGAGTCATTCCTGAAAGCGGAGACCAATTGGTACGACCAATGGCTTCTGAAAGAATAATGCCAGCCATCCAAATCCACAGAGTTCCAAGAACTGCCATTAACAATCCTCTGATGATTCCTGTTTCTTGAGCTGAAGTGATTGCCATCACACCAAGCAGAATTGCCGCACCGACAATAGCGATATAAAGTAACTTGATTGGCATTTCATCTTTGCTCATAGCACTTTCGGTTTTTGCCGAAGATTGCATGGATTTAATAGCCGATTTAATCAGTGGCAAGGCAAACATAACTCCGACTATCGCACCACCAATGAGCATGCCAATTCCGGTTGGTCGGAATAGCATAAGTCGCAGTTGATTCGGGTCTGTAATTTCAGCTCCGGTTTTCGGGTCGGTTGGAAACATTCCGGTTAAGTCCAGTAATGGTGCAAGCACCCAATAACAAACAAATCCTCCGATAATGAAAGCCAACCCACCACGGCCGGCAATAAATGCTACACCGATTGTCATTAGTGAAAGATACCATGTCCCGTTTAAATAATCAGGTAGCCCTAGTTGCTCAAATAAAGCCCAATATTCTACGCCTGAATAAATTGATATGAAATGCACGATACCCGAAATCAGCATTGCTCCAATCAGAAGCATGGCTTTGTTAATGCCGGCTCCCGGTGATTTCAAAATAGATGCCACTGCTACACCACCCGGATAGGTCAGGCGTTCATAGTCAATCATTTGTTTTCTTAATGGAATAATAAACGCAATTCCTAAAAATGCCCCTGCTATTGCACCAAATGTAAGGACATAGGGATTGAATTCTGTCCCATAACCGAGAATAAAAATTGCAGGTACGGAAAACATCATGCCGGATGAAGCACCATTGACCGCTGATGCGACAGTTTGTGTGACATTGTTTTCGATAATGGAACGGCGACGTAACAAACCACGCAAAATACCAAATCCCAAAATAGCCGCTAGTTCGGAACCTTCAATTGAAAACCCCAGTTTTAAAGAGGCATAACCAATTGACACAGCCAGTACAACACCTAAAAAGTAACCGACAATAACTGCATGAGGAGTTAATTCAGGATAAGCTCCTCTGGTAATTGGTCCTGCATGATTTTTTGAAACATGTTCAGACATTTATTTCTCCTGAAAAAAGAACAAATGATTATACATGAATTTGTTTTATGGTTAATATTATTTTGCAAAATCTTTTAAGCATGAGAAACTCATGATAAATTACTATTTATGGATTTCAAGATAAATTACCTGTTACTCTTAATGGCTCTGCCAGTGACTGCTATTTTGTTAATTTTAATGAGGCAGATAGCGAGCCAGTTGAAGTTAATGGATGTTCCTGAGCAGAGAAAAATACATTCCCACCCAATTCCTTTGGTTGGAGGGATTGTCTTGTTTATTGTTTCAGCAATTATTTTATTACAGTTGGATGATGTTGATTTGTTTTCCAAAGTTCTGTTGATTTCCACGTCATTTGTTGTTTTGGTAGGGTTGTTGGATGACATTTTTCAGTTAAGTGCTTTTTGGCGGTTCCTGGTACAAATTCTCGCTTGTTTGGGAGTGATTTATTTTTCCGGCGTTAAATTGAATACTTTTGGTGAGCTTTTATATCCCGGTTGGGATTTACAATTAGTGTATTTGGCAATTCCGATTACTGTTTTTGGTGTAGTTGGTGTTATCAACGCATTAAATATGTCGGATGGAATTGACGGTTTAGCTGCCTTGACTTTTTTTATACCAACTTTGACTTTAGCAATGATATCTGAGGTCAGTGGCTTAAGCGTTTGGTTGTTATATGTCTTGATTGCTTTGTTGGTGTTTGTGTTCTTTAACTTGTCGGAAAAGTATAAAATCTTTCTGGGAGATAGTGGAAGTTTGTTTTTGGGATTTGTTCTTGGTTGGTTGTTGGTGGTTTATTCTCAGCTTAACTTTTATCAAGGACAGTCGATATATCCGGTAACGGCGCTTTATCTGGTTGGTTTGCCAATTTATGATACTATTTATGTTATGTTAAAAAGGATATCAAACGGAAAGTCTCCATTCAAACCGGATAAAACCCATCTTCATCATTTGTTTATATCCAAAGGATATAGTCAATCTCAGGCTTTGTTGTTTATTTTGTTGTTACAAATCATGATGATAGCCATTGGTTTGTTGTTTTTACGTTTTAGAGTTGCTGAATATATTCAATTTTATACTTTTATTTTGATGTCAGTGATTTATTATAAAACAATGAGTTATCAGTGGGTTAAAAGGAATAAGGAACTATGAGTGTGTTTCATGCCGGAGAAGGCAATAAGCGACAAGGTTTGTTTTTTGTGATTTTTTGTTTGGTGGTGCTAATCAATCCATTTCCACTTGGATCAAACCGTGTATGGGCATGGTCTTTTGAAGCAATTATTGTTTCACTGCTTTTACTTTCAATGGTGTTGTGTTCGCTATTTTCCAATAAATGTATCAATTGGTCTCCATTAAAGCGTATGAAAACCGAGCTTGTTTTGATTGGGAGCTGGTTTGTTGCGAATTTGCTTTATCTGATTCCGTTGCCTTTAGGTTTACTTGAGATATTGAGCCCGACTGTCGCTCAAGCCTATAAAAATATCGGAGTTGAGTCCGGGTATCTCACTTTGGATTTGCATGCGACATTTTCAACTTTGATGTTGAGTTTATATTTTTTGATTGTTTTTGTCCTTGGAACATTACTCATTAATTCTCGTTACCGGATTAAGGTGATTCTAACGCTTTTTGTGATTTTGGGATTGTTTGAAGCTGTTTATGGAATGTATCTGGTTTCAATGGATAAAACCGGAACTTTGGTGCAAGTGACTACAGTTACACCAAATAATGCTTCGGGGACTTTTATCAATAAAAATCACTTGGTCGCATTTTTATCAATCTGTTTTATGAGCGGGTTGATGTTGCGTCGAATTTTGAATCGCAAAAACAGCGAGTTTGCTAACAGTAGCTTCAGAATCAGATTTGTACGATTTGTCAGTGATCCACTCAGACTGTTGGATTTTTGTTTGTTCTTAATTCTTGCCGGGATTTGGAACTCTCATTCCAGAGCCGGTTTGGCATCATTGTTACTTTCAATCTTTTTCCTGTATGTGTTTGTATTTTTCACCAGAAAAAACAAGTCAGTTAAGTTTAATACCATTATTATGATTTTTGCATTGGGAATAGTGTTTTTGGTGTTAGTTGCTGATGATATCAATTATCTGATGAAAATTCTTGGACAGGATACAGAAGATAGTGTGGAGTTTGTTGTGGACTCTGCTCAAGGTCGAATGCTTGCTGTCAATCAGTTCTTTGATAACATCGGCAAATATTGGTTCTCAGGAGTTGGACCCGGGGCTTATCAGGTTTTCTTTGTCAATCATCGAGCAGTAGAGCAAGTTGCTTATTTTGATCATGCCCATAACGATTATATTGAATTTGTAACCGAATATGGATTGTTTAGTTTGATACTTTTCGCAATTGTAGCTGTTTTCCTTTATCGGATATTTATGTTTATTTTTCGAAGCGAAAGCCGGTTTTATCGGATTGTTGGGATATGTTGTATCTCATCAATTATCTATATGCTGACACATGGGACAATGGATTTTAATGGTCGAATTCCGGCAAATGTTTTTGCAATAATTGTTGTGATTTCCACAATTTATGGAAGAATTGTTATGTCAAAGATTAAAAACTAAGAAAAATATATAAAAAAGGTTATTTTTTTTTCTTTCATGTTATATTGTATAAGGTGGGAATCCTTGTGTTTTACAATATGTGGGATTAAGGGTTGAAATTGAATGATAGGGGCAAGGTTGTCTTATGAATAATTATAAAAAAATAGTTTTATTGCTTTCAGTTGGTTTGTCTGCAAATTTATATGCTCAACAAGAAGGAATCCAGATGGGTTCGTTTACACTTTTTCCAACCGTAGGATTAAGTTATGGTCATGATGATAATGTTTATTACGGAAGAGGTGATGATAAATTAAGTTCTAATTACTATGTTTTTTCACCGGGAATTCGTTTAGAAACAGAAGGTGAGAAAACCAATTTTCTTGCTCAGTATAATTATGACAGAACTGTTTTTAATGCGGACTCAAATTACAATTTTGAAATGCATCACTTTTTGGCAGGTCTTGGTCATAATGCATCAAGTCGTACAAGGTTTGATTTAACGGCTGAGTATTATGATGGTACAGATAGAATTGGTACGGCTAATCAACAAGGTTTGCTATTGAATTTAGGGCTGGATCCGGATGAGTGGCATTCTTTTGGGGTTGGTGGTAAGTGGCATTATGGTGGTGTTGGTGCTAAAGGTTCAATTGATGTTGAACTTGGAGTGATTGATCGTGAATATGATAATAATCGTGAATATACTGCGACAAGAGATCGTGAAACTCGTTATTTAGGTGCAACCTACACTCATCAAATTTCTCCAAAAACAAATTACTTACTACAAGCCAAATATGCAGATATTGATTATGATATTGCATCATTGGATAACGAAGAGACTCGTTTAATGCTTGGTGCTGAATGGAATGTGACCGGTAAAACGACTGCTCGAGCTTTAGTTGGATATTTGTCTAAAGATTTTAAAGAGCCTGCTCATGATGATTTTTCGGGTATGGCCGTTGAAGCAGGTGTGACTTGGAGTCCAAGAAGTTACTCTGTTTTTGATTTGACATTGGCTCGTGAAACTGATGAAACAAACGGCAATGGTTCTTATGTATTAAGGAATTCAGCGGATTTGGGTTGGACTCATTATTGGGTGGATCGTTTCAGCACAACAGCAAATGTTGGTTATTCAGATGAAAAATATAAAGGCAGTTTGAGAGATGATAGTCTGAACTATTATGGTTTATCTGCAAAATATCAGTTCTCAGATTGGTTAATATCAGGATTGGGATACAGACATTCGGATAGGAGTTCATCATTGGAAGACTTTGAATATAAAGATAATTCTATACTTTTCACACTGGAATTATCGAAGTAGTTCAATGGTTTTGTTGATTTCTAAACACTTTCTTAAACTGATATGTTTGATGCTTATGGTGTCCTCAATTCAGGTTTTTGCGTACAATATTTCGTCAGGCGATGTGTTGCATTTGGAGGTGTTTGGCGAACCTGAGCTCAATTTGGATGTAACGGTAGATAGCTCAGGTTTTATCGAATATCCTTTTGCTGGAAGGGTCTCTGTTGAGGGTAAGGAAGTAGGTGATGTCAAAGGAGAAATAGTCACTTTATTAAAGGATGGTTATTTCATAAATCCTCAGGTGACTGTTGTCGTCAAAGAGTTTAAGCCTTTCTTTATTCAGGGAGAGGTAAAATCACCCGGCTCTTATCCCTTTGAACCTGGCTTGACAGTTAGAAAAGCAGTTGCATTAGCAGGTGGGTTCACTGAACGTGCCAATAAAAAGAAAATATATATCACTGAAGCTGGAGAAGATGAAAGTTCTGAGAGGAAGATTTCCCTCGATGAAAGCATAGCTTCAGGTGATATTATTATTGTCAAAGAAAGTTTTTTCTGATTTTCTTTAAGTTTTATCAATTCGGAATGGTTTAATATGCAACAACAGGATCGTTATAACGATGTTGAAAATAAAGCTCTTGATTTAAAGAGCTTTTTGTCATTAGCAAGAAAACATTGGATTGTTATTTTTTCATTCATTCTATTATCTTCATTATTTGCCTTTTATTGGGCAATAAAAGCGAAACCCGTTTATCAATCCAGTTCCAGTTTGTTGATTGAAAGGCCGGCCAAAATGGCTTCGTTAGATCAGATATTTGGTTTAATGGGGATGGACAGGGAGTTTTATCCAAATCAGGTTTACGTCTTAAGATCAATTCCTGTCGCAAAGCGAGTTGTTGAAAGAATTGGGGTTGAAAAATTTATTCCTAAAAAGCACGAATTGAAATGGTATGAAAAACTGCTCCCGGGATATGAGGTTAAAGACTATTCGGATAAAACCAAAGAAGAACTGTTCGAAATGGCGATGGCCAATATTGGCAGCACCATGAGTGTTGATCAGGCAAAAGGTAGTGGTGTCTTTACTATTTCGTTTGATGATTACGACCCGTTTTTGGCAACTTTAAAAGCGAATGCCTTAGCGGAATCCTATATCGAAGAAGTTATCGAATCCAATATCAATGCAAAACAGAGAACCGGCGAGAGTATTTCCAAGCAATTACCGGAACTGGAAAAAAAGGTTGAGGTTTCTGAGCAGGCATTAAGAGAGTTTCAAAATAAGCATAAAATTTTCTTACCGGAAACCGGAGATGATTTGGCAGTACAAGAGTTGAGTGATAAGAATGCTCGAATCACAGAGCTAAAAAGGCAGAAACTCAATTTGGAGGCGGTTTATCGTCGGGTTAAAAGCGTTGGAAATGACCCGGTTAATTTGGCAAGAGTTCCGGATATTTTGGAGAAATCAGAGGTTATCAACCAAAAATCCAAATATGCTTCAGCGGTTTCTGAAGTTTCAGAGCTTGGTTTGGTTTATGGTCCGAAACATCCAAAGATGAAACGAGCGATTGAAGCGCGAAAACTGGCAGAAAGAGAGTATTATTCTATTTTACAAACAACAGCAGATTTGTTGGTCGCTGATTATGAGTCAATTGCGAAAGAAATCGAATTTGAAGAGTCCGCTTTGTCATCTATAAAAGGCGAAATTTCAACAAGTAATGAATTGGCTTTTGAATATGATGCGCTTAAACGAGATTATGAATATAACAAACAAATTTACGCGGCATTCTTGAAACAGTCAAAAGAAACTGATGCGGTAAAAACAGCTTCTGTGCAAACGATTAATGCCAGAGTTTTGAATAAAGCAGTTGTTCCGAAAGGGCCATACAAACCCAACAAAAAAATTATTTTGGCTATCGGAATGTTTATAGGTGTTGTTTTAGGTGTTTTGGCAGCATTCTTGTTGGAGCATTTTGATAATACTTTTCGATCAAGCGATGAAGTGGAAAAGAAACTTGGGGTACCGGTTATTGGGATGTTACCTAATATTATCGAGAAAAAGGATGAAGTTTCGCCGGCATTACAATTTGTTGAATCGACAAAATCGGCGTTTTCTGAATCTATCCGTACTTTGAGGACGGGTGTATTATTATCATTACCTGATAAAACTAATAAGTCTATTCTTGTGACCTCAACCGTGCCCAGTGAGGGGAAAACCACAATAGCAATGAACCTGGCTCACTCGTTGTCACATTTAGGTGATGCGATATTGGTTGAAGCTGATTTACGTAGACCTATGGTGAAAAAAAATATGGGGGGCAAGAATGCTAAAGGTTTGTCCTCATTTATTTCGGGTGAATCCGGTTTTTCCGAAAGTATCACCGTTGATGCTCGCTCAAAGAATCTGCATATACTTTCATCAGGAATGATTCCACCAAATCCACTAGAGTTGCTATCTTCTGAAAAATTTGACTTGTTGTTGGCCAAATTAAAAGAGAGGTATAAGTTTGTAATTATTGACTGTGCACCGGTTATGGCAGTGAGTGATGCCTTGGTATTATCTCAAAAAGTGGATGGAGTGTTATTTGTAATTAAGCATGAATCTACACCATCGCAACTTATTGAAAGTGCAATTACCCGCTTAAAAAGAGTTTCGGCTAAAATTATTGGTGTTTCGTTGAATCGTTTAAAAACCAATAAAGCAAGGTATGGCAGATATTATAAGTATGAAGGAAACTATTACGGCCACTATGGTTATCATAAATCCCCGGGCAGTAAAAAGTAGACAAATCAGCTTCCTGTGAGGATTGGGGTTTTATGATTTTAAGCAAGCAAAAGATATACTCGGTAGTAGTTATAACTGGACTCGTAATTTGCTTGTTCTTCTATTACTCCATATTTAAATCAGCATTGTTATTAGAAGATTTTAGAGTGCAATTTAATGCCAAATATTTCAAGAAACAAAGTGATATTAGCTTAGAAGGATTTCAAATGAGTGATTCAGGATGGTTCGCCTCGTATGTGATTAATCCTGCAATGACAGAGTTGCAGTTGCGTGCAAATCTATTGGACTCAGGCTCGTCAGAGCAATTGATTAATCTCACAGAAGAGTATTTAGGCCTTTTATCCACAAGACCATCCTGGCCATATTATTTCTCTGGTATGTTACAAGCGGAAGCAATTCAAAGTAACAATTTTTCAAATAATTTTGACAACGCAATAAAATACGGAGCTTATGAAAAACAAGTTGTTTTCAGCATTGCAGAGAGCTTGTTTTATAACTGGGATAATCTCAATAAAGAGTCAAAAGTAATAGCTTTAAACTATTTAAGTAATCAATCAGAGTTTATAAAATCATTGGTTATTGGTATTTCTGCAAAATTTGCTAGAGTTTATGAATTTTGTGATTTTCTTTATGATAAAACTCATGTACAATCCGCGACCTGCAAAAATAATTACTGGCAACCACTAGTTGATTAATCATCGTTCAAAGATTGTCACCAACTGACAAATTTGCAAATATCCTTTAATGTTTTGGTATTAAAGGAGGTAATTATAAAAAAAATACAGATTAACATTGACAAGGTATATCTTTTTTTGCAAAATGCCTTGCTTTGTTTGAGCCGGAGGGATACCCAAGCGGCCAACGGGGGCAGACTGTAAATCTGCTGTCTCTGACTTCGGAGGTTCGAATCCTCCTCCCTCCACCATATTAAAAGTGCCTTAGCGGGTGTAGTTCAATGGTAGAACTTCAGCCTTCCAAGCTGATCGCGTGGGTTCGATTCCCATCACCCGCTCCAGATATGAACTGCCCATATAGCTCAGTCGGTAGAGCACTTTCTTGGTAGGGAAGAGGTCACTGGTTCGATTCCAGTTATGGGCACCATTTGTGGTAGCTAGAGCAGGAAGCAAGTCTCAAACTAAAAAATGAATAACAATGTTTTGGGTTTCGACTTAAATAATTTTAAGAAACGCTTACACTAAAGTGGAGTAATAGAGCAATGTCTAAAGAAAAATTTGAACGCAATAAGCCGCATGTTAATGTGGGAACGATTGGTCACGTTGATCATGGTAAAACAACTTTAACGGCAGCTTTAACAAAGGTTTCAGCTGAGAAGATTGGTGGCACATTTAAAGATTACGATCAAATTGATAATGCGCCGGAAGAAAGAGAGCGTGGTATTACGATCGCAACAGCTCACGTAGAGTACGAAACAGAAGGTCGTCACTATGCACACGTTGACTGTCCTGGCCATGCTGACTATGTTAAAAACATGATTACAGGTGCGGCACAAATGGACGGCGCGATATTGGTAGTATCAGCAGCAGATGGTCCGATGCCACAAACTCGTGAGCATATCTTGTTGGGTCGCCAGGTTGGTGTACCTTATATTCTTGTTTACATGAACAAATGTGACCAAGTTGATGACGAAGAGTTGTTGGAACTTGTTGAAATGGAAATTCGTGAATTGCTAAGTGATTATGACTTCCCTGGTGATGACACTCCAATGGTTAAAGGTTCTGCATTGAAAGCACTTGAAGGTGATATGAGTCCGATTGGTGTTCCTTCAATTGAAGCTCTTTTGGATGCTATGGATTCTTATTTCCCTGAGCCAGAGCGTGATGTTGATCAGCCATTCTTGTTACCAATCGAAGACGTGTTCTCAATCTCAGGTCGTGGAACAGTAGTTACCGGTCGTGTTGAGCGTGGAATCGTTAAAGTTGGTGAAGAGTTAGAGATTGTTGGAATCAGAGAAACCAGAAAAACAGTTTGTACCGGTGTTGAAATGTTCCGTAAACTACTTGACGAAGGTCGTGCCGGTGATAACGTAGGTGTGTTGTTGCGTGGTACAAAACGTGATGAAGTTGAACGTGGTCAAGTATTATCGCATCCTGGTAAAATTACACCACACACTGAATTTGAAGCTGAGGTTTATGTATTGTCAAAAGATGAAGGTGGACGTCATACGCCATTCTTTAAAGGATACAGACCACAGTTTTACTTCCGTACAACTGACATTACTGGTGCAGTTGAATTACCGGAAGGAGTTGAGATGGTAATGCCTGGCGATAATATCAAGATGCGTATTACATTGATTAATCCTATTGCGATGGATGAAGGATTGCGTTTTGCGATTCGTGAAGGTGGTCGCACAGTAGGAGCTGGTGTTGTTTCTAAGATTTTTAAATAAATAACACTGAAATAATAAACAGGAGCCGGCAACAAGTGTTGCTGGCTTTGGTTTCTCTGAGATTTTATCAGGTATTTTTAAGGAAAGTAAATACAGGCCAGTAGCTCAATTGGCAGAGTGGCGGTCTCCAAAACCGCAGGTTGTGGGTTCGATTCCCTCCTGGCCTGCCATTTGATAAGCTCAGATTTTTACATAAAAAGGCAAGAAATAATGAGTCAAGCAGATTTATCAAATTCATTCGGTGAGAAAATTCGTTGGTGGCTTGCAATAGCGGCAGTGATTGCCGGTGTTGCGGGTAATCTATATTTTGAAGATGAGCTTGCAACAGTGTTGCGAGTTTTGATTTTGCTTGGTGGTGTTGTTTTGGGTGCTTTAATAGCATTAACAACTCACAAAGGTAAAAGTTTCTTTAGCTTTGTCAAAACATCAAATATTGAAAGGCAAAAAATTGTTTGGCCAACTCGTAATGAAACATTGCAAACAACGCTGGTTGTTTTGGTTGTGGTCATTGTGATTGGTTTGTTTCTGTCGTTGGTTGACTTTTTCTTCAGTTGGCTTGTCGGTTATTTCTTTGGTTAAAGGTGAATTATGGCTAAGCACTGGTATGTAGTACACGCGTATTCAAATTTTGAACATAAAGTTTGTCAATCCTTAATTGAGAGGATTGAACGCATGGGTATGCAAGAGTACTTTGGTGAGGTGCTGGTTCCAACTGAGACTGTTGTCGAATTGCGTAAAGGACAAAAAAGGCAAAGTGAGAGAAAATTCTTTCCGGGCTATGTGCTTGTTGAAATGGAAATGAATGACGATTCATGGCATTTAGTTAAAGAAACGCCTAAGGTGATGGGTTTTATTGGTGGAACCAAAGAAAAGCCTGCTCCAATTACAAAACGTGAAGCAGATGCAATATTGCAGCGCGTTCAAGATGGTGAAAATGCACCTAAACCTAAAATTTTATTTAATATTGGTGAAATGGTTCGTGTTGTAGACGGTCCGTTTGCTGACTTCAACGGTGAAGTTGAAGATATTAATTACGAAAAAAGTAAAATTCGTGTTGCGGTTTCTATATTTGGTCGTTCCACTCCTGTTGAGTTGGGCTTTGGCCAAGTCGAGAAGCTGTAAAGTTTTTATTGATATATAGCAATGGGGAGCTTGTGAACTCAAGCGCTTGAACCCGGAGAATATAAAATGGCAAAAAAAGTAATGGCTTATATCAAACTGCAGGTTGCTGCAGGAAAAGCCAATCCAAGTCCGCCTGTTGGTCCTGCTTTGGGTCAGCATGGTGTAAACATTATGGAATTCTGTAAGGCTTTCAATGCACAAACTGCAAATCTTGAGCCGGGTCTTCCAACTCCAGTCGTAATTACAGTTTATAACGACAGAAGTTTCTCGTTCGTTACTAAAACCCCTCCTGCTTCTGTGCTAATCAAAAAAGCATTAGGTTTGAAGAGCGGTAGTAGTAAGCCAAACACTGATAAAGTGGGTACGATTACTCGTGAGCAATTAGAAGAAATTGCAAAAGCAAAAGAGCCTGACTTGACTGCGGGATCTCTTGATGCTGCTGTAAACACAATAGCAGGTACAGCAAGAAGTATGGGTATCAATGTTGAGGGAGTAGAATAATGGCTAAAATTGGAAAAAGATTGAAAGCGATTCGTGAGAGCTTCGATAAACATAGTTTGTATTCATTGGCAGATGCATTCAAGTTTTTGAGTGATAATTCAAAAGTTAAATTTAATGAATCAATTGATGTAGCTATAAAATTGGGTGTTAATCCAACTAAATCCGACCAAGTGGTTCGCGGAGCAACAATTCTGCCGCAAGGAACTGGAAAAACTGTTAAAGTTGCAGTATTCGCACAAGGTCCAAAAGCTGATGAAGCAAAAGAAGCTGGTGCTGATTATGTGGGTATGGATGATTTAGCTGATGAAATCAAAGGCGGTTTAATGGATTTTGATGTTGTGATTGCCTCACCTGATGCAATGCGCGTTGTTGGTAAGTTAGGTACGATTCTCGGTCCTAGAGGTTTGATGCCAAATCCTAAAGTTGGAACTGTGACTCCTGATGTGGTTACAGCCGTTAAAAATAATAAATCCGGTCAAGCAATGTATCGTGTTGATAAAGCAGGTATTATTCATGCAATGATTGGGAAAGCGAACTTCTCTCCAGACGCATTGACTGAAAACTTGATGGCTTTGTTAAAAGATTTAATCAAGAAAAAGCCATCAACAGCTAAAGGAAAATACATCAGAAAGATTAGTGTCTCATCAACAATGGGCCCTGGTCTGGAAATTGATCAATCGACACTTGATCTTAAGTAATATATTTTACAGATAAAAAATCTGTAAAGATGAATTTTGAGGGCTGTCAGTGTGACGGCCGTCAAAGACCGCAGGTGAAAATTATTTTTTCTTAATTTCCTGCGTAGATGGTGAAGCCTGATAGTCTGCAATTAATTTGAAGATATTGAATGGCCACCAAAGTACTGTGATGATAATTCATTGCAGGTTTGTTTGATACGTTTATCAAAGGAGGTAAACATGGCTTTAAGTCTAGAACAAAAGAAGGCTGTGGTTGCTGAAATTGCTAGCGTAGCAGCGAATGCTCATTCGTTGGTTGTTTCTGAGTATATCGGTACTACTGTTGATGCATTTACCGAAATGCGTTCAGAGGCAAGAAAAACGGGTGTTTATTTAAAAGTTGCTAAGAATTCATTAGTTAAACGTGCAGTTGAAGGCACGGATTTTGAATGTGTGAAAGACTCGTTGGTTGGTCCAATGATTTATGCTTTCTCTCAGGAAGATCCGGGTTGTGCGGCTCGTTTGATTAAAGAATACGCAAAGAAGAATGATAAGCTAATAACAAAAGTTGTTTCTATAGGCGGTAAAGTATTTGATGCATCTGAACTTAGTCGTTTGGCATCATTACCAACTAAAGAACAAGCTATTAGCCAATTGATGAGTGTAATGAAAGCACCTATCGAAAAATTCGTTCGCACAATGGCGGAACCACATGCAAAATTGGTTCGTACTATTGCAGCAATTCGCGATCAAAAACAAGCTGCATAAATTATCTTTTTGATGATTTATGTTTATTTTTTATAATTTATAAGTATTTTGGAGAAATAAGATGGCCGTTTCTAAAGACGATATCTTGGAAGCAATTTCAAACATGAGTGTTATGGAAGTTGTTGAGTTAATTGAAGCAATGGAAGATAAATTTGGTGTATCAGCTGCTGCAGCTGTTGCAGTTGCTGCTCCTGCTGCCGGTGGTGATGCAGGTGCTGCTGCTGAAGAGAAAACTGAATTTGACGTTATTCTTTCTAGCTTTGGTGATAAGAAAGTTGGTGTTATTAAAGCAGTACGGGGAGTTACAGGGTTAGGCTTGAAAGAAGCTAAAGACTTGGTAGAAGGAGCTCCAACACCAGTTAAAGAAGGTGTTTCTAAGGAAGAAGCAGAATCTATTAAAGCACAGCTTGAAGAAGCTGGTGCGCAAGTAGAAGTTAAATAAATACTCAGCTATTTATTTGAGCATAAGGCTGGCGGATTTATCCGCTGGCCTTTAGTCGCTTGAGAAAATATACTTTTTTTCTTGTAAAATTTGCGGCTAAAAACTTAAGCATGGAAAGTGTTTTAGGTATTGGAAACCTTATAAAACCGGAAGTCCGGAAAAGATAAATTTATTCAGATAGGTAACAGTTGTTATGAGTTATTCGTTCACTGAAAAGAAAAGAATTCGTAAGGATTTTGCAAGAAGTAAGGTAGTTGTGGATGTCCCATTCTTACTGAAGACTCAGGTTGAGTCATACGACAAGTTTTTGGGCTTGGTTGAAGATGAGAAATGTGGCTTGGATGAAGCACTAAAGTCAGTTTTCCCCATCGAAAGTTATTCCGGTTACGCTAAACTCGAGTATATTAGTGTAAATATCGAAAAACCAGTTTTTAATGTTACAGAGTGTAAGCTCAGGGGGTTGACATTCGGTTCAACTGTGAGAGCCAAAGTTCAACTGGTTATCTATGATAAAGACAGCCCTGTCAGAAATAAAAAAATAAAAAATGTAAAGGAGCAGGATGTCTATTTAGGCGATCTGCCTTTAATGACTCCCAATGGTACATTCGTTATTAATGGTACAGAGCGTGTTATTGTCAATCAATTGCATCGTTCACCAGGTGTGTTCTTTGATCATGACAAAGGTAAAACTCACTCATCAGGTAAATTACTTTATTCCGCTCGTATTATTCCTTACCGTGGGTCATGGCTTGATATCGAGTTTGATCCAAAAGATAACATGTATGTCAGGATTGACAGAAGAAGAAAGTTACCCGCAACAATTTTACTGCGCGCTTTGGGTTATGAAACTGAAGAAATTTTAGATTTATTCTTTGAGAAAATTTCGATTTCTTTGAAAAAAACTGGTGCCAGCATGAAGCTGGTTGCTCAACAACTGAAAGGCGAAGTATTTGATTTTGACATCAAAGATGGCAGTGATGTGATTGTTCCAAAAGGTAAAAGAATCACTGCTCGTCATGAAAAGCAGTTAGCGAAATCAGGAATGAAAACGATTTCTTTAGAAGATTCTTATTTGCTTGACAAAATTATTGCTAAGCAGGTTGTCAATAAAGAAACAGGTGAAGTGATTGTTGAAGCTAACGCAACAATTACTGAAGAAGTTCTTGAATTGTTGCGTGAAGCCGGCGTTAAGTCATTTGAGATTTTATATGTCAATGATTTGGATAATGGACCTTACATGTCAACAACTGTTAATGTTGACCCGACTCGCTCGCAATTAGAAGCATTAGTTGAGATTTATCGTATGATGCGCCCAGGTGAGCCACCAACAGAAGAATCATCAAAAGCTCTGTTTGAAGGAATGTTCTTCAACCCTGATCGTTACGATTTGTCAGAAGTTGGACGTATGAAGTTCAACAAGCGTTTGGGAATCAATGAAGATGAAGGCTCAGGAACTCTAAGTAATGATGACATCATCAATGTCATGCGTGAGTTGGTAAATATCAGAAACGGAAATGGTGCTGTTGACGATATCGACCATCTTGGTAACAGACGTGTTCGTTCTGTTGGAGAAATGACTGAGAATGTCTTCCGTGTTGGTCTGGTTCGTGTTCAAAGAGCTGTTCGTGAAAGATTGACTGTAGCTGACTCAGAAGGTTTGACTCCACAAGATTTAATCAATGCAAAACCAATTGCTGCTGCTGTTAAAGAATTCTTTGGTTCTAATCAGTTGTCACAATTTATGGATCAAAACAACCCATTGTCTGAAATTACGCACAAGCGTCGTATTTCTGCACTTGGACAAGGTGGTTTGACTCGTGAAAGAGCTGGTTTTGAGGTTCGTGACGTGCATCCGACACACTATGGAAGATTATGTCCGATTGAAACTCCTGAGGGGCCGAATATTGGTTTGATCAACTCATTATCGGTTTATGCAAGAACTAATTCATATGGTTTCTTGGAAACTCCATATCGTAAAGTAAATGATGGAGTGGTGACTAGTGACATCGTCTATCTTTCTGCAATAGAAGAGGGTGAATATCCTATTGCACAGGCAAATGCAACAATGGATAAAAAAGGCAAACTCACAGATGAGTTCGTTTTATCACGTCATCATGGCGAGGTAACACTGACACCAGCCAAAGATGTGAAATATATGGATGTATCGCCGAAACAAATTGTTTCAGTGGCTGCGGCATTGATTCCTTTCCTTGAGCATGATGATGCGAACAGGGCGCTGATGGGATCAAACATGCAACGACAAGCTGTTCCGACTTTAAAAGTAGATAAACCACTGGTCGGAACCGGAATGGAGAAAATTGTATCGCGTGACTCTGGTGTAACAGTGAGTGCCAGACGTCCGGGCGTTGTAGAAATGGCTGATGCCTCAAGAATTGTAATTCGTGTTGCAGAAGAGCATATCGCTGAAGATGATCCGGGCGTTGATATTTATAATTTGACAAAATACACACGTTCTAACCAAAACACATGTATCAACCAAAAAACTTTGGTGAATGTCGGTGATGTGGTTGATGTTGGTGATGTTTTGGCAGATGGACCATCAACCGATTTAGGTGAATTGGCTCTGGGTCAAAATATGTTGATTGCCTTCATGCCTTGGAATGGTTACAACTTTGAGGACTCGATTCTGATTTCTGAAAAAGTTGTAAAAGACGATCGTTTTACTTCGATTCATATAGTTGAAATGACTTGTATTGCTCGTGATACAAAACTGGGTACAGAAGAAATTACTGCTGATATTCCAAACATCAGTGAAAGCGCCCTGACAAAACTGGATGATTCTGGAATTGTTTATGTCGGTGCAGAAGTTGGTCCTGGTGATATTCTTGTGGGTAAAGTGACTCCTAAAGGAGAAACGCAATTAACACCAGAAGAAAAACTTCTGAGAGCTATTTTCGGTGAGAAAGCGCTGGATGTTAAAGATACCTCTTTGAAAGTTCCAAGTTCTACTCACGGAACTGTTATTGACGTCCAAGTTTTCACCAGAGATGGTGTTGAAAAAGGGAACCGCGCAGAAAAAATTGAACATGAATTGCTTGAGCAGGTTCGTAACGACTTGCGCGATCAATTCAGAATCATGCGCGGAGTGATTCAACAACGTTTGCGTTCCATTCTTGTTGGGCAAAAAGTTGTTAAAGCTCCCGGTTTGAAAAAAGGAGCTGAAGTTACTGAAGACTACTTAAATGGTTTGGATGAATCCGAATGGTTTGATGTTAAAGTCAGTGACGCTAAAGTTTCTGAGCAAATCGACCAGATGGCGGATCAGGTTGAACGTCAAAGAAAACTGTTTGATGAGCGTTTTGAAGACAAGAAGAAGAAAATCACTTCGGGTGATGATTTGGCTCCCGGCGTTTTGAAAATGGTTAAGGTTTATTTGGCGGTGAAACGTCGAATTCAACCAGGCGATAAAATGGCGGGGCGTCATGGAAACAAAGGTGTGATTTCAATGGTTGTGCCAGAGGAAGATATGCCATTTGATAAAAACGGAAGACCGGTTGATATCGTTCTGAATCCATTGGGTGTGCCTTCACGTATGAATATCGGTCAGGTACTTGAGGTTCATTTGGGATGGGCCGCCAGAGGTTTGGGCGATAAAATTACTGAGATGCTTGAGAAGAATGAAAAAGCAAATAATTTGCGTGAATTCCTAACCAAGATTTACAACATCGATAAAGAACGAGTCAATCTGGATGAGTTAAACGATGATGAAATCATGGAACTGGCTCACAATCTCAAAGGCGGTGTGCCAATGGCAACACCGGTATTTGATGGTGCTGAAGAGAAAAACATCAAAAAATTGTTAGAACTAGCTGATCTACCAACCAGTGGACAAGCGGTGCTTTACGATGGAAGAACCGGTAAGAAATTTGACAGACCGGTAACCACAGGTTACATGTACATGCTGAAACTGAATCACTTGGTTGATGATAAGATGCATGCTCGCTCCACTGGTCCTTATTCTTTGGTTACACAACAACCATTGGGTGGTAAAGCTCAATTCGGTGGTCAGAGATTCGGTGAGATGGAGGTGTGGGCATTGGAAGCTTACGGTGCTGCATACACATTGCAGGAAATGTTAACAGTTAAATCCGATGATGTTGTAGGCAGAAACAAAACTTATAAAAATATTGTTGATGGTCAGCACGAAATTGTTGCTGGTATGCCGGAATCATTTAACGTCCTTGTTAAAGAGGTGCGTTCACTTGGTTTGAACATTGAGTTAGAAAACGAATAAGTCGGGAGAATACAGTGAAAGATTTACTTAAACTATTCAATCCTCAAAAAGAAGTACAGGAATTTGATGCTATTAAAGCCAGTTTAGCTCCTCCTGAGTTGATTCGTTCTTGGTCTTATGGTGAGGTGAAAAAACCTGAGACTATCAATTACAGAACATTCAAACCGGAACGTGACGGTTTATTCTGTGCGGCGATTTTCGGACCAACAAAAGATTACGAATGTTTGTGTGGCAAATACAAACGCATGAAACATCGTGGTGTGGTCTGTGAAAAATGTGGCACGGAAGTAACTTTGTCAAAAGTGCGTCGTGAAAGAATGGGGCATATTGCTTTAGCAAGCCCGGTTGCGCATATCTGGTTTTTGAAATCATTACCATCAAGAATTGGTTTGATGCTGGAAATGACTTTAAGAGAAATCGAAAGAATTCTTTATTTTGAATCATTTGTAGTTACCGATCCGGGCATGACAGACCTTGAAAAAGGCACGTTATTGACTGACGAACAATACACCAATGCGATTGAAGCCTGGGGCGATGAGTTTAAAGCAAAAATGGGCGCAGAAGCCATTTATGATTTGCTGAAAGATATTAATTTGAACAAACAGCTGGTTCAGTTCCACGAAGAAATCGAATCCACTCGTTCAGTTACAAAGATTAAAAGATTGTCAAAACGAATCAAACTGTTTGATTCATTTGTGAAATCAGGAAACCGTCCTGAGCACATGATTATGACAGTTCTACCGGTTCTTCCACCGGAACTTAGACCGTTGGTTCCTCTGGATGGCGGACGTTTTGCAACATCGGATTTGAATGATTTGTATCGTCGAGTTATTAACAGAAACAATCGTTTGCGCCGTTTGTTGGACTTGCACGCTCCTGACATTATTGTTCGTAACGAAAAAAGAATGCTACAAGAGTCTGTGGATGCGTTGCTGGATAATGGCAGAAGAGGTAGAGCAATCACTGGTACGAATAAACGTCCATTGAAATCCCTTGCGGATATGATTAAAGGGAAACAAGGTCGTTTCCGTCAGAACTTACTTGGAAAACGTGTGGATTATTCTGGTCGTTCCGTTATTGTGGTTGGTCCAACGTTGAAATTACATCAATGCGGTCTTCCAAAGAAAATGGCTCTGGAACTGTTCAAGCCTTTCATCTTAGGCAAATTGTTGCAATATGATTATGTTTCAACAATCAAGGCAGCTAAGAAGAGTGTTGAAGACGAGACTCCGGAAGTTTGGGACATTTTGGCACAAGTTATTCGTGAACATCCGGTTCTGTTAAACCGTGCACCAACTCTTCACAGATTAGGTATTCAGGCATTTGAACCAATTTTGATTGAAGGTAAAGCCATTCAGCTTCATCCTTTGGTTTGTACCGCGTTCAATGCCGACTTCGACGGTGACCAAATGGCGGTTCATGTGCCACTATCAATTGAGGCACAGTTGGAAGCCAGAACATTGATGATGTCAACAAATAACATATTGTCTCCAGCTAGTGGTGAGCCAATTATTGTACCTTCTCAAGACGTTGTGTTGGGTCTGTATTATATGACTCGTGCTTTGGTCAATCAACCGGGTGAGGGCATGATTTTTGCCGATCCGGATGAAGCGCAAAGAGCTTATGACAATGAAAAAGTCACATTGCAAGCCAAAGTAAAAGTCAGATTGCCTGTTGATAAAGTCAATGAAGACGATGAACAGCAATATGAATTGGTCGAAACAACAGTTGGTCGTGCAATTTTGCATAGAATTTTGCCTAAAGGTTTAGGTTTCGAAAACATTAATGTTGTTCTGACTAAGAAAAACATTTCTAAGTTGTTGAATATCTGTTATCACAAAATGGGTGTGAAAGAAACGGTTATTTTTGCGGACCAATTAATGTACACCGGTTTCCGTTTTGCAACTTATTCTGGTATGTCAATCGGTGTTGACGATTTGATTATTCCTGAAGAAAAGAAAGATATTCTGGCTGAGTCTGAGAAAGAAGTTCTGGCAATTCAAGGTCAGTATTCATCCGGATTGGTTACAGCTGGCGAAAGATATAACAAGGTGATTGATATCTGGTCCAGAGCTAATGAAGAAGTCGCTAAATCGATGATGAAAGCATTAGGAACAGATGAAGTTGAAACCAAAGATGGTAAAAAAGTCAGTCAGGACTCAATGAACTCAGTATTTGTGATGGCTGATTCTGGAGCCAGGGGTTCCCCGGCTCAAATGAGACAGTTGTCAGGGATGCGTGGCTTGATGGCGAAACCGGATGGTTCGATTATTGAATCACCAATTAAAGCTAACTTCAGGGAAGGTCTTGACGTTATGCAATACTTTATTTCAACTCACGGTGCACGTAAAGGTTTGGCTGATACTGCTCTGAAAACTGCAAACTCAGGTTATTTAACAAGACGTTTGGTTGATGTGGCGCAAGACGTGGTTGTAACTAGTCAGGATTGTGGCACAATTGATGGAATGAATCTTCAAGCCATTATTTCCGGTGGAGAAGTTGTTCAGTCATTAGGCTCAAGAGTTTTGGGTCGTGTGGTTGCTGAAGATATTTTTGCCAGAGATGCTGATGACAAACCATTGATTCCTCAAGGTACATTGATTGATGAAGAAACTGTCAGTTTGATTGAAGAAACAGGGATAGATACTATCAAAGTTCGTTCTCCAATAACTTGTGAAGCAGAGTCCGGTATTTGTGCAAGATGTTATGGTCGTGATTTGGCCAGAGGTCATTTCGTGAGTATTGGTGAGTCTGTAGGTGTTGTAGCTGCTCAAAGTATTGGTGAGCCTGGTACTCAGTTGACAATGAGAACCTTCCATATCGGTGGTGTGGCATCTAAACAAGCAGCAAACAATCAAATTCAGATTAAATCAGATGGTGTTGTGAGACTTCATAACATTAAAACTGTTAAGAATGTTGATAAAAAGCTGGTTGCAATTTCTCGTTCCGGTGAGTTATCAATTCACGAAGCATCGGGAAGAGAGAAAGAGCGTTATAAAATTCCTTATGGTGCAATCATTGATGTCAACGAAGGGGCGAAAGTTAAAGGTGGAGATGTTCTCGTTACATGGGATCCTCATACTCACCCAATTGTAACTGAGGTTGCTGGTATCGTTAACTTCATAGACTTCCAGGACAACGTAACAGTACAGGAACAAGTGGATGACTTGACAGGATTAACTAGTTTCGTGATTACCGATCCTAAAACCAGAGGTTCAAGAGGAAAGGATATGAGACCGATGATTCGTTTGGAAAACAAACGAGGCAAACCGGTTATGATTCCGGGAACTGAAATCCCGGCTCAATATTTCCTCCCTCCGGGAGCAACAATTAATATTCAAAATAAACAGGAAGTTAATGTTGGTGATTTCTTGGCTAAGATTCCACAAGAATCAAGTAGAAACAGAGATATTACCGGTGGTCTGCCAAGGGTTGCTGACTTGTTTGAAGCAAGAAAGCCAAAAGATGCGGCATTACAAGCTGAGGCAGCAGGAATTATTTCTTTCGGAAAAGAAACCAAGAGTAAAAATAGATTGGTTATCACCACAAAAGATGGAGAGCAAGTAGAAACTTTAATTCCTAAGTGGAGACAAATCATCGTCTTCGAAGGTGAGCATGTAGAAAAAGGTGAGGTCATTGTTGAAGGCGAGCCAAATCCGCATGACATTCTTCGATTACAAGGTGTTGAAGCTTTGGCGCATTATTTGGTGAATGAGATTCAAGATGTTTACCGTTTACAAGGTGTGGGAATTGACGATAAACATATCGAAACGATTATCAGGCAAATGTTGAGAAAAGTTGAGATTGTTTCTCCGGGTGATTCCGATTTATTGAAATCTGAGCATGTATCTTTGAAAGAAGTATTGACAACCAATAAGGAAATTATTAAGAAAGATGGTGTTCCTGTGGCTTATGAGTTGCTATTGCTAGGTATTACAAAAGCATCCTTGGCGACAGAATCATTTATTTCAGCGGCGTCCTTCCAAGAGACTACAAGAGTTCTGACAGAGGCTTCTGTAAGAGGTACTAAAGACAGTCTCAGGGGATTAAAAGAGAATGTGATTGTTGGACGTTTGATTCCGGCAGGTACAGGTTTGGCGTATCATCAAGAGCGTAGAAAATCCAGAGAAACAGAATTAAAAATGGATCTAATGGCTATTGAAGAGCAGTCAATTTTTGAAGAAAGTGACGGCGAAGGTTTGATTGAAGAATAAATCAATTGACTCTGATTTCATTTCAACAACAGTAAAGATGTAATAAAAATAAAAATATATTGCATCATTACTTGACTAAAAACGGGGGAGTCACTAAAATCCCCGTTCTTAATTTTGACGGGCTGGTTTTCGCCAGCCTGTCTTTTGTTTTCTATAGGGTAAAGAAAAAATATGGCAACTATAAACCAATTAGTAAGAAAGCCTAGAAAGCCAAAGGCGTATAAAACTAATGTACCGGCTTTGGAAGCGTGTCCACAAAAGAGAGGAGTTTGTTCTCGTGTTTATACAACGACTCCAAAAAAACCAAACTCTGCTTTGCGTAAAGTGGCTCGTGTGAGATTGACAAATGGTTTTGAAGTTACAAGTTATATCGGTGGTGAAGGTCATAACCTGCAAGAGCACTCGATTGTGTTAATTAGAGGTGGTCGTGTTAAAGACTTACCTGGTGTGAGGTATCACATTGTTCGTGGTGCTTTGGATACTGCTGGTGTGAATGACAGAAAACAAGGTCGTTCTAAATACGGAACTAAGCGTCCTAAGAAATAAAGGTTAATTTGAAATGTCTAGAAAAAGAAGAAATTTTGCTCGTGAAGTGCTGCCTGATCCTAAGTTTGGAAGTCAGTTGGTTGGAAAGTTCATGAACATGGTGATGGTTGATGGCAAGAAGTCAGTGGCAGAAAAAATTGTTTATGGCGCATTGGATGGAATCGTAGAAAAAGAAAAAGGTGATGCGGTTGAGTTGTGTGAAGCGGCATTATCAAAAGTTAAGCCATTAGTTGAGGTTAAATCACGTCGTGTTGGTGGTGCAACTTATCAGGTTCCTATGGAAGTTCGCCCAAAAAGACAAATGGCGTTGGCTATGCGTTGGGTGATTGAGGCTGCAAGAAAACGTGGCGAAGATAGTATGCCTGCTAAATTGGCAGCTGAGCTTTCTGACGCGTTGCATGATCGCGGAGCTGCAATGAAAAAACGTGAGGATACTCACAAAATGGCTGAAGCGAACAGAGCTTTTGCTCACTACAGATGGTAGTAAATTAGTTATATAAAAAAATAAAAAACTGGAATAAGGTCATGGCGAGAGCAACTCCTATCGAAAGGTATCGAAATATTGGGATTATGGCTCATATTGACGCAGGGAAAACGACCACGACGGAGCGTATTTTATATTATACAGGAGTGTCTCACAAAATCGGTGAGGTTCATGATGGAAATGCTACGATGGATTGGATGGAGCAAGAGCAGGAGAGAGGTATTACCATTACCTCTGCTGCAACAACTTGTTTCTGGAGCGGAATGGACGGTAGTTTTGATAGTCATAGAATAAATATTATTGATACACCGGGTCATGTTGACTTTACGATTGAGGTTGAAAGATCGTTAAGGGTTCTTGATGCGGCTGTAGCTGTTTTTTGTGCGGTAGGAGGTGTTGAGCCTCAGTCGGAAACAGTTTGGAGGCAGGCGGATAGGTATCATGTTCCTAGGTTGGCTTTCATCAATAAAATGGACCGTGTTGGCGCAGATTTTGATAGAGTTGTTGACAATGTAAGAAATCGTTTAGGTGCAAATGCTGTTCCTTTGCAAATGCCGATCGGTGCGGAAGAAAACTTTAAAGGAATAATAGACTTGCTTAAGATGAAGGTGGTTTATTGGAACGAAGACGACATGGGTGTTGCTTTTGAAGAGAAAGAAATTCCGGATGAAATGTTGTCAGATGCTGAATTGGCGAGAGAGTTTGTTGTTGAAACAGCGGCTGAGGCAGATGAATACTTGATGGATAAGTATTTAGAGCAAGGTGAATTGTCAATTGATGAGATTGTTAAAGGATTAAGAAAGAGAACGATAAATAACGAGATTGTTTGTTGTTTGTGTGGGACGGCCTTTAAAAACAAAGGTGTGCAATCCGTTTTGGACAAGGTTGTTGAGTTGTTGCCATCTCCGTTGGATGTGCCGGCTATAAAAGGAGTTGTTGGTGAAGATTCTGAGGATGTGGTTGAAAGACATGCTTCTGATGATGAGCCATTTTCAGCATTGGTTTTTAAAATCGCAACAGATCAGTTTGTTGGTTCGTTGTCTTTTTTAAGAGTTTATTCAGGAATTGTGAAAACCGGTGATATGGTTTTCAATCCAGTGAAAAATGCTAAAGAAAGAATAGGTCGTTTGTTGCAAATGCACTCGAACTCTCGTGAAGAAATCAAAGAAGTGAGAGCGGGTGATATTGCGGCAGTTGTTGGTATGAAGGATGTAACAACCGGAGATACCTTGTGTGCGATGAACGCGCCAATTATTCTGGAAAAAATGCAATTTCCAGAACCGGTGATTTCGGTTGCAGTTGAGCCTAAAACAACTGCTGACCAAGAAAAAATGGCAATGGCTCTATCTCGATTGGCTCAGGAAGACCCGTCTTTTCGGGTGAGTACAGATGATGAGTCCGGCCAAACGATTATATCGGGAATGGGTGAGCTTCATCTTGATATTATTGTTGATAGGATGAGAAGGGAGTTTAAAGTTAATGCAAATGTTGGTAATCCTCAGGTGGCATACCGGGAAACAATTGCTAAAACTGTAGAGCAAGAAACAAAATTTGTTAAGCAGTCAGGTGGAAAAGGTCAATATGCGCATGTCAAAATTCGCATTGAGCCATTAAAACAAGGAGAAGGTTTTGAGTTTGTTGATGAAATTAAAGGTGGTGTGATTCCTAGGGAGTTTATTCCATCAGTAAATAAAGGTGTTCGTGAGCAAATGGAAAATGGTGTGCTTGCAGGATACCCTGTTGTTGACTGTAGGGTTACTTTATATGACGGATCGTTTCATGATGTGGATTCGAGTGAAATGGCTTTTAAAATAGCAGGTGCTATGGCGTTTAGAAACGGTGCATTGGAAGCTAAGCCGACTCTTTTAGAGCCTGTTATGAAAGTTGAAATTGTCACTCCCGAAGAATATATGGGAGATGTTGTGGGCGATGTGAGTCGTCGCAGAGGAAACTTAGAAGGAATGGACGATTCTGTTTCCGGAAAAATTATTCGCTGTTTTATACCGTTATCAGAGATGTTTGGTTATGCAACAGCATTAAGGTCTGCTACACAAGGTAGAGCAGCCTATTCGATGGAATTTGATCACTATCAGCCTGCTGCTGATAGTGTTATGAAAGATTTGGTACAACTATAATTTAGCAATAGAGAAAGAAAATGTCTAAAGAAAAATTTGAACGCAATAAGCCGCATGTTAATGTGGGAACGATTGGTCACGTTGATCATGGTAAAACAACTTTAACGGCAGCTTTAACAAAGGTTTCAGCTGAGAAGATTGGTGGCACATTTAAAGATTACGATCAAATTGATAATGCGCCGGAAGAAAGAGAGCGTGGTATTACGATCGCAACAGCTCACGTAGAGTACGAAACAGAAGGTCGTCACTATGCACACGTTGACTGTCCGGGTCATGCTGACTATGTTAAAAACATGATTACAGGTGCGGCACAGATGGACGGCGCGATATTAGTAGTATCAGCAGCAGATGGTCCGATGCCACAAACTCGTGAGCACATCTTGTTGGGTCGCCAGGTTGGTGTACCTTATATTCTTGTTTACATGAACAAATGTGACCAAGTTGATGACGAAGAGTTGTTGGAACTTGTTGAAATGGAAATTCGTGAATTGCTAAGTGATTATGACTTCCCTGGTGATGACACTCCAATGGTTAAAGGTTCTGCATTGAAAGCACTTGAAGGTGATATGAGTCCGATTGGTGTTCCTTCAATTGAAGCTCTTTTGGATGCTATGGATTCCTATTTCCCAGAGCCTGAGCGTGATGTTGACCAACCATTCTTGTTGCCAATCGAAGACGTATTCTCAATCTCAGGTCGTGGAACAGTAGTTACCGGTCGTGTTGAGCGTGGAATCGTTAAAGTTGGTGAAGAGTTAGAGATTGTTGGAATCAGAGAAACTAGGAAAACAGTTTGTACCGGTGTTGAAATGTTCCGTAAACTACTTGACGAAGGTCGTGCCGGTGATAACGTAGGTGTGTTGTTGCGTGGTACAAAACGTGATGAAGTTGAGCGTGGTCAAGTATTATCGCATCCTGGCAAAATTACACCACACACTGAATTTGAAGCTGAGGTTTATGTATTATCGAAAGATGAGGGTGGACGTCATACGCCATTCTTTAAAGGATACAGACCACAGTTTTACTTCCGTACAACTGACATTACTGGTGCAGTTGAATTACCGGAAGGAGTTGAGATGGTAATGCCTGGCGATAATATCAAGATGCGTATTACATTGATTAATCCTATTGCGATGGATGAAGGATTGCGTTTTGCGATTCGTGAAGGTGGTCGCACAGTAGGAGCTGGTGTTGTTTCTAAGATTTTTAAATAATTAGAACGGTACTTTAAAAAGAAATAAGATTTATTTTTCTATAGAGCGTTGCGAGAAGCGCGCTCTTAACTTAAGAGGCAACGGTAATGGCCGATCAAAAAATTAGAATAAGATTAAAGGCATTTGATCATAAGTTAATTGATCAATCTGCTGGAAGAATTGTTGAGACTGCAAAGCGCACAGGTGCTCAGGTGAAGGGTCCTATTCCTTTACCGACACGTATTGAGCGTTTTACGGTTTTGATATCTCCACATGTTAATAAAGATGCTCGTGATCAATATGAAATGAGAACGCACAAGCGTTTAGTTGATATTGTTGATCCTAACGATAAAACAGTAGATGCACTAATGAAATTAGATTTGGCAGCTGGTGTTGATGTTCAAATTCAACTATCTTAGAGGGTGTAAAAATGACTATTGGAATCATCGGACATAAAGTTGGAATGACTAGAGTTTTTAATGAAGACGGAAACTCTACTCCTGTAACAGTAATTAGCGTATCAGACAACACAGTTTCACAAGTAAAAACAGTTGAAACTGACGGTTATAATGCAATTCAAATTTCAACAGGCACAATTAAATCATCAAAAGTAAGCAAACCTCAAGCTGGACACTATGCGAAAGCAGGTGTTGAAGCTGGTTGTTTTGTCATGGAATTCAGAACAGACGATTCTTTTGAAGTTGGTGCTAAGTTGGATATTGCCATGTTTGAAGCGGGTCAAGCTGTTGATGTTAGCGGAAGATCTAAAGGTAAAGGCTTTCAAGGTCCAATCAAACGCTATAACTTCAGAACTCAAGATGCTACACATGGTAACTCAGTTTCACATAGAGCGCCAGGTTCAATCGGACAATGCCAAACTCCAGGTCGAGTTTTCAAAGGTAAAAAAATGGCCGGTCACATGGGTGACAGAAATGTTACTACACAAAACCTTGAAATAGTTAGAGTGGATTCTGAAAAAGGATTGATTCTGATTAAAGGTGCTGTACCCGGTGCGAAACAGTCACGTGTAATTATTAAACCGGCTGTGAAAGCATAAGGAGAGTATGATGGAAATTAAAGTAGCGGGCAAAAAATCAAAAATTGAAGTATCTGATGAAGTTTTTAACAGAGACTTTTCAGAAGCACTGGTTCATCAAGTCGTCACTGCTTATCTAGCAGGCGGTAGAGCCGGTACAAAAGCTCAAAAAAGTCGCTCTGATGTGAGTGGTGGTGGTAAGAAACCTTTTAAACAAAAAGGTACCGGTCGTGCGCGTGCGGGAACAATCCGCAGCCCGATTTGGGTTGGTGGTGGTAAAACATTTGCTGCGACACCGCGCGATCATTCACAAAAAGTGAATAAAAAAATGTATAGAGCCGGTATGAAATCAATTCTTTCTGAATTGACTCGTACAGAACGTCTGGTCTTTGTTAATAGTATTGATATCAAAGACGCAAAAACAAAAGATGCAGTTAAATTTTTAGCAAAACACGATATGAAAAGCGGAACAATCGTTGTTGACGAGCTAGACAGTAATGTTTTATTGGCAACAAGAAATATTCCGAATGTTTATGTGACTGATGTCAAATCATTAGATCCTGTCTCACTTGTTTCATCTGAGAAGGTTGTTATGACAATGGCTGCAGCAGAAAAAGTTCAGGAGTGGTTAGCATGAGTTTAAATAATGTTTACAATACTTTGTTGTCACCAGTTATCTCAGAAAAGAGTAACAGGGTTGGTGAACAATCAAACCAATATGTATTTAAAGTAGCCGTGTCTTCAAATAAAACTGATGTTAAAACAGCAGTCGAAAAACTTTTTGAAGTAAAAGTTGAAGATGTGAAAATCCTGAAGGTTAAAGGAAAAACTAAATCCTTTAGAGGTAAGCCTGGAAAAAGACCAGACTGGAAAAAGGCTTATGTAAGAGTGCAACAAGGTCAAATGATTGACTTTGGTGTGGCAGAATAATCTGGAGTAGATAATGGCAATTGTAGTATTAAAACCAACTTCACCGGGGCGCAGAAACTCAGCAAAAGTTCTGAGAAAAGGCCTGCACAAAGGAAGCCCATACGAAGCTCTGGTTGAGAAAAAATCGAAAACAGGCGGAAGAAATAATTTCGGACGTATAACCACACGTCACAAAGGTGGTGGTCATAAACAGCGTTATAGAATTATTGACTTCAAACGTACTAAAGAATCTATCAGTGCAAAAGTTGAAAGAATCGAATATGATCCGAATCGCACTGCGTACATTGCTTTGATTTGTTATGAAGACGGACAAAGAAGTTACATTATTGCTCCTAAAGGTTTAGAAGCTGGTATGAGCGTCGTTTCAGGAAACAATGCTCCGATTAAATTGGGTAATACACTACCGTTGAGCAATATTCCATTGGGTTCAGTAGTTCATTGTATTGAAATGAAACCGGGTAAAGGTGCGCAATTAGCAAGAAGTGCTGGAACAAGTGCGCAATTAGTTGCTCGTGCCGGTACTTATGCAACATTAAGATTGCGTTCCGGTGAGATGCGTAAAGTTCCTGTTAGTTGCAGAGCAACTTTGGGTGAAGTTTCAAATGGTGAGCACAACCTAGAGAAAATCGGTAAAGCCGGTGCAAGTCGTTGGAGAGGTGTAAGACCTACGGTTCGCGGTGTTGCCATGAACCCGGTAGACCATCCACACGGCGGTGGTGAAGGAAGAACCTCTGGTGGTCGTCATCCTGTAACTCCATGGGGTGTTAAGACTAAAGGTTATAAGACTAGAAAGAATAAACGTACAGATCAATATATTGTGCGTCGTAGAAATAAAAAATAGGTAAGCAGATATGCCACGTTCTTTAAAAAAAGGTCCTCACGTTGACCATCATTTAATGAAAAAAGTTCTCAAGGCAATTGATGAGAACAGTAAGCGTCCGATTCAAACATGGTCAAGAAGATCTATGATACTGCCTGAAATGGTAGGCTTGACAATTGCAGTTCATAACGGCAAACAACATGTTCCTGTATTGGTAACTGAAGAGATGGTAGGTCATAAGTTAGGTGAGTTTTCACCAACTCGTACCTTCAAAGGTCATGCGGCTGATAAAAAAGCTAAGAAGAGATAGGTGATGATGATGGAAGTTACAGCAAAACATATGAGAGCAGCAATTTCAGCACAAAAAGTGCGTTTGATTGCTAATCAAATCAGAGGTATGCAAGTTGAAGAAGCTGAAAAATTATTATCTTTTAGCCCTAAAAAAGCAGCTCATCTGGTGAAAAAAGTACTTATGTCAGCAGTTGCTAACGCTGAACATAATGAAGGTCTGGATGTTGATGATCTGTTTGTCAGTACCATCATGGTTGATGAAGGCCCGACTTTAAAACGTGGTAGAGCACGTGCTAAAGGACGAGGAACCAGAATATTAAAAAGAACTAGCCACATCACAGTGAAAGTGGCTGAAGCATCGTAAGGGTAGAGTTATGGGTCAAAAAGTACATCCAATAGGAATTAGGCTGGGTATTTCAAAACCTTGGAATGCACGTTGGTATGCTGAACAAGGTGATTTTTCAGATCAACTGATTAAAGATATCAAAGTAAGAAAATACCTGAGAAAAGAACTTGCAAATGCTTCGGTTTCAAAAATTGAAATTGAAAGACCTGCAAAAAATGCTCGTATTACAATTCATACAGCCAGACCGGGTATTGTGATTGGTAAGAAAGGTGAGGACATCGAAAAATTGAAACATGCAGTTTCAAAAATTATGGGTGTCCCAACGCATGTAAACGTTGCAGAAATAAGAAAACCTGAATTAGATGCTGATTTAATTGCTCAAGGTATTGCATCTCAGCTGGAAAGACGTATTATGTTCCGTCGCGCGATGAAGCGTGCTGTTTCCAGTGCAATGAGATTAGGTGCTTTAGGTATCAAAGTAGCAATTGCAGGCCGTTTAAATGGTGCTGAAATTGCTAGAACTGAATGGTATAGAGAAGGACGTGTTCCTTTGCATACATTCAGAGCTAATGTTGATTATGCAATGGGTAAAGCCTATACAACTTATGGTGTATTAGGAATTAAGGTTTGGGTTTACACCGGTGATGTGTTTGATTTAGAACAAACACAAGAAGAGGATAAACCAAAAGGTAAGAAACGGAGATAAACGATGCTGCAACCAAAAAGAACAAAATTCAGAAAGCAGCAAAAAGGTCGTAATCGCGGTCTTGCGCATGCTGGAAACAAAGTAAGCTTTGGTGAGTTTGGTCTAAAAGCCACTGCCAGAGGATTTATGACGGCTCGTCAAATCGAAGCTGGTCGTAGAGCAATTACCCGTCACGTTAGACGTGGTGGTAAATTATGGATAAGAGTATTTCCTGACAAACCAATAACCAGCAAACCGGTTGAGGTTCGTATGGGTAAAGGTAAAGGTAATGTTGAATATTGGGCAGCAGTCATTAAACCCGGAAGAGTTATTTATGAAATTCAAGGGGTTTCAGAAGATGTTGCAAAAGCGGCTTTTTCAAGAGCGGCTGCTAAGTTCCCATTTAGTACAACATTTGTGAAAAGAGTGGTGATGTAAATGAATGTTAAAGAATTAAAAGGTAAAAGCCTAGTCGAACTTAAAGAAAAGTTGGCTGAAATTCAAAAGCATCAATTTGATCTGAGAATGGCTAAAGGAAACGGACAGTTGACAAAAAATCATTTGTTAAAAGAAGCAAGACGCGACATTGCCAAAGTGAAAACATTAATCAAGCAGAATTTGATTGCAACAAAAGAAGCAGGTAACAAGTGATGACTACAGATAATAAAGTATTACGCGTTAAGCAAGGAATCGTTGTCAGTGACAAAATGGACAAAACTGTTACTGTTTTAATTGAGCGCAAAGAAAAGCATCCTATATATGGAAAGTTTATCAAACGTTCTAGTAAGATTCATGCTCATGACGAAGGGAATGATTATAAAGTTGGTGATAATGTAAGAATTACAGAAACACGCCCGTACTCAAAAACTAAATCATGGAAAGTGGTTGGTTTAGTTACTGATGCGCAATAACAAGGCCCATTGATTAAAGAGGTATAACCATGATTCAAATGCAAACAAGATTGGCCGTAGCAGATAACAGCGGCGCAAAAGAAGTAATGTGTATAAAGGTTCTGGGCGGCTCAAAAAGAAGATATGCTGGTATTGGCGATATTATCAAAGTGAGTGTGAAACAGGCAATTCCTCGCGGAAAAGTAAAAAAAGGCGAGGTTTATAACGCAGTTGTAGTAAGAACCAGAAAGGGCGTAAGAAGAAATGACGGGTCATTGATTCGCTTTGACGGCAATGCAGTAGTTATGCTCAATGCAAAACTAGATCCTATAGGAACTCGTATTTTCGGACCTGTAACAAGAGAATTACGTTCAGAAAAATTTATGAAAATAATTTCATTGGCTCCTGAAGTATTATAAAGGTATCAAAATGAAAAGAATTAAAAAAGGTGATGAAGTCATAGTAATTGCGGGTCGCAGTAAAGGCACTCGTGGTACTGTTTTGGAAGTATTGAAAGGTGACAAGTTGTTAGTTGATAATGTAAACATGGTTAAAAAACATGTTAAGGCAGATCCTAGCAATCCTGAAAAGCCAAGCGGAATTATTTCAAAAGAAGCTCCGATACATTTGTCGAACGTAATGTTGTTCAATGCAGCAACAGGAAAAGCTGACAAAGTGAGTTTCAAATATCTTGAAAACGGCAAAAAAATCAGAGTGTTTCGTTCAAGTGGCGAAGCAGTTGACGCATAAGTAGAGCAAAGATATGACTAGATTAGAAACATTTTATAAAGAAACAGTTGTTCCTCAGATGATGGAGAAGTTCAGCTACAAAAACATTATGGAAGTACCGAAATTAGTTAAAATCGGTTTAAACATGGGTGTAGGTGAAGCTGTTGGTAACAAGAAAATCCTGAATCATGCTTCAGAAGATATGGAGAAGATTTCCGGACAGAAACCGCTAATTACATACGCTAAAAAGTCTGTAGCCGGTTTTAAAATCAGAGATGGATGGCCAATCGGTTGTAAAGTCACTTTGCGTCGAAACAAAATGTATGAGTTTTTGGATAGATTGGTAAATATTTCAATTCCAAGGGTGAGAGATTTCCGTGGTTTGAGTCCAAAATCATTTGATGGCAGAGGTAACTATTCAATGGGAGTCAAAGAGCAAATTATTTTCCCTGAGATTGATTACGATAAAATTGATGAAATTCGTGGTATGGATATCACAATCGTTACAACTGCAAAAACAGATGAAGAAGCGAGAGCGTTATTGTCAGCTTTCAGTTTTCCTTTCAAAAGTAAATAGTGGTACAGAATTATGGCTAAACAATCAATGATTCAAAGAGATCTGAAAAGAGCTAGAATTGTAAACAAATATGCTAAGAAAAGAGCAGAACTAAAAGCGATTATTGCTGACGGTTCGACTTCTTATGAAGATATGATGGAAGCTCAGGTAAAATTACAAAAATTACCTAGAAATGCATCTCCTTCAAGAGTTAGAAACAGATGTCAGATTTCCGGAAGACCAAGAGGTTTTTACCGTAAATTTGGTCTGAGTAAGACACAATTGAGAGAAGCTGCTATGCGTGGTGATATTCCTGGTTTAACAAAAGCCAGCTGGTAAGTGTAGCAAATAAAAAAGTATAGAATACAGGAATAAAATTATGAGTATGACAGATCCAATTGCAGATATGCTGACACGCATAAGAAATGCACAATTAGTATCCAAAGCGTCGGTTACTTTTCCTGCTTCAAAAATGAAGAAAGGACTTTGTTCTGTTTTGCAAAAAGAAGGCTATATCAAATCTTTTGAAGTGATTGAAGCAGCAAACAGTGATACCGGCCATCAACAAATTAAAGTTAATTTGAAGTATTATCAAGGTAAACCCGTTATTGAATATATCAAGAGAGCCAGTAAACCAGGCTTGAGGTTATACAAAGGAAAAGATGAACTTCCTAAGGTTGACGCAGGTTTTGGTATTGCTATTATTTCAACATCCAAAGGATTGTTGACAGATTATGAAGCCAGACAAGCTGAAGTTGGCGGCGAAGTTATCTGCATTGTTAAGTAAGGAGAAATATAATGTCAAGAATAGCAAAAAAACCAGTAGAACTCGTTTCAGGTGTTTCAGTTGATATTAAAGATCAAACTATAACCGTTAAAGGTCCTAAGGGGTCTGCATCAATGCAAGTTCATAGAGATGTTGATGTTAAAGAAGAAAATGGTGCATTAGTTTTTTCTCCAAAAAATGATATGGCAATACCGTTGACAGGAACAATGAGAGCATTGGTTAACAACATGGTTGTGGGGTTGACTGATGGTTATAGCAGAAAATTAGAACTTGTTGGTGTTGGTTACAGAGCCTCCATGCAAGGTAATGATTTGAAACTGGCTTTAGGTTTTTCACATGATGTGGTTTACAAAGCACCTGAAGGAATTAGTTTTGAAGTTTCAAAAAATCAGACTGAAATCGTCGTTACCGGAACAGATAAACAAGTGTTGGGACAAGTTTGTGCTGAAATCAGAGCATACAGACCACCAGAGCCTTATAAAGGTAAAGGTGTCAGATATTCTGATGAAAGAGTTTTCAGAAAAGAAGCTAAGAAAGCTTAATTAATTAAAGTTTGAGTTAAAGTTATGAGTAGTACTAAAAAACAAGCAAGAATAAGAAGAGCAAAAAGCACGCGTGTAAAAATCCGTTCTTTGGAAATGCCTTCGTTATCAATTCACAGAACTGATAAAAACTTATACGCTCAAATTATTTCTGGTGACGGAACAAAAACTTTAGCAAGTGCATCATCACTTGAAAAAGGTTTGGTTGATGGTAAATCAGGAAAAAATATCGAAGCTGCAAAAATTATCGGTAAAGCGATTGCAGAACGCGCATTAAAAGCAGGTGTAGAAAAAGTTGCTTTTGATCGTTCGGGCTTTCTATATCATGGAAAAGTCAAAGCATTGGCTGAAGCAGCAAGAGAAGCAGGGTTAGGATTATAATTCTGACGCGATTTGAGTCAAAAGTTAAAGTAATTTAAAGATAAGGTAAAAATAAATGGCGAGCGTAGAAATCAATAAAGAAGATAACGACGGCTTGTTAGAGCGTTTGGTAGCTGTAAACAGGGTATCAAAGGTTGTAAAAGGTGGTCGTCAATTCAGTTTCACTGCACTAACTGTTGTTGGTGATGGAAACGGAAAAATCGGATTCGGATATGGTAAAGCGGGTGAAGTTCCTATTGCGATACAAAAAGCAATGGACAAAGCTCGTAAAAACATCATTCAGGTTGATCTGAAGGATGGAACACTTTGGCATCCAATCAAAGCAAAACATGCGGGTTCGAAAATCTATATGCAACCAGCGTCTGAAGGTACCGGAGTTATTGCAGGTGGTGCGATGCGTGCGGTATTTGATGTTGTCGGTGTTCAAAACGTATTGGCAAAATCTCAAGGATCTAACAATCCAATTAATCTGGTTAGAGCAACTGTAAATGGTTTGAAAGCGATGACATCGCCTGAAACTATTGCTTCCAAACGTGGTAAAACTGTAGAAGAGGTAATGTTGAATCATGGCTAAGCAAAAAACTATTAAAGTTACTCAAACTAAGAGTACAATCGGGGCTTTGTCCAATCATAAAGCATGTTTAAAAGGTTTAGGACTTCGTAAAATCAGACATACTGTTGAAGTTTTGGATACTCCTGAAAACAGAGGCATGATTAACAAAGCTATTCACTTATTAAAAGTAGAAGAAGTTAAATAACTGAATAAGGGTGGATAGAGAAATGCGTTTAAATACAATTAAGCCTGCCGCTGGTAGTAAAAAAGTGGCAAAAAGAGTCGGCCGTGGAATTGGTTCTGGACTTGGTAAAACTTGTGGTAGAGGTCATAAAGGTCAAAAGTCACGTTCTGGTGGTTTCCATAAAGTAGGATTTGAAGGCGGTCAAATGCCATTGCAAAAAAGACTACCTAAAATTGGTTTCAGCTCTAGAATTGCTAAGAAAACCGGTGAAATCTGTTTGTATCACTTAGAAACATTGAATGTGGATACTGTTGATTTAGCACTTTTGAAAGAAAAAGGATTAGTAAAGTCATTCGTTCAAAAAGTTAAGGTTGTTAATACCGGTACTCTTTCTAAAGCAGTTAAAGTTGTTGGTCTGGTACCAACTAAAGGAGCGAAAGAAAGTATCGAAAAAGCAGGTGGTTCAGTCGAGTATTAGAAGTTATGTCAGCATCACAAGAACAAATCCAAAAAATGTTGGGGAATAAGAACAATCTCCAGGAACTCAAATCCAGAATTTGGTTCGTGGTTATTGCATTGATAGTATTCCGCCTTGGTTCATATATTCCGGTTCCGGGTGTGAATCCTAAAGTGTTATCACAGTTGTTGGAAACACAAGGTGGAGGCTTGCTTGATATGTTTAATATGTTCTCCGGTGGAGCATTGGGACGTTTCTCATTGTTCGCTTTGGGTGTGATGCCTTATATTACAACTTCTATTATTATCCAAATTCTAGGTCATACCGTACCTAAACTCAAAGAGTTAAAAAAGGAAGGAGAATCAGGTCGTAAGAAAATTAACCAATATACGCGTTATTTCACTGTAATATTGGCTGCATTCCAAGGCTATGCGATTTCTTTCTCTTTACAACAAATGGGTTCCAGCAATGGTGTAGCCGTTGTCCCAAATCCAGGTTTTGGATTTTTATTTCCTGCAACAGTAGCTCTAACTGGCGGAACAATGTTCTTGATGTGGCTGGGTGAACAAATTAGTGAAAGAGGTATCGGTAATGGTATCTCATTGATTATTTTCGCAGGTATTGTGGTCGGTCTTCCTGCGGCTATAGGCTCTACATTTTCTATGGTTTCAGAAGGAAATTTAAATGCCTTGGTTGCGTTATTGTTGCTTGTCATCGCACTAGGAATTACTTACTTTGTTGTGTTCGTTGAAAGGGCACAAAGAAGAATTACTATACAATATGCTCGCAGAGGTGGACGTACAGGAACATTGGCACAAAGCTCGTATTTACCTTTAAAAGTGAATATGTCTGGAGTTATTCCTGTTATCTTTGCATCCAGTTTAGTATTGTTTCCAGGCACATTAGCACAGTTTTTAGGTCAAAAAGACGGTTGGGGTTGGTTACTGGATGTTTCAGCTTGGTTGTCACCTGGTAATGTGTTGTACATGATTATGTTTGGTGGATTAATTGTCTGGTTTGCATTTTTCTATACAGCTCTGACTTTTGATCCGAATGAGATATCAGATAATTTAAAACGCTCCGGCGCAGTTGTTCCTGGAATTAGACCGGGAAGACATACGGCTGATTATATTGATAGTGTTACAACTAAAGTTACTTTCTGGGGAGCACTCTATTTATTGGGTGTGAGTTTAATGCCTCAGTTTATATTGAATATTTGGCAGGTTCCATTTGCCTTAGGCGGAACGTCATTATTGATTGTTGTAGTTGTTGCAATGGACTTCATGGCACAGTTACAAACACACTTAATGTCTGGTCAATACGATAGTTTGTTAAAGAAATCAAATTTAAAAAATTACGGTAAATCTGGAGTACAAAGACGCTAATTCCAATTAGGAATTAGTTTATTTTTTACTTAGTAAACAACTCTAAACAACGTGCGTAATGCGTTAATTAAGATAAGATTTAGAGAAAATAAAAATTTTAATTGGTGAAATTGATAGTAATGTCATTAATTAAGAATTATTAAACAAAATGTGATAAAAGACACGGGCTTTGTTGCCTGTTTGTCTTTTGTTGCGTATAATGCACGGCTTTTTGAGCCAGAGTAGCACTTTAGCTAGAAGTTGTATGTAGAAAAATCAACTGGCTAAAAAGTTTAAATTAAAGTTATTAGGAGAGTTAAATGGCGCGTATAGCAGGTGTCAATATACCGGTTTATAAACATGCCTGGATTGGTCTGACGAGCATTTACGGCATCGGTAGAACCAGAGCATATCAAATCTGTGAAAATGCAGGTATAAATCCAACGACCAAGGTCAAAGACTTGGATGAGGACTCACTGGAAAAAGTTCGTGGTGAAGTTGCAAAATTTACTGTGGAAGGTGACTTGCGCAGGGAAGTTGCAATGGATATAAAACGTTTGATGGATCTTGGCTGTTATCGTGGTTTAAGACACAGAAGAGGTTTGCCTTGCAGAGGTCAAAAAACCAAAAACAATGCACGCACAAGAAAAGGTCCGAAAAGACCTATCAAGAAATAAATAGATTACGAGAAAAGTTATGGCTAGACCTCAAAAAACCAAGAAGAAAATTAAAAGAACCGTTGTGGATGGAATTGCACACGTTCATGCTTCATTTAATAACACAATTATAACTCTTACAGATAGACAAGGTAATGCTCTTTCATGGGCAACTGCCGGTGGTGCTGGATTCAGAGGTTCAAGAAAAAGTACTCCATTTGCTGCACAGATTGCTGCAACAAATGCGGGAAAAGAAGCTCAAGAATATGGCTTGAAAAATTTAGAAGTTCGCATTAAAGGTCCTGGTCCGGGTCGTGAATCTTCAGTACGAGCATTGCATGGTTTGGGTTACAGAATAACAAACATCCTTGATGTGACTCCAATTCCACATAATGGTTGTCGCCCATCGAAAAAACGCAGAGTGTAAGGAGAATAAATAATGGCAAGATATATTGGTCCAACTTGTAAACTAGCAAGACGTGAAGGAACAGACTTAATGCTGAAATCTCCTGCGCGTGCAGTAGAAACAAAATGTAAATTGGAACAACTACCGGGTCAACATGGTGCAACTATGCGTCGTGGAAAACCAACAGATTACGCAGCACAGTTACGTGAAAAGCAAAAAGTACGTCGTATTTACGGTGTTTTGGAAAAACAATTCAGAAACTACTATAAAAAAGCGGCTCGCCAAAAAGGGGCAACTGGTGAAAACCTGTTGAAACTTCTAGAGTCTAGACTGGATAACGTCGTTTATAGAATGGGATTTGGTGTAACTAGAAGTGAAGCCAGGCAATTAGTTTCACATAAAGCAATCGAAGTGAATGGTAAAGCGTGTAATATTCCTTCTTACCATGTACAAGAAGGTGATGTGATTTCTATTCGCGAAAAAGCAAAAAAACAACTTAGAATTCAAGATGCGCTAAATATTTGGCAAGAAATGAATCTTTTTGCAGACTGGGTATCAGTAGATGCAAAAGCGATGTCAGGAACCTTTAAGTCTGTTCCTTCAAGAGATGAGTTGCCAGCTGAGATTAATGAAAATCTCATCGTGGAATTGTATTCTAAATAATTAACTGAAGAGGTATATCTTATGTCAGATGTCTTGACTAAGTTATTGCGACCTAAAGTTGTTGCAGTAAAAGAAGAATCCGGCAATCGTGCTGAGATTGTGATTGAACCGCTTGAAAGAGGTTTTGGTCATACACTGGGAAATGCTTTCAGAAGAATTTTGCTTTCTTCAGTTCCGGGTTACGCAATCACTGAAGTAAAAATTGATGGCGTTGCTCATGAATTTTCAACAATTGAAAATGTTAAAGAAGACGTTGTTGAAATTTTATTGAACTTGAAAAGTGTAGCCTTTAGAGTAACAGGTGTCAGCTTAACTGATTTTGAAGTGTCATTGTCAAAATCGGGAGCTGGAGTAGTCACTGCCGGTGATATTCAAGTTGCAGAAGGTGTTGAAATTGCAAACCCAAACCATGTTATTTGTAACTTGGCCGGTAAAGCATCTATCAACATGACAATGAGAGTTAAGCAAGGAATTGGTTACGAGCCTGCGATTCAATCAGCGAAGAGCGAAGATACACGCTCAATTGGTTCATTGATGTTGGATGCCAGTTTCTGCCCAATCAAACGTGTTTCTTATGATGTCGAAAATGCTCGAGTCGAACAAAGAACAAATCTTGATAAATTGATTTTGAATATCAACACCAATGGTTCAATTACTGCTGAAGAAGCTGTACAAACAGCTGCCAGAATTTTGATTGAACAAATGGCTGTTTTTGTCGACTTTGAAATGACTTCACCGGTTGAAGAAGAGTCAGAAGAAGAAAAACTGAATCCGATTCTGTTGAAACCAATTGATGAATTGGAATTAACTGTCAGATCTGCAAATTGTTTGAAAGCAGAAAACATTCAGTATATTGGTGATCTTATTCAAAGAACTGAAGTTGACTTGTTGAAAACTCCAAATTTGGGTAAGAAATCATTGAACGAAATTAAAGCAGTGCTTGCAGAGATGGGATTGAATTTTGGTGTCAGATTAGAAAACTGGCCTCCGGCTTCAATCAGAACTGTCGAGCGTTTGCTGGGATAACGAAATAATTAGGAAGTGGTGAAATAAAATGCGTCATAGAAAATCAGGTCGTCAGTTAAATAGAAACAGTAGCCATCGCAAAGCGATGTTCAAAAATATGGCTGCTTCTTTATTTGAACATGAATTAATAAAAACAACATTGCCTAAAGCTAAAGAATTGCGTCGTGTAGCTGAGCCATTGATTACTATTTCAAAAAATGATAGTGTGGCAAACAGAAGATTGGCTTTTTCACGCCTTGGTCGTAAAGATGTTGTGAAAAAACTATTTGAAGAGCTGGGAAGCAGATATGAAAAACGTCCCGGTGGTTATTTAAGAATTTTGAAGTGTGGTTATCGTAGCGGCGATAACGCGCCTATGGCTTATGTCGAACTTGTTGATCGTCCAAGGCCAAATCAGGTTTCTGATTCAGACAGCTAAAATTGCTTAAATTAGTTTAGAAACCCGGTCAAAAGCCGGGTTTTTTTTCAACAGAGAAAATGAAATGAATATTAAATCCTCACGATTTCTGAGTTTCCTGGCTTTCTTTACAACCGTACTGATGCTCTCCTATGCATACTACGAACAGTATGTTAACGGACTCAATCCATGTCCGTTATGTTTAGTGCAAAGATTTATTATTTTGATAATTGGCGTTCTATTTTTAATCACTTTTATCTTTAATCCGCAAAAGAGAATGAAAACCATCAGTGGAATTGTCATCACTCTTATCAGTTTAACGGGTGCTTTTGTTTCAGCATGGCATGTGAGAATGCAGCATTTGCCACCCGATGAAATCCCGGATTGTGGACCGGGACTGGAATACATGGTTCAAAATTTTCCAATAGGTACTATTTTCAAAAATTTATTCACCGGCTCCGGGCAATGTGCTGAAATTGATTGGCAGTTTCTAGGCTTATCAATGCCGGCATGGACTTTTGTTTGTTTTGTTGGATTTCTAATTTACACAATCATTTGGATGAGGATTAAAAATGACTGAATTAAACTGGACACCTGAAAGCTGGAAGAATAAACAAATTCTGCAGCAGGCAAATTACACGGACGCTGCAAAACTAAATTCAGCTATCGAAAAACTTAGTGATTTACCACCATTAGTCACTTCATGGGAAATCTTTAACCTAAAAAAGAAACTGGCAGAAGTTCAGGATGGTGAGAGGTTTTTAATTCAAGGTGGTGACTGTGCAGAAAGTTTTGAAGATTGCAGCTCGCCTATTATTTCTAATCGCCTAAAAGTTTTATTGCAAATGAGTTTGGTTTTAATTCATGGATTGAAGAAGCCGGTTGTAAGAATTGGACGTTTTGCAGGTCAATATGCTAAACCTCGTTCCAGTGATTTGGAATCCAAAGATGGAATTGAACTACCCTCGTATCGTGGCGATTTGGTCAACAAAATCAATTTTGATGAAGCATCAAGAGTACCAGATCCTGAAAGAATGATTCAAGGACATGCATCATCAGCGATGACATTGAATTTCGTAAGAGCTTTGATTGATGGTGGTTTTGCAGATATTCGTCATCCGGAATACTGGAATTTAGCATGGATTGAACATTCAGGACAATCCACTGAATATCAGGATATGATGAAAAAAATTAGCGAGTCCATTAACTTTGCTGAAACTCTTGCCGGACGCCGCTTAGGAAATCTGTCACGAGTGGACTTTTTTACCTCACATGAGGCATTACATTTGCACTATGAACAAGCTCTCACACGCAAAGTTCCTAGACAAGAAGGTTGGTTTAATTTGAGCACCCATTTTCCTTGGATTGGATTAAGAACCAATCAGTTGGAAAGCGCTCACGTTGAATTATTGAGAGGAATACAGAACCCAATTGGAGTTAAGGTTGGAAAAGAAACTTCAAAGGAGCATTTGATTGGTCTATGTAAAACTTTAAATCCGAACAATGAAAAAGGAAAGTTAACGCTTATTCATCGTTTTGGTTCTGACAATATTGAGAAGCACTTACCGAATATGATTCAAATCTTGAAAGAAGAAGGAATTGGAGTTATCTGGTGTTGTGATCCAATGCACGGAAATACCGAAAGCACATCCAACGGTTTCAAAACCAGAAAATTTGAAAAAATTAAAAAAGAAGTTGAGTTGGCTATGGAGATTCACAAATCTGAGAATTCAATTCTTGGTGGTGTGCATTTGGAGCTCACCGGTGAAAATGTCACCGAGTGTTTAGGTGGAGCCAGAGAGTTGAATGAAAAAGATTTGGAAAGGGCCTATAAAACTCAGGTGGATCCAAGGTTGAATTATGAACAATCTTTGGAAATGGCAATGGCAATTGTCAGTAAATCGAATAATCAATAAAACAATTTATTAAACTATAAATCATAAGGGGATTATCATGGGGAATATTTCTGTTCACTCTGAAATTGGCAGGCTGAATACGGTAATCATTCATCAGCCGGGTGTTGAGATGGAAAATATGACGCCGGCAACAGCACAAGAAGTTTTATATGATGACATTCTGAATCTGGATTTAGCACTTGAAGAGCATCGTCAATTGACCGGTGTTCTCCGTCGTGTTGCAAAAGTTCATGAATTTTCTGATTTGTTATGTGATATTCTCAAAGACGACAAAATCAAACTTCAAGTTGTCAAAGATGTTTGTAATTTGTATGGTTATCCTGAGTTAGTCGACGACTTGATGCAACTGGAAGCATATCACCTGTCTCAACAATTTTTCACCGGAACCATACTCGAAAAAAACACTCTTGAGCGTTTTATCAGTAAGTCACGCCATGCGATTCCGCCTTTACCAAACGCTTTTTTTACTCGTGATGCAGTCATGTGCGTTTATGAGAATGTGATTATTGGTTCAATGGCACACAAAGTCAGGTTAACAGAAGCAATGCTTTTGCGTTATATTTTTAAACATCATCCAGCTTTAGGAGTCGATGACTTTTATTACGACGGAAGTCGTAAGTTGTCTGATGAAGTGACAGTGGAAGGCGGTGATATCTTAGTTATTAAAGAAGACTTGCTTATAGTTGGGTTTAGTGAAAGAACCTCAGCGAAAGCGATTGATCGATTGGCTCGTGAAATGTCGCATAATAAGGAAAAATTCGATATTTTGGTTGTTAACTTGCCAAAAATCAGAGCAACAATTCACCTTGATATGATTTTCACAATGCTGGATGTTGATAAGTTCATGGTTTATCCACCATTGGTAACTGGTCCAAATAAATGTAAAGTATTCAGAATGCAATGCAGCCAAGGAAATATCAATTCAATTACTGAGTACTCAGGTTTACCAAAGGCCATGCGTGCCTTGGGACTTGAAGCTCAATTCATCAATTGTGGTGGTAACAGTTCGTTTATGCAGGAGCGTGAACAATGGACCAGTGGTGCCAACTTTTTTACATTTGCTCCCGGTCATGTCATCGGTTACATGCATAATAAGGAAACTTTCAACGAATTGAGTAAAGCCGGTTTTGAAGTGATATCTGCTTGTGATGTCATTACCGACAAAAAATCCCTGGATCCTGCAAGATTACAAGCAATTGCAATGGAAGGAGCAGAACTCAGCCGTGGTGGAGGAGGGTGTCGCTGTATGACAATGCCTGTCCATCGAGAAAAAGTAAACTGGTAATATTCCAATATTTTTTACTTTTTTATCTTGTTGGTTATGAATACAGATGACTTCCGTTTCATTGTATGAAAAATTGTTAATGAGACATCTGTCTCAATACCAATGGAATTAACAGATTAGACTTTTTCATTTCTATAATATAACAATAGCTATTTTTGGAGTGACCAATTAATAATAAGAAAAAAAGGGGATTGAATGTATTTTTACTGGTGATTGCCACTTCAGTTGCACTTTTTATTCTGAATTATTTCTTTTATCAAACAAAAAGCAATATTGAATATTTCGAAGTTCTGGCAAATTCTATTCTGATTGCCACTACATTTTATTTGATTTATATCACACAGAGAAATAGCACTAACAAAAGTGGATTTTATTATTACACATCAATTGGCTTTGCTTTCTTATATTTTGCACTGCTAATTTTGACACTCGACCATATTTATGAATATAACAAAGATGTTGTAAAGATAGCGGTTAAGCTCCTTTTTGTTTTTGGTTATAGTTTACTGGCAATTGGAGTGTCAAAATGGGTGCGATATAACGAAATGCGACAAGGAGAGTTGGCAGTTCAGGCAAGTACCGATGAACTTACAGGAATTCTCAATCGACGCTCTTTTACCAGTTTTATTAAACTGGAATTCATAAACGCAAAGAAAAATTTCAGCCCTTTTTCACTGGCAATCATTGATATTGACTATTTTAAGCAAGTCAACGATGAATACGGACATTTGGTTGGCGATGAGATTTTAATTGATTTGGCAAATTTCATGAAAAGTTCATTTCGTTCAACCGATAAGGTTTGTCGTTGGGGTGGAGAAGAGTTTGCAATTCTACTACCGGGAACCAGTTTACCGAATGCTGTTTCAGCGATTGATCATTTTCGCCAAAAGATTGAGAGTCATGAGTATCAATCTTCCTCAAATACGATAAAATACACCATTAGTGCCGGAGTTTCTGAGTCATTGACAATTGATAAAACTATTGATGACCTCATAAAACGGGCTGATGAAGCACTTTATAAGGCAAAAAACAGCAACCGGAATTGCGTTCGTTCTGTTCGTAGTTAATTAAATAAAACCTCAATATGGCAATCATTTCATTTATAGATGTTTCCTTGGATTTTGGTGCAAACCCAATCCTGGATCAGGTGAGTTTCAGTATCGATCCCGGAAGCAAAGTTTGTTTGATAGGACGAAACGGCGAAGGCAAATCAACGCTCATGAAGATGCTTTCAGGACAAATAGTTGCTGAGCATGGAGAAATTCGCCTTCACAACTCTGCAACTGTTTCAATGATGGAACAGAATGTCCCCATTGCAGAAGACACCGACGATGTCTATGCATTAGTTGCAAAAGCTCTTGGTGAACCCGGTGAGAATATCATTGCCTATCATGAAGCCTTAAAACACAATGATACTGATAAAATTGACCAAATTGGACAAAAGCTAACTATTGATGACTCTTGGGATTTACTCAATAAAATTGACAATATCATTTCACAATTAAACCTCAATGGTGATGAAAATTTCAATCAATTATCAGGTGGAGTCAAACGTCGTGTGGTATTGGCACGAGCTTTAGTGCAAAATCCCGACTTGCTTTTACTGGATGAACCAACAAACCATCTGGATATTGAAACCATTGAATGGCTGGAAAAGTTCATCAAGAATCTTTCGGTTGCGGTCTTGTTTGTTACTCATGACAGATCATTTCTGAGAAACCTTGCTGACAGTATTCTGGAACTGGATCGGGGGAAAATTTATACCTACAACTGCGACTATGAAAAATATCTGGTACATCGGGATGAACGACTGAATGCCGAAGAAAAGGAAAACGAAAGATTCGATAAAAAGCTCGCCAAAGAAGAGGTCTGGATTCGTCAGGGAATCAAAGCCAGACGCACAAGAAATGAGGGCAGGGTTCGTGATTTAAAAAAAATGCGGCTTATCAGAGGACAAAGAAGAACCATCGGTAATAACGCCCAAGCAACAGTGAATGTTGCTGAACAATCTGGTAAAAAAGTAATTACGGCTCACAACATTAGTTGTCGATTTGAAGATAAGGTGCTTTTTGAAGGGTTTTCCGCCAAAATCCGCAGAGGTGATAAGATTGGAATCATCGGGAAAAATGGAGTCGGCAAGACAACATTAGTGAATATGCTTTTAGGAATGATTCCACCACACAGTGGCAGTGTTAAACATGGAATCGGCTTGGAAATATCCTACTTTGATCAGCTAAAAAGCCAAATTAACCTCGAAGACACCGTCGCCAATAATCTCAATCTTGGAACGGACCAGATTCTAATCAATGGAAAACCTAAACACGTTATTTCCTATTTGCAGGATTTCTTATTTAGCCCACAAAAAATAATGGCTCCGGCAAAAGTATTATCCGGTGGTGAACGCTCTCGTTTGCTCTTAGCACGATTGTTCGCACGACCGGCTAATGTTTTGGTACTGGATGAGCCAACCAATGATTTGGATATAGAAACTCTGGATTTGTTGCAAGAGCAACTTTTTGACTTTCCCGGAACGGTTTTGATTATCAGCCATGATCGAAATTTCATCGACAATATCGCCACACAGACCTATGTTTTTGAAGGCAATGGAAAAGTGCAGGAATATATTGGCGGTTATCAGGATTACCTAAGACAAAGAGCGGATGAAAACAATGAAAAACCAACACAAATAGCTCCATCTAAAGTTGAGCCTACAAAATCTAAAACCCAACTAAGTTCAAAAAACAAACTCAGTTTTAATGAGCAATACGAACTCAAAAATCTCCCTCAGGAAATAGAAAAACTCGAAGCTGATTTAGAAAAAATCAATGCTCAAATGATGGAAGCCGGTTTTTATCAACAAGAGGCAGATGTGGTACAAAGAATCACTCAGGAACATAAAACGATTAGTAAAATACTTGAGCAAAAATATCAACGATGGGATATACTTGAACAGTAAAATTGAAAGTTCACCATAGAAATATCAAATAAATTTGATCAAAAGAGAGAAATTAAGAAATGAAATATCTTTGCTTCCTGTTCTTTGTCATTGTTTTACAATCGCATGCTTCTGACTTATCAGAACAATTATTCGAAGGTTTTGAACCTACAAATAATGAAAAGCTATTAACTGAAACAAATAGACTATCAACTTTATCCGGTACTGCTTCTCTTTCAGGAGTTTTGTATGATGCTGATTCCGGCGAATTGATACCGGATAATACCAATATGAGTCTGAGTATCATTGGCAGAGTTGATGAAACTGATTCTTGGGGTTATATTCAATCTGTCAATGTTGAAAACTCGGTTTTTGAATTTAATGATTTAGCTGATGGTCAATATTTAATTTCGGTTAGTAATAAGTCTTTTGAGCCCGATATTAATGAACCTACGTATTATTTGCCTACTTTATGGCATGCCAATTATGAGCGAACTCAGAGCTACTATCCACAACCTCCGATGGAAAGCATTATCAATATCGAAAATGGAGAATCAAAACAAGATATTGATTTTCGACTGGCTCCAGCTGCTTTATTGGTGATAACTGATAATGATAATAATGGTGAATACTTTCTTGGTGCATATATATTAGATTCAGAGAATCAAATGCAAACAGCTGTTTCATATACGAGACAAGATTTTGCAAATGGTGTTGTAAATACGCAAAGAATGTTATACCAATATTTACCTCAGGGTGAATATAAGTTTTTTGTAACTTCACATCAACCCTTTGCTAATAATACAATTACACAACAGGACACATATGTTGGTTATATTTACGGTTTTGGTGATTGTTATGTATGTTGGTTAGAAATTGAAGCGGGAAAAGGAGAAGTTATTACTCTTAGTAAATTCGAAAAAAAGACTGTTAATATTCAAAGAAATCACGGGGCTACAATATCTGGAAAAATTAGTTTTGAGGGAAGTGAGTATCAAGATGGTAACATTGCTACTGTGCATTTGAGGAGTTCTTATCGTAACTTTTTAAATTCATACACTTTGTATCTTGATTTGAATGAACAAAACTATGTAGATTATAAGTTTTCAGGGCTTGCTGAGGGAGAGTATTTCTTGTCTGCAATGAAAAATGACTATACTCGCAAATCATATAAAGATTTGGACTGTCTCTATCATGAATGTTTGACAAGTTATGATTTGTATCCGATAAGGGTGTCTAAAAGAGAAAATTTAACCGGTGTTGATATGTTATTAAAAACACCAGGTGTAAAGATAAAAGGTTCAATCGTAGACAATCAAACAGGAGAGATGTTGCTCGATGACGATACACAGTACTCCTATGACCTTGTTGAAGTTTATGATGAAAATTTAAATTATGTTGGCGGTAATTATGACTATGAGGGTTCGGGATACTATTGGACGAGCAGAATTCCACCCGGGAGATATTATATCAAGACTGGATTTAGCAGCCTGAACGCATCCAACAGAAACTATGTCAATCAAATATTTCCTGGTGTTGAATGTGAAGGAAATAACTGTGATTTTTCCAAAGCTCAACTCGTCGAGTTAAGTCTTGATGAACCAGAGACTATTGTTAATTTCAGGTTGAACTCTGCAAAATCAATTTCAGGTCGCGTTATTGATGAGACTGATAATTCAGGAATAAAGGATATGTTGGTTGTTGTATTAAATGAACAGGAAGAATTTGTTGATGTAACCAAAACAGACTCTGAAGGGAACTATAAGTTAAAGGGATTAAAATCAGGAAATTACTATGTAAGAACAAATAATGGAAGTAGAAAAGTCCTCAAAGGAGAATTGCGAAATTTGAATCCGGAGAAAGCCTACAGAGATAAATTATATCCGAATATTGACTGTGGAAGCTCATGTAATATTAGCGAAGCTAGTTTAATCAATATTCCCGATGTGGATGTTGAAAATATTAATTTCTCTCTTACTAAAGGTAGTTCGATAGAAGGACAAGTGAAAGACAATTTCAGAGATATTGCAATTAAACATGTAGAAGTAAAAATATATTCAGAGTCCGGTGAATATCTTGAAAGTTATTTCACTGATAATTCAGGTTTTTACAAAACATCTGCTCTAGAACCAGGTACATACAAAATTATTACAAATAATGAGAGACACTATGTGAATCAGGCCTATGGTGGGAATAATTGTGGAATTTCAGAATGTGATGTAAGTTTATCAGAAATAGTCACTGTAACAGATATCAATATTTCTGGAATTGATTTTAGTCTTATGCCTGGGACACATTATTATCCTGATTTGAATGGATTATGGAATAACCCAGAGCAGTTCGGGCATGGGGTACAAATGGAAGTACTTAAACAAAATGGATATCCAGTATTGTTTATCTCATGGTACACCATGAGTGAGGGTGTACCAATTTGGTTGACCGGCACAGGCCCGCTGAATAAAGATCTTGCTTATGTAGATTTATATATTACTGACGGAGCAAGTTTTCCACCTAATTTTGAAAGTGAAGACGTGAATGCAAATCCTTGGGGATTGATGACAATAAATTTTAATAGTTCTAATCATGCTGAAATTTCATGGGATTCTTATTTAGAAGGATTTGAAGATGGTTCGTTGATGTTAAGAAAATTCACATACTTATCTGATTTCAAGAGAAGCAATGGGACAATAGATGCTTGTCTTAGTGGCTCATTTTATAATAGGGATCAAAGTGGTCATGGAATTATAGTTGAAATACTGGGAGGTAATGCAGAAAGAGTGCTGATGACATGGTTTACTTATAAAGATGGTGAACAATTTTGGCTATTAGGGAATGGTACAGTTGATGAGAATAAAGTTACCTTGTCGTCTCTCTATACAACAGGAACAGACTTCCCTCCTTATTTTGATTCAAATCAGGTTCAGGTTAAAGAGTGGGGAGAGATTGAGCTTATCAAACTGAGCAATAACGAGATAAAAATGAAATGGACTCCCAATGTCGAACATTATGGTTTTGGAGAAGGTGAAATTGTGATGAATAGATTAACAAAAATAACAGGTATGAACTGTAGTTATTAAAACTTTATATTTCTTCGTGTTATCATTCAGACATGAAAATATCCATCGTTGCCAGTCGCTCGCAAAAAGCCCAAAATTCTCTGCGAATTCTGAAAAAGAAATATAGCGAATTTATCACTTCCTTTGAAGAAGCCGACGTCATAGTGGCATTGGGCGGTGATGGTTTTATGCTTCATACCTTGCATCGTTTTATTCCAAACTCCAAGTCGGTTTTTGGGATGCGAAGAGGTACAGTTGGTTTTTTGATGAATCGCTACTCCGATGACGATTTAATTGACAGAATCAAAAGCTCACAAGTCACAAATTTACATCCTTTGAAAATGGAAGCTACAACCACCAAAGGGAAACGCTATGAGGCATTGGCAATAAACGAAGTTTCATTACTAAGACAAACCCGTCAATCAGCACGAATCACAGTTTATATCAATGAGCAATTAAAAATCGAACAATTAGTCGGCGACGGCATTATGGTCGCCACACCTGCTGGTTCTACCGCTTACAATTTGTCAGCACATGGTCCTGTATTGCCTTTGGGCTCGGACATTTTAGCATTAACGCCCATCAGTCCTTTTCGTCCCAGGCGTTGGAAAGGAGCGGTGATTCCGGCAAGTGCAAAAGTGCGATTCAGCATTCAGGATTGCGGTAAACGTCCGGTGAGTGCGACTGCTGATAATTTTGAAGTCAGGGATGTTGATTGCGTACAAATTTACGAAGACAAATCCGTCAAACTGAAATTGCTTTTTGACCCGGAACATAATCTCGAAGATCGAATCATCAATGAGCAATTCATCATCTAAGTCAAAGGATAAGCTTGTTTACAATCCGTTTCTGGTGATTGCGGTTTCCTCAAGAACCTTGTTTGATCTAAGTGATGAGCATGAGATTTATTTAAACAAAGGTGTCGATGAATATCGTCATTTTCAACTTGAGCATGAAGATGAAGCCTTAAAACCCGGTGTTGCTTTTAATTTGGTCAGAAAACTTTTGGCAATTAAACATCCTGAAATTGGAACGCCGCTAGTCGAAGTGGTTCTGGTTTCCAGAAATAATGGTGATACGGGTTTGCGAATTTTTAACTCGATTCAACATTATGGGTTGTCGATAGAAAGAGCGGCTTTTTCCAATGGCAAGTCGCCTTATTCCTACCTGAAAGCATTTGGTGCTCATTTATTCTTGTCGGCTCATAACAAAGATGTTGAATTGGCATTGCAAGCCGGTTATGCATCGGCTCATTTAATGACTCGCAATATTGAGCTGGATTCAGATAGTGAATCTCAAGTCAAAATTGCTTTCGATGGGGATGCAGTGTTATTTTCCGATGAATCTGAAAAAATATACAAGCAACAAGGCTTGGAAGCATTTAAACAAAATGAACAAAAAAATGCTGAGATTCCGTTAAATGCAGGTCCGTTCAAGCCGTTTTTAATCGCACTTCATCAATTGCAATCGTTATTCAAAGTGGATGAAACTCCTATTCGCACCGCTTTAGTAACAGCTCGTTCTGCTCCTTCGCATAAACGTGTGATTCTGACCTTGAGAAAATGGGGAATTCGCATTGATGAAGCTCTGTTTCTGGGCGGCTTGGATAAATCTGAATTTTTGCAGGCTTTTAAAGCGGATATTTTCTTTGATGATCAACTGGTTTATGTCAAGTCAGCCAGTCGCAAAAAGCTGACAACCGGTCATGTTCCGCACGGAATCGCAAATAATCCTCCTAATTAGTTTTTTTCTGATTGAATAATTTCTTCAACGGTATAAAAAACTTTTTCAACTGAATTCTTGGCAAATTCATGATGTTTGTTATCTTGTTCAGAATAATTTGAAATAATTTCGACTGTCTTTCCAACAATCTTGACCTTACCTTGTTTAATTAACTCTTCCAAAATCGCTTTGTAAGTTAATGTGCCGGAAGCTCTGAGCTCACAGATGGTTTCAAAAGTGTTGAAAGAGCCTTTAAGCGGAACTTTTCCTGATTGATAATGCTTTTGTGAAGTCCACTTTAAATCTTCCAGAATCATTTTAAGTCTTTCAGGTTTGGAGTGCATGGCTTCACCACTAAGCAACTGCGGAATGTATCGCCTGTTGATTCCAGTACGGATTGACAATGTGACATTATTTGCTTGCGGATCATTGTTCTTAGCCTGCAAGACTAATTCTTCATCTAACAAAGTGAGGAAACGACTTCGAGAAAATCGAAACCTCAGAATTAGCTTAGCTATTGCTTGTGCTAAAACACGAAGAGTGTCGGAATCTGAATTTGTCGGTGAAGTGTTCATTTTGACTGCCCCTGAAATATGTGCAAATACACACACGAATTCTATTACAAATAAAATAAATGGCAAGAAACTGGCCAATAAAACAAATTTATTCCATTCAGCTTTCATTCATTGACATTTTTATAAACTGAGCACACTTCAATAAAACTCTATGAGGTAAGTTGTTATGAAAGCTGTAAAAAAATTATTATCAGGTATTGCGATTTTATCTTTGGCGACAGCGGTGAGTGCAGGACGTTATGATTCTGATTATTCCTATGCCAGAGTTGTCAATGTCGAACCCATTTATGAAACCTATCAGATTCCTCAGGAAACTCAAGTTTGTACAAGGGATAACAGATACGACAGAAATCATGGTGACTATCGCACCCAAAGAGCCAGTGGCGGTGGAGCTATTTTAGGCGCAATTATTGGTGGTGCTATCGGCAACCGTTTTGGCAAAGGCAATGGTCGCAAAGCATCAACAGCTGCAGGAGTTTTTGTGGGTGCAGCTATAGGAGCGAATGCGGAAAAACATAATCGTGACTATCGCTATGGTAACAATCGTCACGATAATCGTGGTGGCTATTGCTACACAGAGACTGAATACATTCCGGAGCAACGCATTGTTGGATACGATGTGGCTTATGAATATGATCGCAAAGTTTATCACACAACCATGCAAAACCATCCCGGTGAACGTGTGAGAGTCAGAGTTGACGTGCAAGTTGCTGAGTATTAACAAATAAAATTTATTTTATTATTATCGCTCCTCCCTTTGCCCTCGAAAGAGGGCATTTTTTTGAGTCATCCTGAGCGTTTTAAATAAACCTTGTCATTCTGTAAAAGTTTATTATCAGCCAAGTCATTGTTTTAGTATTTTTTTGCTCCTTTTGTTCGTGCAAAAGGAGCGCAAAAGCACGCCCCGAACTCTCAACCTTCGGTTTCCCTCAATATTTCCGAAAATTTGGCGAGGTATTTGAACTCGCTTCGCTCAGACATAAATACCTCGTAATTCCAAATTCTCAAAAATATTTTCGGTGAGAGTTAAGGGGGAATTATTGCTTCGTTGGGAATTTTACTAACACCCAAAGCAGCGGCGAGCGTTAGCGCGTCCAGACAGAAGGGCGATGCTGCCTTTGCTTGTTATATTTTTGTACAAACTTTGTATAGCACTCGTTACATAGCCAAGTACTACCCCCATAAAAATAGCCACTTGACTCTTCTTCATTATCGGAGGCGAAGATAGTCCAGTAGCAAATAAGACAATGTTCATGATCGTCTGGTTTGTCATATTTTTTGAAGAACCAATTTTGCTGCCTAGCCCACTCAACATTGTTTTGAATGTCGGCAACCTTCCATTGCTCTCCGTGTATCTCTATTTGCTCAGCCATCTATTAAGAAGTATAACAATTCATTATATGTGCATCAATGCAAGATATTAATTATTTTGCGTATATTAATACACTCGTTTTAATGATTTTGATACTAACATACTGATTTTGTGGTGTAAAGCTGGTAGGTTGGGCTAAGTTTACGAAGCCCAACAAAATATTGAATCGATTTGTTGGGCTTCACTTCGTTCAACACTAACCTTGTATATTGGCTAAAGCCAACTACCCTTTTTTTATTTAAAAAAATGCAATCGTAAGGAGATACTTACGACTTTGTTCGTGGATTATGTCCATTCCACTCAGTATGACAGTTTTGTTGTACTGGTCGCACAAGCAAAAGAAACATTAAAAGCCGTTTATTTTGCAGTCTTTTTGAATCTATGTCAGAATACATCTCTCTAAAACTTCAGCAATAATTTCAAGTCACTTTTAGCATTTATGCCAAGTCAATTTCATAAAGTTTTTAAATTTCTCGATTGGGATTTTGATGTTTCAAATTACCGATTGATGCTGGCTTATGAGTTGGAAAATGTTGGTAAAGTTTGTGAAGAAATTGAGTTTCCTGAGTTTGATTTAGAGGTTTATCATTTCAGAAAAAATTCCATCGAAGCGACGTGTGATTTATTGCATTGGCTTGCCGGTGTGAGTTATTACAAAGCAGGTTTGGCGGAAGATATTGAATTTTCAGAAAAAAAACCATCTCAATCTGTGAGTCAGTTTATTCATAAAACCTGGAAAAATGGTTTGGCGGAAATGGCGTATCAGAATCAGGTTTCTTTGAAAAATTTGATGAATTTCCCGAGAGAGTTTTCAGGAGAAAATACGAAACCTGTGCAATTAAACTTATCCAATCGTGCATTAGTCCCTTTGGGTGGTGGTAAGGATTCATTGGTGACGATTGAAGAACTCAAGGTTGAGAAAAAGGATTTTAGTTTGTTTGTTGTGGGCTCATCAAAGCTGATATTGGAAGTGGCTGATTTTATTGATATACCTTTGATTCAAGTACAAAGGAAAATTGATAAAAAATTGATTGAGTATAATAAACAAGGCGCGTTCAATGGTCATGTTCCCATCACTGCAATCAATTCGGCGATAGCTGTTTTAACAGCTTTATTGTTTGATTTTAACGAAATTGTTTTTTCTAATGAGAAGTCCGCAGAGTTTTCAAATACAACTAACGACGATGGCGATGAGGTTAATCATCAGTATTCAAAAAGTTATGAATTTGAAAATGATTTTCAGGAAATCATTCGTACACAAGTCGCATCTGATTTGCGATACCATTCAAAGCAAAGGAACTTTTCTGAACTTGAAATCTTGAGAAAATTTTCTAAATATCCGCAGTATTTTTCAGTCTTTTCCAGTTGTAATCGAAACTTTCACATTGATGGTTCTAAAAATAAAAACAGCAAATGGTGTTGTGATTGTCCGAAGTGTCGGTTTGTGTTTTTGGGATTAGCTCCATTTGTTGAGAAGTCTGCTTTGCTGGATATTTTTGGATCAAATATGCTGAATAATGAAAACCAACAAAATGGTTTTGCCGAACTATTGGGCTTAAAAGGTATCAAACCGTTTGAATGTGTCGGCACTTTGGAAGAAAGCCAAACAGCTTTTCAACTCATCAAGGATAAAGATGAATGGTCTGGCGATAAAGTTGTAAAACAATTCAGCGAAATTTGTCCGAAAGCAGATGATGAACTGCTGCAAAAGTTGATGTCTGAATAATGAAACTCGAACAGTTAAATAACAAAAAAATCGCTATTTGGGGTTATGGCGTTGAGGGAAAATCTGCCGCTGAATATATACAAAGACACAATATCGAGTTTAGTATTTTGTGTTCGGCTGATGAAGCGGATGAAAAATATCATTGTGTGAATGAAAAGGTAACAACAGAGTTGCTCAATCAATTTGATGTTGTCGTGAAATCTCCCGGTATCAGTCCTTATCAGGATTTAATCCAAAATTGTAAAGCACAGTTCACATCACCGACGGCATTATGGTTTGCTAACGAGAAGCGTACAAATGTCATTGCGGTAACAGGAACTAAAGGCAAAAGTACGATTTCCAGTTTGTTGGCCCATGTCATTGCCGCTTGTGGGAAAACGGTTAATCTGGTCGGAAATATCGGACAAGCATTGTTGACTTCAACATCGGACTACGATTATGTGGTTTTTGAAGCCTCCAGTTTTCAAATTTTTGATGGCAATATTCATGCCGAAATTGCTTTGGTGAACAATTTATTTCCTGAGCATCTTGATTGGCATAAGGGTGAAAAAAATTATTTCCTCGATAAGCTGAAAATATTCGACTTTGCAGAAACTAAAATCATCAACGCAAACAATCAAAACTTGCAAAAATATGTGACTGACAAGAATCGAGTGGAATTCAACAGCAAAGTTGGGTTTCATGTTTTGAATAATGAATTGTATTTGAAAGATAAAGCCATTCTGAAAAGCTCAGAAATTCAACTCATCGGAATACATAATTTAGAAAATGTCGGAGCAGTATTAACGGTTTGTCAGCTCATCAATCTGGATTTGAACCAGTGTTTGGAAGCTGTGAAAACATTTCAGCCTTTAGCCCATCGTTTGCAATATCTTGGTAAAATCGGCAAGCATCATGCTATTAATGATAGCATTTCAACCACGCCGATAGCGACAATGGCAGCCTTAGGAACTGTTGACAGAAGTCGTACCATATTGCTGGTCGGAGGTTTTGATCGGGGTAACGACTGGACAAAATTTGCCGATTCGCTTAATGAAAGACCACCCAAATTATTGTTAATTTCGGGAGCGAATGGGGAAGCGATTTATAATCATCTGCAAAGTATCGATGCTAAATTTAGCTTCATGTATTGTAAAACGCTGGCTCAAGCCATTAAAATGGCTAATAAAAAATCAAATGATGATGATATTATTTTATTATCTCCGGGGGCTCCCAGTTTTGATCAATTCAAGTCTTATATTGAACGTGGAGATTTTTTTCAGCAAGAATTAAAGAAGTATGAAATTTAGCTTAGCAATTACATTAACTGTTTTATTTTCATTAGCGATTAATGCTCAAGAGAATAAGGAGTTTATTGTTCCTGAAGATTTGTTGAAACAAGTCGAAAGTGGAAATGATGAAATTGCTTATTTTGTGGCTTTGCAATTTTTGGAAGGTAACGACTCTTTTGCCCCGAATTATGATAAGGGAGTGGAGTGGCTAAAAAAAGCGGCTGAGTTGGGAAATCCTCATGCGATGTATGATTTGTCAGAAGAGTTAATTTATCAGGAAAAAGAAATGGAAGCACTTGATTGGTTGCTTAAATCATCTGAAAAAGGACATGCCGCATCATTTGAATCATTAGGGATGATGCATTACAACGGTCAGGCGGGTTTGGAAAAGGATTGCAATAAAGCATACAGTTTTTTTGAGCAAGCTCAACTAAGAAATCACGAGCTGGCATTTAATAATCATGCCTGGTTTTTGGCGACATCCCCTGATAAAAATTGCCGTAACCCTGAAAAAGCCTTGAAAATCATTTATGAATTGATGGCAATTTATGCCGGTGAAATGATTCCTTGGTTCGTATTGGATACAAAGGCAGCTGTGCTTGCGGCGGTTTCTGATTTTACTCAAGCGATTGAATTACAAGAATTAATTGTTAAAGAAGCCTCGGGTGATGGTGATTCCATGAACTCTTATAAAGAACGTCTTGAGAGCTATAAACAAAGAAAACCGTGGATTTCAAAGAATTAAACTACATATATATTGTTTGTGATTTGATAATAGGAAAATGGCACTAAAGATAACTGAGGAATGTATCAATTGTGATGTTTGCGAACCGGTTTGTCCGAATGAAGCAATTTACATGGGTGTGGAAATATTCGAAATCGACCCACAACTATGTACCGAGTGTGTGGGTCATTTTGACGAGCCACAATGTGTTGAAATTTGTCCGGTTGAGTGTATCCCAAAAGATGAAAATCACCCGGAAACTCCAGAACAATTACTGGAAAAATACAAAAGACTGATGGCTGAAGAACTATGAAAAAGATACTGACTTTATTGCTCGTTACACTCCAATTGGAAGCAAAACTGCCAAACAATCCGGCAATTGCTTCAGCTCACCCTTTGGCAACAGAGGCTGGATATGAGGTTATCAAACAGGGTGGAAATGCTTTTGATGCAGCAGTTGCTGTTAGCGCGGTATTATCTGTTGTTGAGCCTGAAAGTTCTGGAATTGGCGGTGGTGGTTTTTGGTTGTTGCATACTTCTGCTGATGGTAAAAACATATTTGTAGATGGTCGTGAAGAAGCTCCTAAAGCGGCGCATCGTGATATGTATCTGGATAAAGATGGCAATGTTGATCGAGATTTAGCAGTTAATGGTCCATTGGCAGCCGGAATCCCTGGAAATGTTGCTGCGATGGCGTATGTTAATGAAAAGTATGGAAAATTAACCCTTGCTCAGAATCTGGCTCCGGCTATCCGAATTGCTCAACAAGGCTTTCCCGCGTATGAAAAATTTATCCGTGGACTGAAAGAAGAAGAGGAGTTCATCAGACGCTATCCGTCAACAATGAAAGCCTATTTCATCAATGGAGAAAGGATTCCTCAATTGGGCGAAATTATCAAACAGCCCGATATGGCGACGACTTTACAAGCTATTGCTAAAGACGGAAAAGCCGGATTTTATGAAGGAAAAGTCGCTAAAAAGTTTATAAAAGCGGTTAAAAAAGCCGGTGGCAACTGGACTTTGGAAGATTTGAAAAACTACAAAATTGTTCTTAGAGAACCTATTTATACAACTTATCGTGATAAAAAATTAGTCACTGCTCCGCCACCATCTTCCGGCGGAATAGCACTGGCAACGATGCTGAATATTTTATCGGGTTGGGATTTAACAGAGATGAAGAGGGATGAACGAATTCATTTAATTGTAGAGTCCATGCGCAGAGCTTATCGTGATCGAAGTGTGCATTTAGGGGATCCTGATTTTTTTGATGTTCCGGTGGAAATGCTGGTCAATCCTTATTATGCAGATGGGTTGAGAGCAACAATCCGTGAAGACAAAGCGTTGCCAAGCGACTATCTTCCGGGATTAGCAGAATTGCGTGAAGGCAATGATACCACTCATTTTTCAATCATTGATACCGAAGGGAATTTGGTTGCAGTCACTCAGACTGTCAATACTGTTTTTGCTTCCAAGTTTGTTGCTGATGGCACCGGTGTTTTGCTCAACAACGAGATGGATGATTTTTCAGCTAAGCCTGGTGAACCGAATGCTTATGGTTTGATTGGTGGCGAAGCAAACTCCATTCAACCCGGGAAAAGACCGTTATCCAGTATGACACCGACTTTTGTTATTGGTGAGGATGATGTGGCGGTATTAGGAACTCCCGGTGGCAGCCGAATAATAACCATGGTATTGCTTGGTCTTTTGGATTATTTCGATGGGAATGGAGTGAGTTCATGGACGGCATTGCCCAGATATCATCACCAATATGTTCCTGATATTTTGTTTTATGAATCCGGCGCGATTGACGCTGAAACACTTCCCGGGTTAAAAGCTCGTGGACATCAATTAAAAGAATTGGATCACACTTGGGGAAATATGAACGCAGCTCATTGGAATAAGAAAACCGGCCAAGCCGAAGCAGCAACCGACCCTCGAGGAGAGGCTGCTGTTCGATGAAACTGATTTCGTTACAAGGAAACTCACAAATGCTGGATGCCGGAGCCATGTTCGGCAATGCTCCGAAAGCATTATGGTCTCGTTGGGTTGAGACCGATGAGTTAAATCGAATGAGTATTGCCTGTCGTTGTCTGTTGGCAACAGATTTTAATGGCAAGAATATTTTGTTTGAAACAGGTATTGGGGCATTTTTTGAGCCAAAATTAAAACAAAGATTTGGTGTTAATGAGCCGGGCCATATCTTGCTGGACTCTTTAGAACAGCATGGAATGACTCATCAGGATATTGATTTTGTAGTTTTAAGCCATCTTCATTTTGATCATGCCGGTGGATTATTGTCAGCTTATGAAGATGGTAAAGAACCGGAATTGTTATTTCCGAATGCCAAATATCTGGTTTCTGAAAAACATTGGCATAGAGCGATTAATCCACACCCGAGAGATCGCGCATCATTTATTCCCAAATTAAATGCATTGCTCGAACAATCCGGACGTTTGGTTTTTGTCAATGATTCCAGTTGTGATTTACTTCCGGGAGTGACTTTTGAGTTTACCGATGGGCATACACCCGGCATGATGCATTCGACCATTGCTGATGTGGTTTTCTGTGCAGATTTAATACCGGGAAAGGCTTGGATTCATGTGCCGATTTCTATGGGTTATGACCGATTTCCTGAGTTATTGATTGATGAAAAGACCAATTTTTTAAATGATCATTGCCAATTGAATCATCGTTTTTTCTTTACTCATGACCCCGAAATCTCTGTTGCAAAAGTGCAACTCAATGATGGACGTTTCAGTACAACCGATGAACAAAAAATTCTATTAGAGGAAAGATAACATGTTACATATCACAGGACTATATGCTTCAATTCTTGGTTTATTGATTATATTCCTTGCATACAAAGTTGTAAATTTCCGTAAAACCAAGCGAGTCGGAATAGGTGATAATGGTGATAAACTTGGAATGCGAGCGATTCGTGTTCACGCCAATGCCACTGAATATATTCCGATGCTAATTATTTTGATGGCAATTTATGAGTTGAATGGCGGTGCTGTGTTGGCATTACATATCATAGGAATTATCTCCGTTGTTGCCAGAATTTTGCATGCATTTGGACTTTCCGGTTCATCAGGGATTTCTTTTGGTCGATTTTATGGAACTGCTATAACCTGGGTTTCAATTGTTGGATTATCATGCCTCAATATTTATCAATTTCTTCTTAAAACAATTTAATTTATGAAAATTTCAAAATTTATGCCGTTGCTTTTGAGCACGCAATTTATCGCATGTGCACAAACTGTCAGCAATGAATCTGTAAAAGCAACCAATGCTCCTTTGAAGGTTGAATCTCCGGAATGGTGGTATCAACAAGGACAGAATCGTGTTAAACAATTATCACAGAAACAAAATTTTCCGATGAAGGCCAAGAATGTCATATTGTTTATTGGCGATGGCATGAATATCAGCACGATAACTGCGGCACGGATTTTAGAAGGTCAAAGACGAGGGGAAAGTGGGGAAGAAAACCAACTGAGTTTTGAAAAATTTCCGCAAACGGCATTATCAAAAACTTATAACACCAATCTGCAAACTCCTGATTCAGCTGGAACCATGTCGGCAATGATGACGGGGATTAAAACAAAAGGTGGTGTGATTTCTGTGAATGGTAACGTCAAAGTTGGAGATTGTGACTCAGGCAAAAATAACAGCCAAATTACTTTGCTTGAACAAGCTGAAAAACTTGGAATGAGTACAGGAGTGATTTCTACAGCCCGTTTAACACATGCGACACCGGCGGCAACTTATGCGCATGCAGTGAGTCGTGGTTGGGAGTCGGATAGCGAAATTCCTGAAATTGAAAGAGAAAAAGGATGTAAGGATATTGCCAGTCAATTGATTGATTTTAATTATGGTGATGGAATCGAAGTCGCAATGGGGGGAGGACGCCAGCATTTTATTCCTAATGAAATGAATGACCCCGAATATCCAAATAAAAAAGGAGTCAGACTGGATCAAAGAAATTTGATGCAAGAGTGGAAAGCTAAACATTCCGATTCGCAAGTGGTTTGGAACAGCGAACAATTTAATGCTCTTGATACCAAAAAAACGAAACATTTGCTTGGTTTGTTTGAACCATCACACATGAAATATGAGCATGATAATCCAAAAGATCAATCCGGTGAGCCTAGTTTGTCAGAAATGACTAAGACATCGCTGGACATTTTGAAAAATACAGAGAGGCCTTTTTTCCTGATGGTTGAAGCCGGCCGAATTGATCACGCCCATCACGCCGGAAATGCTTATCGGGCTTTAGTTGATACCATAGAACTCAGTAATGCGGTTCAGACTGCCGTTGAAAATGTCAATTTGAACGAAACTCTGGTTATTGTTACCTCCGATCACTCTCATACTTTCAATATTTCAGGCTATCCTCAAAGAGGGAATCCTATATTGGGTTTAGTCAAAACCCCTGATAAACAAGGAAATGTAATCGGTCAACTCGCAAAAGATGATCAAGGAAAACCCTATACAACATTATCCTATGCTAATGGTCCGGGATATGTGAATGGCGATAACCGACCGGATTTGTCTCATGTTGATGTTACAACTCCGGATTATAAACAAGCAGCGACAATTCCTTTGTATTCAGAAACCCACAGCGGTGAAGATGTGGCAATATTTGCCATAGGTGCAGGTAGTCAGTTGGTTCACGGTACCATAGAGCAAAATGTGATTTATCATATCATGCGACATGCGTTAGATCTTTAATAGATTTTATACTCATTATGAAGATTATGACAAATGTTACTTCGAGTTAACAATTGTTGACAGAAAGCACCGATGGGTTACATTGACTTATATTAGCAACTGCTTTAATATGAACCATTTTTGGTTGGAATACATGATAGAGAGAGGTGGTTTATGATGAAGAATGATAGAATTCTTTCGACAGCAGGAATTTGCCCGAGTAATGCAACAAAATTAAGAACCTATTGTAATCTAATACGTGGAAGCTTAACGGACAACTGGTTATTTGCCGATGAATTTGTTGATTGTCATGTTTGCTTTGTTCGTGATGATTACACTGAAACCCTTGCCAATAGCAAAGGCTCTGATGCACAGGTTTTTGTGGTTATAAACAAGACTGCAAAAGTGAAAATCGATGGAGAAAAATTTAAATATTAAATTGATCCTCCTCTCAATGCAACCAAAATTCGTGGAGTGTTAAATAGGATATCCAAAGAATTTCAATTCAAGCCAATTGGTAATGAAGAAACTCAAGAACCAAATCATTCCGAGAAAAAATCAGTAGCCAGTCGCTTTAAAACCGCATTTGAGAATATAAGAAGTAATTTCCTTGGTCGAAAAGGTCGGGAAATGGCCCAAAAGGAGCAAGACCGTAAAAAACAATTTATCAGTCGCATCACCCAGAAAATTCAGCTTGAGCAAATTAAATTAAAAAAAGTGGTATTTTTAGGCAGTCCGGGATCAGGAAAAACAACCGCTTTACAAACTGTATCTGGTGGAACAGCCTTGAGTTCCGAAGTTGCAGCCACAGATATTGTTGCTAAAGACAAGGAAAAAACCACAGTTGGTATTGATTACTCTGAGGTACAAGTCAATGATGGCTTAAAGTTACAACTATTTGGAACACCCGGGCAGGTTAAATTTAATTTTCTATGGGATGTAGTTGGAAAGTCAGCAGATGCATTTGTGATATTAATGGATTTATCGCGACCTGAGCCAATGATGTACTTAAAGTTCTATCTGAGATTTTTACACACCGAGATTGGAAATTCCAAAAATGTATTTTGTGCACTCACTCATTGCGATTTGTTTCCGGGTGATTTGGCTACATTTAAAGATTTAATTGAAAGTGAGTTTCCTAAATTGTCAGGAATCTATAACATTGACCCTAGAAATAAAGAAGATGTCTTAATTTTGCTAGAGGATGTTGTCGAAAATCTATCTTCAGAAAATTTTATTCAAGTAACTGAAAACAAAGGGGATATTGAAGACTCAAAGGGATTGAAGTTGATAAAATCATAACATTTTGGTGATATTGGATTAATTTGTTGTATCTAACAATTTTTGTGACGAAGCTCACATTTAATCTATGTTTCGCTTTGCAAAGCGTGATTAATCATATAACATTATATAAGCAACAACATTGTTGTATAAAAAAAATAATTCTATTAAAATATTGAGGAGAAAAACATGAGTGCTGATTCAATTTGTAAGTCATTATTGGGAGAAGTTCCGAAAGCATTGGCTGCCGGTTTGGTTGATATGGAAACCGGAATGTTGCTAGGAGTTAAAACGACTGATTCGCATCCGCAAGAAGTTATGGATATGTTGGCAGCTGCTACCAAAGAGCTTTTTGAAGGTGACATGTCAATGATGATTGATAAAACTTTCAAAAAATCGAGAGGAGACTCCAGTACGGAGCCTTACTTTCAGGAAATAATTGTGAACTCAAAAAACCTGATTCATTTGTTTATGCGTGTTCCTTCTATGCCACAGATTGTTGCTACAGTTGTGTGTAGAATAGATGCAAACTTGGGATTGGTGGTAACTAAGGGACGTACCATCCTGAAGAATGATAGCATCTAAATTTTAATTATATGTTTGATAATTGAGTGTGCTTGGGTGATCCTCAAGCATGCTTTATTAAGGGAGTTTTATGTCAGAAAAAGATTTATTGGTTGAATTGAAACGTGTATTGAATGACTATTTAGGTAATGTCAGCAGTACGGAATCTGTTTTTATTGCGACATTAGATGGACATTTATTACTGGATCGCTCCCGATTCGAGCATCCACTAGGTCAGGTTTCACCAATGGCAGGTTCAGTTTTGGGTATTTCTGAAACTTTAGCTTCTCAATTGTTAAAACAAACTTTGCAAGACAATATTGTAATCATGGATAAAAATATCCTTGGGCTTTTTAAAGTTCAGGATAAAGAAGACTCTCTGTTTTTTGGGGTTATATGTGATCGTTTGGTAAATTTAGGAAAAATGATTACATTTGCGAAAATAACGACTAAGGAAATCAATAAGGTTCTGGACGAACAAAACCTAATGTAAGTTATCATGCCAAAAATAATTTTCGGCACTCATCATTTTCATTGTAAAGATAATGAAAATTTGTTGGATGCTTTTTTTAGGAATAAGGTTGATATTCCATTCTCCTGTCGAAATGGAACGTGTCATGCTTGCGTAACCAAAGTCGTCTCAGGAAAAATTTGCGAACCTTCCCAATCCGGGTTATCCAAGCAATTAAAAGAATCAAATCATATACTTCCTTGTCGCTGTTATCCCGAAGGTGATATGGTTTTATCTCCTCCTTTGATTGAGGATATTTTCTCTCAAGCCAAAGTGACTTCAATTGAAGAGCTTTCGGAAACGATTTTTTCAGTGTCATTTAAGCCGGATGCAGAAACTCTTGAATTTAAAACAGGTCAGTTTGTTAATATTCGTACAAAACTTGATAATAAAGTCCGTAGTTACTCAATTACCAATCATTTTCAAGGTAGCGAAAGTATTATTTCGATTCATGTAAAAAGAATTGATAGTGGAGTTTTCAGTCAATGGGTCTTTGAAAATGCAAATATTGGTGATGAAATACAAGTTCAGTATCCTTTGGGTGCCAGTTATGTCACTCATGATAATTCAGTCACAGGAAAATTATTAATTGCCAGCGGTTCTGGTTTAGGTGCAGCTTATGCAATTGCCAAGGCTTCTCTTAATGATGGTTATGACAAAGTAGTTCATTTAGTTCATGTTGTTAAAAGCGAAGAAGATTTGTACTATCTGGAAGAACTGAAAAACTTATCTAATCAATATCCAAATTTTCAATTTGAAATATTAACTGATAATGATTCATCAGAATGTGTGGACTCAATTTTTGGTGAATTTGGATTATTAGAAAATTGGGAGGTTTATTTATACGGAAACCCGAAACTTGTTAAAGCCTCTATTCAGACAGCAAGAAATAAAGGAGTTCAGGAAGAAAAAATTATCAGTGATGCATTTGAATATGCGCAAATCCCGGAGTATTTCCAATCGGAAGAAGATTCCAATAAAATGGAGTTTGTAGAGGAAGAAAAACGTCAGTTCACTCCTGATATTGAAATGTGGAAAGCATTGGGTGAGGGTAAATTACTCAATCAAATTTTGAATGATTTTTATGACAAAGTATTAGCCGATGATTTACTATCTCCATTTTTCAAAGGAGTCACAAAAAGCCATATCGTCGGCAAGCAATACGCTTTTTTGAACCAAATTTTTACCGGCAAAGATTGTTATTTTGGCGACCGGCCTCGCAATGCGCATCATTGGATGATTATTTCTGATAAGTTGTTTAACTATCGAGAAAAATTATTTGCTGATAGTTGTATTAAATTTGGATTTAAAGAGCCTTTTTTATCACAAATGCTGGAGCTGAATGAAAGTTATCGAGCCGCTATTGTGAAAACCAGAATGTGGCCCAGAATTGATAAAGGTGAAGTTAAACCGATTAAAGGTTATGAAGAAATGATACTGGATATTGGTGGAATTTGTGATGGCTGTCATAAAGAGCTTTCACCGGGAGAAAAAGTTCATTATCATGATTTAACCGGTGAGATGTTTTGTAACGAATGCCGAGGTTAATAACTAAAAAATAATTGTTGTGGGATTAAATTATGAAACCGGAATGTCCAAAAAATGGTCCGTACGGAGTGATGCTTCAAGCAAATAAAACTTATTTGTGGTGTGCTTGCGGACGCAGTAAAAATCAACCCTATTGCGATAATGAGTCACACAAGGGAACCGATTTTTTACCCGTGCCTATTCGTATGGATGAACTGAGTTACATCAATCTTTGTGGGTGCAAAAAAACAAAAAATCCGCCTTATTGTGATCAATCACATCTAAAAGACGAATAGTTTATCTTTCACAACATTTTTGCTAAAAATTTTGCAGTGTGAGTTTTGTATTTTTTGACAACTTCTTCCGGAGTTCCCTGAGCAACAATTTCACCTCCGGCATCACCGCCTTCCGGTCCTAAATCCACAATCCAGTCAGCGGTCTTAACCACATCCAGATTGTGTTCAATAACAATGATGGTATTTCCACGGTCACGCAATTCATGAAGAACAGCCAATAATTGTTTAATATCAGCAAAATGCAATCCGGTTGTCGGTTCATCAAGAATATAAATTGTTTTACCGGTATCACGTTTCGACAATTCTTTAGCCAATTTGATGCGTTGAGCTTCACCACCGGACAAGGTTGTCGCATTCTGACCTAAGGTGATGTAACTCAATCCGACGTTCATTAAAGTATCCAGTTTAGTTTTAATGGTTGGGATCGCTGTGAAAAATTCAGCGGCATCTTCAACGGTCATTTCTAACACATCGTTGATATTTTTGCCTTTGTAGTGAATGTCGAGAGTTTCCCGATTGTAGCGTTTGCCTTTGCACACATCACAGGTGACATAAACATCGGGTAAGAAGTGCATTTCGACTTTGATAAGTCCGTCGCCCTGACAGGCTTCGCAACGACCACCTTTGACGTTAAAACTGAATCGACCTGATTTATAACCGCGAGCCCTTGCTTCCTGAGTACCGGCAAATAATTCACGAATCGGAGTAAATAACTGAGTATATGTCGCCGGATTAGAGCGTGGTGTTCTGCCTATGGCTTTTTGGTTGATTTCCACGACTTTATCGAAGAGGTCAATATTTTCAAAGTTTTTATACGGAGCCGGGCGGCTTTGATTACGGTTTAATTCCTTTGCCAAAACTCGGTAAAGTGTGCGATTGATAAGTGTTGATTTCCCTGAACCGGAAACTCCGGTAATGCAGGTGAATAAACCGGCCGGAAGATGTAAATCGACACCTTTTAAATTATTACCGGATGCTCCATTCAATGAAAACACCTTATCTTTTGCGATTTGAGTGCGTTGCTTGGGAATTTCAATTTTTTGTTTCCCTGAAAGAAATTGTCCGGTGAGCGATTTTTCATTGTTTTTAATTTCTTCGGGTGTACCTTGCGCGACAATTTCGCCACCGTGAACTCCTGAACCCGGACCAATATCAACCACATGATCAGCGGTGGCAATGGCATCTTCATCATGTTCAACAACAATCACAGTATTTCCCAAATCACGCAAACGTGTCAAAGTTTGCAGTAATTTTTCATTATCCCTTTGATGTAAACCAATGGACGGTTCATCCAGAACATACATCACGCCAACCAATCCGGCACCAATTTGGCTGGCCAAACGAATCCTTTGCGCCTCACCTCCAGAGAGGGAATTGGCATTGCGGGATAATGTTAAATAATTCAGACCTACATTCACCAGAAACTCCAAACGCTCCTTGATTTCTTTGAGAATCTTTTCGGCAATCTCGCCTTTCTTGCCTTCTAATTTCAGATTCTGAAAATATTGATGGCATTCCTCAATGGATAGTTTATTTATGTAAGGTAGAGTTTTATCGGCAATGAAGACATTTCTGGCAGCTTCATTCAGACGTTCGCCATAACAAACATCGCATTCTTTGTTGCTGATGTATTTGCTGAGTTCTTCACGAACCATATTGGATTCGGTTTCTTTATAGCGCCGCTTCATATTATTGGCAATACCTTCAAACTCTCTCATGCGATTGAATTCAATGCTGTCAGATGAGTATTTGAACATGATTTGCTCATCAGAGCCGAACATGATTATGTCCTGAATTTTCTTTGGTAAATCTTTTAATGGAGTTTCCAAATCAAATTTGTAATGTTCTGCTAGTGCCAATAACATTTGATAATAAAATCCGTTGCGTCGATCCCAACCACGAATAGCTCCGTTTGCTAATGATAAATCCCAGCTTTGCACAATTCTGTCAGGGTCAAAATATTGGCTGATTCCCAGGCCATCACATTCGGGGCAAGCCCCGTTGGGATTATTAAAAGAAAACAACCGAGGTTCCAGTTCTTCCAATGAGTAATCACAAATCGGGCAGGAAAATAATTCGCTAAAAAGATGCTCAATGGGGTCACCATCATCAAATGTTGCGATTTGTACCAGTCCTTCGGACAAAACTAAAGCGGACTCAATGGACTCAGCCAGTCTTTGCGCCATGTCATCTTTTATGCGAAAACGATCAACAACGGCTTCAATAGTGTGTTTGGTTTTAGGGTTGATTTTGGGTAAATCTTCCAACGAATAAACTTTATCATCAATGCGTACGCGAACATACCCGCTACCCATCAATTGTTCCAGCATGGCAGTGTGTTCGCCTTTGCGATTTCGGACTAAAGGTGCCAGCAACATGTATTTACGGGACGGATCTAATTGCATGATGCGATCCACAATTTCCGATACTGTTTGGGCTTCCAGTTTGATTCCATGTTCCGGACAGCAAGGTGTTCCGACTCTGGCATACAGCAAACGTAGATAATCATTGATTTCTGTAATCGTTCAAACAGTGGAACGCGGATTGTGCGAAGTGGATTTTTGTTCAATGGAAATTGCCGGTGATAATCCTTCGATATGGTCGATATCCGGTTTTGCCATCATCGATAAGAACTGCCTGGCGTATGCAGATAGTGACTCCACATAACGTCTTTGTCCTTCAGCGTAAATGGTATCAAAAGCCAGAGAGGATTTTCCCGAACCAGATAAACCGGTAATCACAATCAATTGGTTACGAGGTAAATCAATGTCGATATTCTTTAAATTATGAGTTCTCGCTCCGCGTAAAGAAATGTATGTCATGATTATTGGTTGATATCGGAAAACCGATAAGTTTAACTGATTTTTAAATTGTTTGCTTCAACAAAATCACAATGTCATAAAATATTCATGATAGCATTTTATCAAATCAAATATTGGCTAAAGAATCTCCATAAATCAGGGATTTAATGCTTTATTTATTGAAACTTTGGGTCGGAACAAGTAAAATCGCCGTCCTTGTAGCTGACGTCCTTGTCCGCATTGATACATGGGTCGTAGCGTTTTGAGGTTAAACCTCACATTTTAATTATTGGAGAAAAATCATGCATGCAGTTATTAAAACTGGTGGTAAACAATACAGAGTTAAAGAAGGCGATGTCCTTCGTGTTGAGAAATTAGGTTTGGAGCCTGGTTCAAAAGTTGAGTTTGATGAAGTGTTGATGACATCAGACGGCGAAAAAATTAATGTTGGAACACCTCATGTTAAAGGTGCAAAAGTTTCAGCTGAAGTAATGAGCAACGGACGTGCTAAAAAAGTAAAAATCTTGAAATTCAGAAGACGTAAGCATTCCATGAAGCAACAAGGACATCGTCAAAGTTATTCTGAAATCAAAATCAAATCAATTAAAGCGTAGGAGATAAGCAATGGCACATAAGAAAGCAGCGGGTAGTACCAAGAACGGTCGCGATTCTAATCCTAAGTACCTTGGCGTTAAAAAATATGGCGGTGAAGCTGTTCAAGCCGGAAATATTTTAGTGCGTCAAAGAGGTACTAAAGTTCATCCTGGTAAAAATGTAGGAATCGGTAAAGATCACACATTGTTTGCATTAAAAGACGGTCACGTTCAATTTGCTAAAAAAGGACCTCAAAAACGTCAGCATGTGAGTGTTGTTTCTGAGTAAGCAAATTTAAAATATTTAATAAAAAACCCGGTTCAATTCCGGGTTTTTTATTGTCTGTGAAAAACTACCTCTTATCAATCTCCGTAAGGAGTCCAGATATTCTTAACATCTGTTGCCTGATTTAGAAACTCCAAGCCTTGACCTTGTTTATTGTTGAACCAATCGCGTGCTTTTCCGTAATTAACCCAAGTCTTTTTCAAATTGCTTGCCGAGCATTTTTCGACTTCTGTTGAGCCATCAGCATCGCCAAAATACCAAACCGATTCCACTTCATAATGTTCTGCCAGAACTTTAGTCAGCTCATTTTTATTTCCGGTGATGATGTTAATAACACCGCCGGGAAGATCAGAAGTTTCGAGAATTTGATAAAACTCTAACGCCAGTAATCCATAATTTTCCGAAGGAATCACTACAACTCGGTTACCCATGGCAATCGCAGATATGGTTAATGATACAAAACTCAGGAATGGAGATTCTTCAGGGCAGGCAATTCCCATAATCCCATTGGCTTCCGGCATAGCGAGTACCACACCTCTGAGCGGAACATTATGAACCGCACCATCGAATTTATCAGCATAAGATGCATAATAAAAAATTCGTTCAATGGCTGTATTGACTTCTTTTTGAGCCTGATTGGTTGAAACTCCTGTGAGTTTTTTCAAACTTTCGGCAAATTCATTGGCTCTGAGTGCCAGATTCTCAGCAATGTAGAATAAGACTTGAGCTCGATTGTGAGCAGAAGTACTTGTCCAGCCATTGGCTTTTCGGGCGGCTTCTACAGCATTTCGAATATCTTTGCGGTTACCTTTGCCTATGTGAGCTAATAATTTACCATCCTGCGATGCCACTGCTTGCGAATAACCACCATCGGGTCTGACTTGTTTGCCACCAATGTAAAATTTCGGTGTGCGGTCAATAAATGACAAAGACTCTGTGTTATTGAGTTCATTGATTTTGACTGCTTTGGAGTTTTTCAAACCTTTTTCATATTTTGGTTTGACATAGGCATGCATGCCTTCAATTCCACCTTCACGTCCGAAACCGGATTCTTTCTTACCTCCAAATCCGGCAGCGGCATCAAAATGATTGGTGCAGTTGATCCAAACCACACCGGCAATCACTTGCGGAGCGACATCCATTGCTAAGTTGATGTTTTCACTCCATATACTGCAAGCCAGCCCGTAGCGGACGTTATTGGCTAAGTCAACCGCTTCTGCCGGAGTACGGAATGTCATCGAAACCAGTACAGGTCCGAAGATTTCTTCGTTGGCAACATAGTGTGAAGTATCAACTTCAGAGAGTAATGTTGGCGGATAAAAACAACCGCACTCAGGAAGTTGAATATCCGGTTGGAACAATTCAGCACCTTCAGCTACACCTTGCTTAACCAATTCAGTAATCCTTTGTTTTTGGCTTTCATCGACAATTGCACCAATGTCGATCGATTTATCCAATGGATCTCCGATGCGAAGTTTTTGCATACGGGCTTTCAGTTTTTCATGAAAACGATCGGCGATGCTTTCCTGAACCAATAAGCGTGAGCCGGCGCAACAAACCTGTCCTTGATTGAACCAAATGGCATCAATCAGTCCTTCGATCGCCGAATCCACATCGGCATCATCAAATACGATAAATGCGGATTTTCCACCAAGTTCCAATGTGAGTTTTTTGCCGGTTCCTGCCGTTTGCTCACGAATGATACGACCGACATCGGTAGAACCGGTAAAAGCAATTTTATTAATATCTTTGTGTTTGACAATTTCGGCACCGGTTTTGCCATCGCCGGTTACTATGTTGACAACTCCTTTTGGTAATCCGGCTTGTTGACAGATTTCAGCAAATAATAATGCCGTTAAACTGGTGTATTCAGCCGGTTTTAAGACAACCGTATTTCCGGCTGCCAGTGCCGGAGCAATTTTCCATGCCAGCATTAGCAATGGGAAATTCCATGGAATGATTTGTCCGGCAACACCAAGAGCTTGGTAATCATCTAATTTATCTTCCATGAGTTGTGCCCAGCCGGCATGATGGTAAAAGTGGCGAATCACCAAAGGAATATCCACATCTCTGCTTTCGCGAATGGGTTTGCCGTTATCCATACTTTCCAAAACGACAAATAAGCGCGAGTGTTTTTGAATCAAGCGGGCAATTGCATACAAATATTTGGCTCTGTCAAATCCACTTAATTTTTCCCAATCGGGTTGTGCCAGTTTGGCAGCAGTAACAGCCATATCGACATCTTTTGCACTCGCCTGAGTGATTTGTGCCAGTTTTTCTCCGTTTGCCGGATTGTAAGTGTTGAAATATTTTGCGTTCTTGCTGTTGATAAAATCACCGTCGATAAAAAGTCCAAATTTTGAACTATGACTTTTCAACCATTCATTGGCAGCGTCAATGCTTTCAGGAGCTTTTCCGTAATCCATTTCTTCAAAAATTTTCATAATACTCATTGTTTTCACTTTATTATTTGGTTTGCTTGTTAATGTTTAGGCTTTAGCTGATAGCATGACGGAATCCGGCAGAATATTTACCTGTCACATGATGTTCTAACTGTCTTTCGATATCGCCAAGTAAACTCGATGCCCCAAAGCGGAACAACTCCGGTTCGAGCCAATCTCTGCCCAATTCTTCTTTCATCAGAATGAGGTATAGCAAACTTTCTTTTGCGGTACTGATACCGCCGGCCGGTTTATATCCAATTTTAAATCCGGTTCTGTCGAAGTATTCACGAATCATTCTCACCATCACCAAACTGACTGGAAGAGTGGCATTGACTTTTTCTTTACCGGTTGATGTTTTAATAAAATCAGCACCTGCCATCATGCAAACCATGGATGCTTTGGCGACGTTTCTCAGTGTAGAAATTTCACCGGTTGCCAGAATGGTTTTCAGGTGAGCTTCGCCACAGGCTTCTCTGTAGGCAGTGATTTCATCGTATAGTCCTTTCCAGTCTTGCGAAAAAACATGGCGACGAGAGATAACGATATCAATTTCTGTGGCTCCGGCTGCAACCGACCGTTTGATTTCTTCCACACGCATATCAAAAGGTGTTAAACCTGCCGGAAAGCCGGTCGAAACTGCTGCCAGCCCAATATTTGTACCTTGCAGATATTTTTTTGCAGACTCCAGCATTTCATGATAAACACAAACCGCTCCGGTTGTCAGATTTAACTTTTCAATTCCCAGAGCTTTCACAATATCATTACGAATCGGCTTCTTGGCTTTTTCACAAAGTCTGCGGACTCGTCTTTCGGTGTCATCACCGGAGAGAGTTGTGAGGTCGATACAACTGATAGCCTTTAACAGCCAGGCAGCCTGGTGTTGTTTTTTGATCGAACGTCTTCCGCTGTAGGAAGCAGCTCGACGTTCAACGGCACTTTTATTGACTTGAATACATTCAACCCAATCCGGATTAAAAGGAACTCCGGGATTTCTTTCAATTTTACTATTCATAGGATTTCATTAATTTAATTAATTCTTTTGCTGATTCTTCACTGATAATTAAATCGGTGATGATATTTCTTTGTAAAACGGCTTGTGTGACTTTACCTTTTTGACTGCCACCAACAATCGCAATCACTTTTTTTCCTCTGATATCTTCAGAAGACAGTCCGAGTGATAAATTGTTGTCACTATCTTGTAATTCATTGCCATTGGTATCAAGAAAACGACCCATAAAATCGCCAACGGCTTGATTTTTAATCATTTTATCCCAGATTGACTCTTCAATGAGTCCGCTTTCATGAACATGAGCATTACTTTCAATCGAACCAATTCCAACTAAGTAGATTTCTGCTTGTTTAGCAAAGTCCAACATTTGCCGGACACTGTTTTGCTCAAGTAACATCTGTTTCTCGGATTCATCTTTGGCCATATATGGAACCGGCAAGAAGAATGCCTCTGAATTGGTTCTTTCTGCCAGTCTGTGAATCACATCGTAGGGATTTGTTGAAAATCGGCGTGTTAATCCGCCGGAAACAGAAACAAATTTGATGTTTTCAGTTTGAAAATGCGGAAGGTTTTCGACAACTGCCGATAAAGACCGACCTTTTCCCACTCCGACTGTTTTATTTTTATTGTTTTTAAGTAAATTGTATAAAAAAGAAGCACCGGCAGCACCCACAGACTTAAAAGAATCAACTCCTTCAATTGTTGGAGCAACGATGCACGAATCAAGGTTAAACTGTTTTGAAATTTTTTCCTCAAGTTCCACACACTCGATAATTTCGCCCTCAACAAAAATTTTGACGACATTATTAGCATGAGCATGAGCTATCAACCTGTGAGCTTTCACCGATGAGATATTCAGTTTTTTGGCGACTTCACTTTGAGTGTACCCGCCAATGTATGCAAGCCATGCTGCTTTTGTTGCTAAGTCGAGCTGATTCATGATTGTAATTAATTTCAATAAGTGAAATATATTTCATGTAATCATTGTTTGCAACTCAAAATGATAAAAATTAAGGAATAATTGTTAAAACATATTGTTATAAGATATTATTGTAAGGATGCGTTTATTATGGAGACATTGTTGAAAACAATAACAATATTACTGATTATGGCTCTGTCTGTTGCTGTTGCAGAGCAGAGTTTAATTGAAGCAGAGCGTTTTCATATAGAAAAAAATACAGCTAAAATTTCAAAAGTTATCATCGAGAATAATCATGGCGATATTCGGTTGAGACAAACGACTGAAAAGAATTTGGTATTTCATGCAGTTTCGCAGTATTCCAAAACATTCAGAGCAAGTATTGATGAAGAACTCAAAGATGGAGTCTTATCGTTAAAAGTTTCTTATAAAAATCTGCCAACAGAAAACTCATTGGAAAGAGTTGATGTGGCAATAATTGTTCCCAAAGGAGTTGAATTAGACATAAAAATTGAGAAAGGGAATCTCAGTAGTAAAAAACTGGAAAATCAATTAAAAGTTGTCTCTGAATCTTCAGATATTGAGCTAAAATCGACTGGGTTCGCAGATTTATTTACCAAACACGGGAATATTTCATACACATTGTTGAGTAACGAATCATCAGATGAAGTGAACTTGAAAACATATGATGGAAGTGTTTCTTTATATTTTCATGAAGATAACCGGCCCTTTGTGCAAACTATTACCGGAAGTGTTGTAACTAGTAACTCTTTAAATGTTTTGAAGAATAAAAAAATTGAAAACAGAGTAGCCAGTTACAATCAAGATAAATTTTTTGATACAGCAAAGATTCAAACAGATACCGGTTTTATTCAACTGGTTGAAATTGAACAAATTTATAAATAAAGAGAGGTAGAAATGATAAAATCGAAAAAAAGCCAGCCTATACTTTCTGTGTTGGGTTTGCTATTTGCAAATACGATATTTGCTGCTGACAGCACGCAGACACGTTATGGTGCAGAATTTGTTGGAGACACAGTCACACCGGCCGTAGTCACGGTTAATTTGAAAAATTTACCGGCTCCAACTCAATGGAAACCGGGTGATCCGATAAAGGAAATTCCGGTCAAGTTCAATCGTCCGAAAGACTGGGTTAGACCACAGCCTGCAGGCCGTGGGTTTGGTTTTGATGCTTTGGCACAAAAACAAGTGGATGCTGCCTCTACATTTGGAACAGATCCGTTTGATAATCTTCTCTATAACTTGGATGGTGCAGGATTCACCGGAGTAAATCCTTCTGATACGAATGGCGATGTTGGTATCAATTATTATGTTCAAACAATCAATAACAGTAGTAGTTCAATTATTATGATTATTGATAAATCTGATGGTTCTACAGCCGCACAATTTGTTATGGATACGATAGCAAATGGTTCAGGTACCGGTTGCGGTGGCGGACGAGGTGACCCTGTTGTTCTGTTTGATCAGTTTGCTGATAACGGTCAAGGTCAACCGAAAGGTCGTTGGGTATTTACTGAGTTTACCAGTAATTCCTTTTGTATGTACATTTCAAAAACTCATGATCCATTAGGACAAAGTAGCAGCACTTGGTATATCTATGAATTCACTTCAGCATCCGGAGGTTTGCCTGATTATCCTAAATTTGGAGTCTGGGGTGATGCTTATTATGCCGGTGCGAATGAAAGCAATCGTCAATATGCTTTCGACAGAGAGAATATGTTACTTGGTAATCCTGCCAGAGGATATCAAGTATTTACAACAGTTGGATTGCCGGGTTTCGGTTTTCAACACATGATGCCTGCTGATGCCGATGGTGAAACTTTACCGCCACAAGGGGCTCCGGGAATATTCATGCGTCACCGTGATGGTGAGTATCATGGTGATAATCCTCCGGATGATGTATTGGAATTATGGGAGTTCACAACTGATTTTGATACTCCTGCAAACAGTGCCATAACAGGTCCGATAAACATTCATGTCAGCGAGTTCGATACACATCTTGGCGGAAGTAACTTTGGTGATTTATCTGTTCCGCAACCAAACGGAGCAACCAATCTATTTCCTTTGAAACAACCTTTGATGTGGCGAGTTCAACACAGAACGATTGATGATAAACAATATCTAGTCGGTAATATGGTTACTGATGTTGATGGCAATGATTATCATGGTGTTCGTTGGTGGCAACTGGAAAGACCGGCAGCTTCAACAAGCGGAAATGACTGGGTTCTTAAAGATGAAGGAACATATACTCTCAATGATGGAGTTCATCGTTGGATGGCATCAGCTGCTATGGATGGTGATGGCAATATTGCAATCGGTTACAACACATCCAGTAGTTCTGTTTTCCCGGGTATGCGTTATGCCGGACGTTTGACAGATGATCCTGCCGGAACAATGCCAAGAGGTGAGAATTCAATTATTGAAGGCAGTGGCTCAAATAGCTCAGGAAGATATGGTGACTATTCATCATTGAATGTCGATCCTGTTGACGAATGTACATTCTGGTATACAGCTCAATACAACGCTTCCTCAAATTGGAGTACAAGAATTGGTGCATTCAAATTTGAGCAATGCGGATGTCAGCTTTCATTGGATACCATTAATGTAACCGGAGCAACTGTTCCAAATGACAATCAAATTGATGTTTCATGGGATGACTCAGCAACACCTGAAATGATAGAGTATAAAATCTATCGTTCAACAACAATGGGGACTGGTTATGTACTCATTGATACGGTAGCAGATACTAGTCCGGGTACCGGAAGTACGGGATCATATACTTATAATGATACAGCAGTTTCGGGTGGTACAGTTTATTATTACATTGTTAAAGCTTCTGATGGTGGCGCGTGTTTGACATCAAATTCAAATGAAGTGAATGCAACCGCTACAGGTTTATGCACACTTGCACCAACATTTGCAGGAATTACCTCTGCGAGTAACAATGCGACGCAATCTTGTAGTGTTACACTCAATTGGGATGCAGCGAGCTCCCAGTGTCCGAACAGTCAAGGTGCGTTAAATTATTCAGTATATCGTTCGACTACAAGTGGATTTACTCCATCACCGGCTAATCAAATCGCCACAGGAGTCAATGCTAATACTTTTCTTGATAATATTGGTGGTCTAACTTCTGATGTGGATTATTTCTACGTGGTTAGAGCTTATGATACTGATAATTCAGTAGAAGACAGCAATATCACAGAGGATTCAGCATTTCCAACCGGTCCAATTACACCACAACCTTTTGATGATAATTTAGAAAGTTATACAACAATTTCAGATGCCGAAGCTGCTGGTTGGTCTCATAATGCAGCTACAGGTGCCGATGATTGGCGTATTGAAATCGGGGATGATAATACCAATGGCACAGGTGCTGCTTTTGTTTCAACCGATGTAAGTTCTGCTTCAGATAAATCAATAATAACCAGGGAGTTCTCTCCTTCAGCAACTTCGGTCTTGAGTTTCTATCATAAATATAACTTTGAAACGAGTTATGATGGTGGGGTTCTCGAAATAACTGTTGATGGTGGCGCTAACTGGACTGATTTGGAGTCGAACATGACAACAGGTTCTTACGATGTCACTTTGAATGGAGGATTTGGTCAACCATTAGGAGCAAGACGCGCATGGAATGGACAACAAGCATCATTTACACTAATCGAAGTTGATTTATCTCCATACCAAGCACAAGTCGCTCAAATTAGATGGAGAATGGGTACAGACCAAAGTGTCGGTGGTGGTGATTGGAAAATAGATGACATTGTTATTACTAATTCCGGTTCATTTGGTACTTGTGATGTGCCTGTTGATTTAATATTTATGGATGGTTTTGAAGGTTCTCCGCCACCACCATAAACAGTGTTTTATCTGAATTAGACACATAAATTAAACCCCTGATGAACTCAGGGGTTTTTTATTGAGAATCATAAGTTTACATACAATGTAAAATGAATCGACAAGTCTTAATCCAGGCGAAATGCTCGAATAACATAAATACTATCATTAGTGGTATTGCTATTTTTATATTCCAGATAATTGAATACTAAAAAAACAACCTGAGGCATTTAGAAAACAGCTAATTGTTAATAAGGTATTCGAAAGCCCCAAAAGATTGGCCATGGGTTTATGTTTTTACAATTATTTATAAGTTTATAGATTGTCGGGCATGGACAAGTTCATGTATTGAATATTCTGTAGCATAAAAAAAGCCGGAGTTAATCCGGCTTTTTCAATCACTTTGATGCCATTATTAATCTAAATCAACATCACCTTTTGCTTTGTTACGTCTTCTGCGTTCTTTGTCTCTGTATTCATCCATACATGAGTCTTGGTCATACATTGCGCAAGCCAAATAGTCTGTAATTTCAATGATAACTGCACGAATCGCTTTACCGGCCGGAGTTTTCTTTTCGCTAGCTAACGCACCGCCAAAGCCACCACGGCTTAGACCCAGGCTCATTCCACCACTTTTAGCTGTTGCTGTAACAGTTCTTGCGTATTCAACAACTCCTGTTGTTGAATCAATTACTCTGATATCAATGCCGATTGTTGAAGTTTTCTTATTGCCACCAACAGAAATTCCTTTAAAACTGACCCCACCGCCTTTACCGCCGGTTTCTTCAAAATTGGAAACAGAACCGGTAACCAAGTATTTTGCACCGGTTAATTGTCCCATTTTTGCAGCACTGCTTTTTGAAACACGTCCGGATGCGCCTAAGTCTTGCTCAGAAAGTACACCATCCAGTTTTCTTCTCTCAACAACTTTGAATACACCTGTATTCATAAGTTCATTGGATAACATGTCGCTCAGCTCACGGCCGACACCACTTTGCCACCAGTAGGCTTGAGTTTCATTCTTAAATTCTAAAACGGCAACAACCGGTCTGTCATCAGCAGCCAGAGCTGTGCCTGCCATCATTACTGCAAATAATGCAAACAACACTTTTTTCATAATAATTCCTCAAATGCTAAGTATAAATGTAAATAATTGCTACAATCTTAACCCATTTTTTAACGAAGATAAACCCCTCTCCAATGGATATATCAAAACTCAATGAATTGCGAAAGAACCTTGATACAATTGATGAGCAAATTGTAGCCCTTTTGGCTGAACGACAAATGAATGTTGATGCAATCGGTTCTGTGAAACTTGACACAAAATCTCCCACAAGAGATTATGAGAGAGAGAAGCAAGTTATTGATAATGTTATAAAAGTTGCCAAACAAAAAAATGTTGACAGTGATATTGTTAAGCAAATTTTTACCTTAATTATTAAGACTTCTCTGGAAAAACAGGAAAATCAAAAGATAAACACATCGGATTTCGGGTTTGAAAAGTCCGCTTTAATTATTGGCGGTTGCGGAAAAATGGGGCAATGGTTTGCTCGTTTCCTGAGTAATCAAGGTTTTAGAGTTGATATCTCTGATATTAATCAGGAAGAGAATAATGTCGATTATAAAACTGTGAAACTGGATTATGATTATATCATTGTTGCTGCACCCATTGATGCCAGCGGAAAAATTCTAAAAGATTTGGCAACTCTCAAACCGAAAGGAATTGTATTAGATATTGGCTCGATTAAGAGTCCGCTGAAATTACCACTGATGCAGTTATCGGATGCCGGTTGTAAGGTGGTTTCAATTCATCCAATGTTTGGTCCCGATGTGAAACTACTTTCCAATAAGCACGTGATTTTTATCAATATGGGTGATTCGGCATCTGTTGAAAAGGTCAAACAGTTATTTAAACCAACTATGGCGGAGCAAATTGATATGCAACTGGAAGACCACGATCGTTTGGTTGCTTATATTCTCGGACTATCTCATATTGTAAACATTGCCTTTATGCTGGTTTTGTCTGAATCCGGTGAAGCCGCAGGAACTTTGTCTAAATTATCAAGTACGACGTTTGATGCGCAATTTGCCATTGGCGAAAATGTGGTTTCAGAGAATCCGCACTTATACTTTGAAATTCAAAAATTGAATAACTATTCCAGTTCGACACTCAATGCGCTAGGCGATGCTGTACAAAGAATCATCACAGTTATAAGCAATAACCAAGAACAGGCTTTCGTGAAAATTATGCAAAAAGCACAACTTTATAGTAATTCTCGTTGTGCCCCTTAATTTTTAAATTTGGTTTTCCACCAACGAATATTCAATGGAACAGAAACATTGAGTAAAAATGCAGTCAGCATGAGTGTATAGAATGCCTCCAAAGTCATGATTTTGTATTGTACGAATGCAATATTCATGACAACAAATGCCAACTCAGCTCGACCCAACATCCCAAAACCAATCATCAAACTCGAAGGCCAGTCGAATTTACCGGTGTAATAAGCAGCAATAGCAGCCGAGGCAATTTGTCCGATAAATAACCCGGCGAACAACAGTAAAGACTCAGGTAACACTGAGATAAAGACATCAGGATAGAAAATGAGTTTAGTTCCTAATGCCACAAAAAACACCGGACCAATCCAGGTGAAAGCCACATTATCAACAATTCGTCGGGATTGTTCGAAGTAGTTGGTGTTATGTTCTTTATGAAAATCAAAATAATCGGAATGGATGACCAAACCTGCCATGTAAGCTCCAATCGCCGGGTGAAAGCCAAAATAATGAGCAAGCAATCCAACGGCAACAGCAATCAATAATAAACTTAAGACGGCATATATTCTCCTTTGCCCATGGATAACACATTCTTGAGGCTAAAAAGATTGAAAGCAGGAATAAATTTCAAAACCCCTTTTTCTGATGGAAAAATCCACTTGCCCAACACTGCAATAATAAGAAAGAAACCAACAGCTTTTGCCAATATAATCGCAATTCCGATAATATCAGTTCCTGTTTCGCCAGCGGCAATCGGCACAAGGATAGCAACTAGTGCCAAAGAAGCAATATCATCCAATATAGCAGAAGTCATAATTCCTGTTGCTGCCATGGTTCGGTTTAAGCCCTCACTATTCAAAGATACCAAAGTGAGTGATACAGCTGTCGCAGTCATGGCAAGCCCGCACAGCAATGCCATATTTTTGTCATTCCAATAATAGAGTGTTAATGAATAGGCAACCACAAAAGGGACTAATGCGCCAAAGAATGCGATGCCCCAGCTTCTTTTGATTCCGGAGATAAAGTTATCAGTGTTCTCTTCAAATCCTAAAGCAAACATGATAATGATAATCCCTAACTCAGAGAAATTATGAATGAATTCAGGCATTTGCTCTGGGACTATCCCTAAATTCACCATAAAGAGCCCAAAAATAAGTACCAAAGAACCGGCGTTAATCGTGTCTTATCAGCCATGTAAGAAGCAATAAAAACACTGAACCAAATTACCGCTAAAATTGCTAAATCATGATTTATTCGCAAAATACCTCTTAGAACTCAATATCATTCTACAACGAAAATACGAATTTTCCTACAACATTCAAAGCCAATTCCTACGAAAGCAAAGGGAGTTTCCTATTTGAATTATTTCCCTAAAAACTATCATTTACACATTCAAAACATATAGGTATTTTTATGAAAAAAGTAAGTGGTTTCTCTTTGGTTGAGTTGATGGTAACACTATCTGTTATGGCAATTTTATTGGGTTATGGTCTGCCAAATTTCTCCGGTTTTATGCTGAATAATTATTTGGATACGGAAAGGAGTCGTTTAACCACATCAATGACTTTTGCCCGAAGTTACGCAATCAACTCACAAAAATATACAGTTGTTTGCCCAAGTATTTCGGGGGAATCTTGTGATGCTGACTCCAACTGGCATAACGGTTGGATTGTTTTTATTGATGAGAATAGAAACCGAGAACTGGATGCAACTGATGAAATACTGCGATTTGAAAATCCCATGAAAACACAAATTTCAGCAACTTCATCGGTTTACCGTTCAAAAATCAGATATGACGGAACCGGTTTTTCGCCTGGGACTAATGTCACAATTACGTTTTGTGATGATCGAGGCATTGACTATGCAAAAAACTTGATAATAAATAATTCCGGTCGAGTGAGGCAATCTGATGCAAATTCAGGCAATGTTTGTACAAGATAATATTTTCAGGGTAAAATAAAATTTTCACCAGACCTTATTTATGCATTATTTAGTCGATTTTGATCCTGTATTTCTGGACTTAAAAATAATTAAAATCCATTGGTACGCTGTGACATATCTGATTGGTTTTGCTTTATTCATAATTTTAGGGAATTATCAGGTTAAAAAGTACCAAACTTCATGGACAAAGGAGCAGGTTTCAGACTTTTTGTTTTACGGGGCCTTGGGAGTTATTTTTGGTGGTCGTATTGGTTGGGTTCTTTTTTATAACGACACCTCAATTTTGGATGATCCGTTTTTACCATTCAAAGTTCAGGATGGCGGAATGTCATTTCATGGTGGATTACTTGGAGTGATTGTTGCCATTTATTATTTCCACCGCAAAACGGGAAAGAAATTTGTTGAGATTTCAGATTTCATTGCTCCTTTATGTGCCTTAGGAATTGGTTCGGTTAGGGTTGGAAATTTCATCAATGGAGAACTTTGGGGGCGATTAACAGACAAACCTTGGGGAATGATTTTTCCGGATTCCCTACCTTTTTCTTATGGTAATGCAAATATTGAGGAATTGCATCAACTCAATTCTCAAGGAGTTTTAAATGAATTTGCACGGCATCCGTCTCCGTTATATGAAGCATTTTCTGAAGGTTTAATCACTTTTATCATTGTTTGGGTTGTTGCCAGAATGGTTAAAAGACAAGGTGTTGTTACCGGCACATTTTTGATATGTTATGGAATTTCTAGGTTTATCGTTGAATTTTTCCGAGAGCCTGATGAAAACCGAGGTTATATTCTGTTTGACTGGATGACAATGGGGCAGATATTAACTGTGCCTATTTTAATCCTCGGTTTGGTATTTATTTCGGGAATCTTTAGCAATAAAGCTCATGCGAAAAAATAAACACACCTTCAGAAAAAAAACATTCATGGTTCTTGAGCGTGAGTCTCACTCCAAGTTTGCCGAGTTTGTTCATTATTTATTAATGATTTTAATTTTGCTGACTGTGATTGCAGTTATTCTAGAAAGTGATGCTGAATTGTACAAAAGATATTTTTTATTTTTCAAAACTCTTGAAATTATTAGTTTAATAATTTTTACCATAGAATATATTTTACGGGTTTGGTCAAGTGTGGAAAGCAGGGATTTTAAAGGAATAAAAGGGAGAGTCCGATACATGCTGACTCCAATGGCTATTATTGATCTACTTGCAGTATTACCCGTTTGGTTTGGTATTATTGTGTATCGTGATTTTATGATTTTAAGAGGGTTACGGTTGGTTCGGGTTTTTAAGTTAACCCGTTATTCACGCTCTATGAATCTACTGACTTCAGTTCTAAAGAATGAAAGTGCAAATATATTTTCAGCATTTTTTGTTTTAAGTATATTAATTATTATAGCTGCAACAGGGATGCATTTAGTTGAAGGTGAAGAACAACCTATGAACTTTGGCACAATACCACGTGCAATCTGGTGGGCAACCGTGACACTAACTACTGTTGGGTATGGAGATGTTGTTCCAATAACCATAGCCGGAAGGATATTTGGTATCGTTATTCTGATTTCAGGTATTGGCATGGCTGCACTACCGGCAGGTATTCTCGCAGCCGGATTTACAAAGGAAATTCAAAGAAGAAAAGAGTTATTTCGAAATAAGGCTATCAGTTTTTTATCTGATGGTATTCTGGATAAAAACGAACAAAAAAAACTACGCATTCTGGCTCATGATTTGGGTATTCCGGCTCAATATGTTAAAAATATCATATGGGATTTAGAAAGGCTCCAACTCAAAATCACAGAACTAAATTGTCCTCATTGTAACAATCCTATTGAAATTGAACATTACTCGGATAATATTAAAATCAGACACAAAAAAAGCCACGAATAAGAGTTAAATCGTGGCTTAAATCAAAAAGTTTCGTTTTATCCTTTTACAATTGTATTATGAATGGTTCCAAAAATATTGTTGCCATCTTTGTCCAGCATCTTAATTTCAATGTCATCGCCAAAACTCATAAAAGGAGTTGTCGCCTTTCCGTCATTGATGATTTCCAGAACACGCTTTTCAGCCAAACAGGATGAACCTAATGATTCATCTTCATTGGCAATCGTTCCTGAACCAATTATTGCTCCGGCGGCTAAAGGTCTGGTTTTAGCAGCATGTGCGACCAGTTGGGCGAAGTTAAACTGCATATCAACACCTGCTTCAGGGTGTCCAAACCACTCACTATTTAATGTGCTATGAAGTGGTAAGTGGACTTTGGAATCTTGCCAGGCATCACCAAGTTCATCCGGTGTCACAAAGAAAGGAGACAATGAAGTAGGCGGTTTGGATTGCATAAAGCCAAACCCTTTTGCCAGCTCTGCAGGAATCAGATTTCGCAAAGAAACGTCATTCAAAATACAAATCAGTTTGATATGTTTTGCCGCGTCTTCAACAGAAACAGCCATTGGTACATCATCAACGATGACCGCGACCTCTGCCTCAAAGTCAATTCCATAGTCTTCGCTGGTTACTGCAATATCTGCATGCGCCGGTAGAAAACTGTCGCTGGTTGCCTGATACATCAACGGATCTTCCAAAAAGCTCGGAGGCATTTCAGCGCCTCTGGCTCGTCTCACACGCTCAACATGAGCCAGATAAGCACTTCCATCAAGAAATTGGTAAGCTCTTGGTAAAGGGGCTAATAAATCTTTGGTGTTCAGATCAAATGCATCTGTGGCTTGATTGTTGTTTAATTTTGTATAGACTTCTTGTAATTCAAAAAAAATATCATCCCAATGATCCAAAGCGCTCTGCATTGTAGCTGCGATATCTTTGACTGCAACCGCCTTGCTGTTGTCTCTGCTGACAACAATTAACTGTCCGTCACGAGTGCCATTATTTAAAGTTGCTAATTTCATTGTTATTCTCCTTTCAGTTTCCATGAATGAACATATTCAGTCCACTCAACCTGTTCAAATTCAGTACTGACCTCCAGCGGGTCACGAGTATCAATCATTACGGCGACCTCATCAGTCATTGCGTTTTCTTGCCTGAAGGCTTTTTTCAAAGCTCCGGGGTGAGGGCCATGTGCAAATCCTTGAGGATGGTATGTTAACATTCCCGGATGAATATTGTCGCGCGAGAAAAAATTTCCCATGTGATAAAAAAGGACTTCATCATAATCATCATTATTATGAAAAAATGGAATTTTCAATGCTTTTTCCGCTGTCTCAAAAAGTCTTGGTACAAAAGTGCAAATGATAAAACGATTACCCATAAATGTCGTATGAGCTGATGGAGGAACATGGTATTTGTGACTAAGAACTGGAGATATATCTCTCCAGTTCAGTTGAACCGGCATCAGATTTCCACGCCAACCTATAGCATCCAAGGGATTGAATGGAAAAACCTGACGACTGATTTTGTTTCGATGCTTAATCAAAACAGTCCATTCTTCATCATCACTTTGCTGATCCAAAAATTGTTCATCAATCGCAGGAACTCCATACACCGCCGGATCGACAATGGCATTTGGTCCAAGTAATCCTTTGTCAGGAAGCTGATAATGACCATTGGTGCATTCAATCATTAAAACTTCACAATCAGTTGTTGTTTCCAAACGCCAGCGAGTGCAGCGGGGCAAGGTGAAGTAATCGCCCTCAACCAGTGAAATATGTCCATAATCACAAAAAATCTCCAAGTTTCCCTTGTGGATGAAAAGCATGTCATCGCCATCAGCATTGCTGACTAGATGATCCATGTTGGAGTTTGTTTTAAACATCCGAACCTTGATGGATGAATTGTGCAACATCACCGAAGCTTTGAATGGACAGTCATCAACCTGAGTGAACTTGTTAGTATCAAAAGCGCGAGGTTGTAATTCGCCTTCAAACTCTGACCAATTTGTTGGCGGGTTTTTATGATAAAAATGCGCGACCGGACCAAAGAAACCCTCTTTCCCGACTTCCCTCTCGTAAGTTCCTTCAGGCAAATCATAATGAGCTTGTCTGGCTACTGTTCCTTCTTTTTTAAAAGTCTGAATCCAGTTCTTCATTATAGATAACCTCGTCTTTGTTGTTCAAGTTCAATAGAATCAAACAAAGCCTGGAAATTTCCTTCACCAAAACCCTCATTTCCTTTACGTTGTATAATTTCAAAAAAGATAGGGCCTATGCAATTTTCGGTGAAAATTTGTAACAGAATCTTTTCACCGGTTTCTTCATCAGCATCAATAAGAATTTTGTTTTTTCTCAGACGTTCAATATCTTCCGAATGCTTAGGAACTCTTCGATCAATGATTGAGTAATAGGTATCGGGAGTCACCAGACAATCGACTCCGGTCGCTCTCATTGACTCAATGGTTTCGTAGATATTTTCGGTGTAAAGAGCAATATGTTGAATACCTTCACCATTGTATTCATGGATATACTCATTGATTTGTGATTTCTCGTCAGATGATTCATTCAACGGAATTTTGACTGAACCATTTGGAGACTTCATTGCCTTCGAGGTCAGCCCTGTTTGTTGTCCACGAATATCGAAGTAGCGAATTTGCTCGAAATTAAACAGGTTAACATAATACTGTCCCCACTTTTCCATGTTTCCATAGTGGACGTTGTGAGTTAAATGATCAATGAATGTCATTCCCCAGCCACTCGGGTATTGGTTCATTCCGGGAATCTCAACAAAATCATTTTTGAGCAAACGCCCATAGTTTTCTTTATCAACCAAATACAAAACTGCACCGCCAATCCCTTTAACAGCCGGTAAATCCAAATCACCCTGTAAGGGTTCAGAACCATTGTCAACAGCATGATCTAAAGCTGTCTTAGCGTCATCAAACACAATCGAGAAGCCATTGGCTGAAGGACCGTGTTGATTTTTAAATGACTCTGCAAATGAAGCTTTTTCATTATTCAGCATAAAATCTATGCCACCTTGGCGATAAAGTGTTATATCTTTTGTTTTATGCTTTTTAATAGCATTAAATCCCAATCTTCTGAATAATGTGTCAAGAGCATGTGCGTCAGGAGAAGCAAACTCAACAAATCCAAATCCGTTGATTGTATTTTCACTCATAATAATTCACCTCAAACTTGTAATTGGCAACATTTTAAGCATAATTAGTTTCAAATGAAACTAAATTTGTGGTTTTAGTTACAAATGAAACTAAATGATTATGCAACTCAGTAAATTTCTTCCTTACCAGCTTTCAGTGCTGAGTAACAAAGTGAGTCAGGGGATTTCCAAATCCTATAGGAAACAGCACAATATCAGTATTTCTGAATGGCGTGTTTTGATTATTTTGTCAGAAAACTGCGAGCAGACTGCGAAGGAGTTAGTCGAATATAGTCAAATGGATAAAGTTCGTATCAGCAGAACCGTCAAAGTTTTATTGGATAAAAAGCTAATCACGCAGAAAGTCTGCCAAAATGATGCTCGCTCCAAGAAATACAAACTTACGAACTCCGGAAATGACTTGATAGAAGCTGTTAAACCAAAGGCATTGGAATATGAACAATTATTGATAAGTATGCTTAGTGAGAAACAACTGAATGATTTCAGAAATACAATTGAAATCCTTAATCAGCAAACCGACAAAATATTACAAGAAAATTCATAATTTGAAGATTTGTACTTGACAAAATATTAGATAAATATGAAAATTCTCGCCCTCAAGTCATTTACTGATTTGCAGTCCATTCAATGGCTATGTAGCTCAGCTGGTTAGAGCACAGCATTCATAATGCTGGGGTCGGTGGTTCAAGTCCACCCATAGCCACCATTTTCCTGTTTCGCACTGTTTTAATTTGTATCAAAAACCCTTGTAAAATAAGGTTTTGAGAGCCATTTTGGTTTCAATCTGTTTCAGTTTATTTCATTGTTTTTCATGTGTTGTGGTGCTATATTTGGTGCTATTACCCAGTTCAATAAATGTAGGTAGCACCAAAATGGCTCTAACAGACCTAAAAATAAGGCGTACAAAGCCACAGTTAAAGGATTTGTGGTTGACTGATGAAAAAGGATTAAGGCTCTTAATTAAACCAAGGCTTCCTGCCAACAGGAGTTTTAACTTTTAGAACTCCGTAATCAGCACCATCTTCAATATTCTTAGATATTTTTATTGATAAATGTTTATTGAATTTTAGTTTATTAGGTACAACTCTTTTTCTTTTATGAAGTTTTTCAGATAATGAATTTAAGACATTAGGCAAGATTTCACTAATGTTTTCTTCCTGTCTCTTCAGTGACTCCAGTAAACGCTTTGGCGTTCTCAAGTCTTGAAGTGCCATATATTTTACTAATTTTTTCATTTCTCCATAAGTTAGATTTTTATCATTTATTACTTTTTTAACTATAGGAGCAGCAGGCTATTCAAACTCTTCATCAAACCATCTTTCAATTTCATCATTCTCTGAACCGGATTCGATAAAAGTATATAAATTTTTTTGAATTGCATTTGATTTTATTGAGCCTTTAACCCATTCAGGTACATTTGGATGACTAACCAAGTAATTATAAATATAAATTTTATTTTCACTATCTGACCAGTTTTTCAAATAGTTCTTAGGAACATAGTGGTTTTTTGTTTTCATTTCTTTCAATATTTGATAGAGTATTTATATTAATTAGAACACAGCTTAATAACTTCCTAAATCCAATTCTTTCATTTTTACCATTATAAAATATAACTTCCCTATGTGTTGATTAACGGATTGTGCTGTACGGTTGCTTTTATCTTTGCAGGAATCACTGCCAGTATTTGGGGATTATTTTTAGGCTTTATACTGATGCTAACGGGTTTGTTGATAATTCGTAAATTGTCGCAATAAAAAAGCCATGAAATTCATCATGGCTTTTTAGTTTGCTTCTCAGCTAAGATTTAATTGTTAAATTTTCTTTGTTTCACAAAGATAAACCCGACAACTAACAGCATTAACAATGCAATTCCATAAATAGTTAAACTTGGAATAACAAACGGAATAAAGAATCCGGCGATATTACTTAACGCAGATGACTCATTGCTGTTGTCGCCATCATTATCAAAATTAATAGTTGCTTGATTGTCAATTTGTCCTACAGCACTATTACTGATGGCTGTATTTATAGTTATGGTAACAGAAGCTGCTGCTGGAATTGAACCATTCCACGAAACCATATTACCAACATTGCTAACAGTACCTGAAGTGGCATTTGCACTGACAAATGTGACACCATCAGGAAGTGTATCCGTCATTTCATCACCCGGATTATTATTTTGCGGATTTGGACCGGTATTGCTCAACACGATTGTATAGGTTGCTGTTCCACCGGGAACCAAATCCCCTGACACTGATTTAGTGCCTGAAAGCACAGCCTGAACATTATCATCATTCAGGATAGTACCTTGACCTTGATTATCAGCAATAAGTGCGCCTGATGCATTGCTCAAGTTGACGAAGAATGTTTCGTTCGGCTCAATTGTAACATCACCATTAACTGTGACTGAGACAGTTTGTGAGGTTACACCACCTGAAGTAAAGTTTACAACTTGTCCGGCAATTGCAGTATAGTCACTACCGGCAGTCGCCGTTCCGTTCGCAGTATTCACTTCAACTGAAGCAGTAACTGACTGATCAATACTTACAGTGAAGTTAAAAGTTGAAGTTCCTGCGTTGTCTTCAGTTTGGGTGACATCATTAATTGAAATGTTTGCAACATCATCATTTTGAATTGTGCCCAAACCTTGGCTGTCGGCAATGACTGCTGCGCCTTGTACATTGCTGAGATTTACAAAAAATGTTTCATCACTTTCAACAGTGGTGTCTCCATTGACAGTTACCGATACAGTTTGTGTAACAACTCCCGGGTTATCAGAACTAAAATCAACTGTTCCTGAGGTTGCAACATAATCATTATCAGCAGTGGTTGCAGTATTGTCAGCTGTGGCAAAATCAACAGAGATATCTCCCGTAAATCCGGGAGTGATTGAAACAGTAAAATCAAATGTTGTTGTTCCGGCATTACCTTCGGTTTGGGTAACGTCATCAATTGTAATATCTGCGTTATTGACATCATCATTTAAAATAGTACCGGTAGCAGTTGTCAATAATAGTGAACCGCCACCTTCTACTGGAGCCGGTGGTAACGGACCGTCAAAAACTGATAAAATGAAAGTTTCATCGTTTTCAACCGTGGTATCACCAGAAACCAATACTGTAATATCTTTAGAGGTTTCTCCGGCATTGAAGCTCACAGAACCAGTAGGTAACGATCCTCCGAAATCAGCTGCATCGGCAGCATTTGCTCCAGTAGGGTTCACATCGTAAAAGACAGTTGCACCAAGACATCCATTTGTTCTGGTAACTGTGAAAACAAAGGCTGTTGTTCCTGCATTTCCTTCATCTAAGGAAACATCACCAGAAGCTATATTTGCTAATGAATCTCTTAATGCAAAAATACTGGAAGAATTATTACCTCCATTTGGAACTCCCGGAGTTAAACTTGCTTGAGCGACATCAGAGGCCCAAGAGCCATCGAGATGAGCATTGTCTACAATATCACTCAACTGAACTCCGGTATTATTAGCCGGTGAATTCGTCAAAGTAAAAGTTGCGTTTGAACCAAATGGCCCTGGCGAACTATCCCAGTTTATCGCAAATCCATTAGCTGTAAGCACAGCACTTCCATTTGTACCATCGGTATCCACATAAACCACATCAGTTCCTGCGAAATCTCCGTTCGAACCATTTGAAGTCAGATTGGTACCTGAAGTTTTTAGAGTAATATTCCAGTCATTTACAGCAGGATTATAACTGGTATCTGAAGCCGGACCTGTATCACCGGCTACAGTGATAATTGTTCCTTTACAATAGGTGTTATTAATTCCTTCCATTCCGGTAAACTGATAACCGGCAAACTTTGCATTTGTTGAGGATGTGGAATCACCCAAAAAATAGGTGTTAAGCTCAGCTGCAGACATATCTTCTAATAATACGAGTTCGGCCCATTCGTTTCCTGTATTCAAATCACCTGCACGTAAAAATTCGTTAACAATAATTTTATATGTAGGTCCTCCGGCGCTAGCACTTCCGGCAATAGCAACAAAAGCAGATACGGTCATAGTATTACGCCAGAATCTGTTTAATCTAAATTTCATACTTTTAATCCTCACAATATCTAAAAATCAAAAAAAACTGGTTCAACAAGATACAGATAGTTTCTATTTATGTCAAATATCCTTCTCCAAATGGTCTGAAAACATACGACATTAGCAGTAAAATATAATGTTGTAATATACATTTCACTTTTTGTGATTTGATGATTAGTCTATTTGAATAGTGTTATAATCCCGATGCGTAATAAAAATTGATTTATATGAGCGAAAAAGATACAAGTATGGAAGAAGTTGCAGAATCAAATTCCGATATGATTGACTCTGAAGTTGTGGAAAATGTAGAAATGCAAGAAATCACCTCAGGTTCTCGTACCGGCAAGGGTTCATTCTTTAGTTTTTTAAACTTTTTAATTGCACTTGCAGCATTGGCGGGTTGTGTTTATCTTTACTTAAAAATACAACAACCTGTTCATTCAGAGCAAACTGATAAATGGCAGGAACCTTTGAAACAACTTCAGCAAAAAACAGAGCAGAAATTTTCTTCATTATCACTGCAAATAGAAAAAATCACTCAAACTAATTCGGAATTGCATAAGCAACTGGAAAAAATTGAGAATATTGCATTAGCCATGCAGGCCAGCAATGAAAATCAAACGCAAAATACAGAAATGATGCAATATGATGATACATTGATAATTCAACAGCTTGATGAACTTAAAAGAAAAATCAATTCTCAACAAGATTCTTTGACACAAGCTCAACAACAAATTGATATTCAGAAAAAAGATTTTCAAAAGACTTTGAGTGAACTTCAGATTTCAGGGAATATCTCCAACAATGAAAACCAAATCAATCAAAAACAACAAACAATTAACTACGTAGAATCACTGTTAGATGCTGCCCAGATGCAATTGGAAATTTATCAAAATCAAAATAAAGCGAAAGAATTTTTGCAAAGTATTCGTAAAAAAATTGAGAATACAGCTGATTTTTCCGGTTTTGCTAACGAAGTTGATAATGCCATCAATGCAATCCAACAAGTTGAAATTCCGGATTATCCTCGACTGAAAACTCAGGTTGATTACCTATCTCAGTCAGCCAGTCAGTTGTTTTCATCACATATTGAAAATAATCAGACAGACGACTCTAAAGAAAACTCGTCATGGTTTGATAATTTAATCGTCATTCGTAAAATTGAACCCGAAGCCGAGAACAATCCAAAGAAAGAAGAGTTATCAATCGCTCAAGCTCAACTACAAAACTATTTTGAAAGTTTACAAACAGCCATTCGCTTAAAGAATGATGAAAACTGGCAAAACAATTTAGCTGCGATAATATCTCTTCTCAAACAAAACTCTTCAACAGAGAGCTCCGATATTTTACAACAATTAGAAGATTTAAAGGCGGTTAATCTCAATCCTCAGTATCCTGACTTAAGCAAATATTTACAAAAATTCAGGAGTTTTAATTCTTCTAATTTTCTTGAAGAAAATAATTCCCAACCACAAGATAAAAGTGCCGGCTTATGAAAAAGCTGATAACGATTTTTAGTATCATCTCACTGGTTCTTTTAGCCGCATTAGTGACACCTTCGTTAATCAAAGATCCGGGGTATTTCTATATTCGCTTTGCCGGTTATGAAATTGAAATGCGAGTAATCGTTGCTTTCGGTTTGCTTGTCCTGTTTATCTTTTCACTTTGGTTGTTGATATATTTTATCCGCTTTCCAAAAAGAACCATGCGCAATTTTTCAACCAATCGTTCTCGCAAATCATTTGCGAAAGGGTTATTGGCTTTAAGTGAAGGGCGTTGGAAAGTTGCTGAAAAACTGTTGGTGACCTCAACCAAAAACAGTCCGACGCCTGAGTTGGGTTACATGGCCGCTGCCAGAGCGGCGGTGGCACAACACAAATTGGAACAGGCCTTTGATTATCTCGATGCGGCTGAAAGCAGCACCGATAATCCGCTAACTGTGGATTTAACTCGGTGTGAACTTTGGGTCAAAATCGGCGAATTTCAAAAAGCGGTGCAATTACTCAACCGAATTTTGAAAAGCTATCCTAACAATCCTCGAGCCCTGCATATTTTGTCGCAAGCAGCTTCCGGAAGTCAGCAATGGCAATTGCTTCGAGAGATTATGCCCAAAGTTGCAAAATTAGAAGTGTTACCGGTTGAAGAAACCAATCGAATCACCCGAAATGCCATATTACAGCAATTGCAGAATGCTGAACACGAGAACGATTTACAACTCACTTGGGATAGTTTAAGCAAAGAGCAAAAATCCGATTTACAATTCATCCAACTTTATGCAAAAAGTGGTTTAAGACTGGGAATGCACCAGCAAATTGCTAAATTGATTGAAAATTCATTGCATAAAGACTGGTCGGATGAACTCTTGCAAGTTTGGTCAGAATTGGAATTAGACACTCATTCTAAAATCAAAACAGCGGAAAAATGGTTGAAAAAATCTCCTGATAATGCACTATTGCTAAGAATTTTAGGCGAACTTTGCTTGAAGAACCAACTCTGGGGCAAAGCACAGGAATATTTAAATAAAAGTCTGGATATTGACGCAGATAAACAAACTTTTAAACTTATGGCGAGATATTTTGATTTGGTTGGTGAACCCGATAATGCACTTGAAGCCTATCGTCATGCAGAAACTTCCAAACCATTGGCACTTCCAAAGCCGGAAGTTTCTAAAGAATAAAATTGAACCCGTGCGAGAACAAGGAATCAAATAGTTTTTTACCAAGTGTAAATAAGGCAGGTTTATGAAAAAACACACAATTTTGATTGGATTTATAATCATTGTTGCTGTGTTTGTCCTTTATTTTAAAAATCCACAAAAACCGGAAAAACCTCAAAATAGCTCCCAAATTATCGAGCCTCTAAATATTGAAAAAGAAAAAAACACAAGTACTGAAAAAGAAAAAAAAGAACAAATAAGAACGCCTTCAAAACAAGACTTAGAACAACAAACTCCTGAAATTTTCATTGAGAGCAACCCTAAAGAGGATAGCGAAGTTGATTACATAACGGCATATCGAGATTGGCAATATTTTAAGAACTGCTACACTGATGTTGAAGATTTTCACAATAATAAAAACCCGTTGCAAACTTTAGCAGAGCGTTTTCAATACAACCCTCGTGAGTCACAGAACGAACCGACACCTCAGCAAAATATTTATTATCAGTATCATGTTGATGTTTGTAAGTCATTAATTGATGATGAAAATGACGATTACTATCAGATTATGTCTAAACTGGAACAACGGTTTCAAAGAATTCAACCAAAGACTCCGGAAGCCAAACAGTTGGAACATGCCCTGAAACTTGTCGAACAACATCATCAATTTGTCGCACAATATAACAATTCATTTTCTGCCGAAATCAATCTTCCGGCGACAGAAGTGAATGCGATAAATACTCAAATTGAACAGCTTAATCAACAATTATACGAAGTCTATGAAAGTTCAGGGTACTTAGATCATGATGACTTGATGCAATTGAGAGAGGATGAAAAACAACAGATTCAGGCTTTGCTTGATCAGATTGCGCTATTAAGAAAATCACTTGATGAAAATAAATACATCAATTTCAAGCAAGCCGATATCGCCAGAAAAACCATGTTCGGGCATAGAAACTCCATGGAGGATTATATGCATTCTGTGACATCGCCGGATGCTTTTCTGGTTTTGGCGGGGGTGGTTTATAAAATTGAATTGCTTTATGGAGAGCCACAAGTCATTCAGCTTCTTAAACAAAAAACAGGAATCAAAGATTCGTTGTATTTGAATGTTCTTAATGGAGTTGTGTTGCCATTAGTTGCTTGTTCAATGAACTATCCTTGTGATGCCGAATCGGAGTATATCCTCAGTTATTGTTTGGGTTTAAAAGACAGTATGTTTAATGAAGCATGTGGTTCTAATTTAGAGGATTTTTACTTCTCACATTATATCGGTAACAATCAATTGTCAGATGTTTATGCTTATTTCAACTTTTTGGTGGAAAGGTATGCAAAGTAAATTGACTGTTTCATTCATACTTTTGCTTGTGGCAATTGTGGCGTTTATGTTGTTCAAGCAAAACAACCAATTCGAGGTTACTCCAACAAAAGAACAAACATTAACCCAAACCGAAAATAAGCAACCCATTGTTCCCAATGAAGATAATCAGTCAGAATCCAAATTACCGGATGTTGTTAAGCAAAAATCAGAAATGAATCAGGATAAGAACTCAGACCTGATGAGTTCTGTTGATGATTATATTTATGACCCTGACCCATACGTCGAAACTCAAATGATGTTGCATGATAACGAACTATGTTACAACTATATTAGCACCAAACAGTCTTCCAAATTCTCAGAATCATTGAAAAGAATGTCGCACAGACTCCAAGATGAGCAGTCCAAATTCTTTGATGGTCACTTTGAGTATTGTGACAAGTTAAATACCCAAAAACCTCGCCTGCAACTGGATAATTACAAAGAAGTGAAAGAGCGCTTGAAACATTCTCAACCTAATAGCCTGTGGGGTCAGATACTCAGTGGCGAGATTGACGTTGAGACTCTGGGTCATTCTCAAATCAAGGACTTGTTAAAACAAAATCGTTTGTCGGTTTTATCATTAGCGCCAAAAATATTTTATGAATATTATGAAGAAGTGATTCACTGGGATATGGAATATGTATTGCAAAATCGGAATTATGATTATGTTAAGCTAATGCAAGAATACGCTCAGCAATTATACCTCTGTCAGTTAGGCACCGAATGTGGTCCAAATAGCCAGTTTATGATAAGAATGTGTCTGAGCAGCCAAGAAGCCTGTGGCTTAAATTATAATCAATACATTGAAAACATCCTCACAACCGGGCAAAAAAACGACTTGCAAGTGGCATTACAATATTTTGAGAATGTTTATAGATAGTGTTAGACTAGCAACACAAAGAAAAAAGATAATATCAACGAGTTTGAAATATTGAAGATGGTTAAGAATATATACTGGCGGAGAGGGTGGGATTTGAACCCACGAAGGGCTATTAACCCTTGCCGGTTTTCAAGACCGGTGCATTCAGCCGCTCTGCCACCTCTCCGAAATTGTGTTTGAATTGACTCGATAAAGTCAGGAAGCGAACTATATCATAAAAAAAAATTAAATCTATCTAAATATATAAAAAAATCATTTTATTTGCGATATTTCAGTTTCGGGGTTTCTATTTGCTTTCCATGCTTATACAATACGCAACTTGGTTAAAACATGGGAAATATAATATGTCGTTAAAAGTCGGAAAAGCGGTACCAGATTTTTCACTTGTAGCTGATAATGGAAAGCCATACAAGCTGTCTAACAAGATTAAAAACAAAGTTTTACTGGTTTTTTATCCAGGTGATGGAACTCCTGTTTGTACCAATCAATTTGCAGATTTCCGTAATAACGAAGAAAAGTTTAAAAAACTGGATGTCGAAATTATTGGTATCAGTAGTAATGACAGCAAGTATCATCAGTCTTTCAAAAAAGAACACAATATTCCATTCACTTTGTTAACTGATGAGAAAGGACAAGTTGCCTCAGATTACAATTGTCTGGGTATGTTTGGTATTAAAAGAGGAATTTTTCTGGTTGATAATAAAATGCAACTGAAATACTCTCATATTGAGTCTGTTTCGATTTTCAGAAGAAATTCTGACGAAATTATTGATTTGATAAAAAAATATTCTTAAATCTTTTACCCAAGAAGCTTAAGTTTAAACTTCTTGGGGCTTTTCAAAGTTAAAATATTTCTTCCAGTTTATTTTTTATTTTATCGGAAATAATTGGTTTGAAGGCAAGCATTAAAAAGCCAAGTGAGGCTGAAATATGTATTTCTTCCTGGTTAATTTCGACCTCTCCTTGAATTCCTGAACCTGAAAAATAAATCTGTCCATCTCCATCATGTTCGATTTCGAGATTGTAATCATTGGCGATATCATCAAGCATGTGTTCGGCACGTTGACAGGCTTCATTTTTGCTACAGTTATGTTTGTGTATGATTAGAATGGATGACATTGTTGTGTTCTTGCAAAAGTGAAATAAATATATCTCAATCGGTTTGTATTTGCAAACATTTCAATTTGTTGACTATTTTAAAAATCAAAGGGTTTTGGAGTTGTATTCGCATAAGTCATTAATAATACATTCAGCACAATTTGGTTTTCTGGCTTTGCAAGTATAGCGACCATGCAATATCAACCAATGATGAGCATCCATTAAAAATTCTTCCGGGATTAAACGTAACAGGCTTTTTTCAACTTCAAGAACATTTTTTCCATGTGCAATTTTTGTGCGTCTGGAAACTCTAAAGATGTGCGTATCAACTGCCATGGTTGGTTGTCCGAATGCGGTATTTAGTACAACATTCGCTGTTTTTCGGCCAACCCCAGGTAAAGACTCTAAATCTTGGCGATTATCAGGAACAGTAGAATCAAATTTATCAACGAGAATTTTGCATGTTGCAATGATGTTCTCAGCTTTTGCATTATACAATCCGATTGTTTTAACATAATCTTTGAGTGTATCCAGGCCGAGGTTGAGGATTTTTTGAGGTGTGTTTGCAACCTTAAATAATCTGATGGTAGCCTTATTCACTCCGACATCGGTCGCTTGCGCAGATAAAATAACAGCGATGAGTAATTCAAAAGGATTTGAGTATTCCAGTTCGGTTGTTGGATGAGGGTTGATTCTTTGAAATCTTTTGAAAATTTCGATACGTTTTTGTTTATTCATGGAAACTGGTGTATAACTCGTCAATTAACTTAGCTTGGATTTAAACCAAATCGAATGAAAATTGCAATACTAATTAACGGCTCAATTCGAAAATTTGAATCTGTAAAGTCAGATGTTGAGAAGAGTTTTTCCAATTATGAACATCAAATATTTATCTCCGAATATCCGGGGCATTTAAAGCAGCTTTGTTCGGATGCTTTGAGCCACGGTTTTAATCATATAATTTTTGTTGGAGGTGATGGGACTTTGAATGAGGGGCTTAATAGTTTGATTGAACACTTCCGAATAGGTGATTCGAATTTGCCGGAGAGCATTGACTGGCAAGCCATTAAGAGTATTAAAATCGGTGTTTATGCGGCAGGTAGTGGAAATGATTTCATCAAATCAGTTGATTTAGATGAAAGCATTGATACTTTGATTAACAATATTGATTCTAACTCCTCACGTTGGATTGATGTCGGCTGGTTACAAAGTCATGATGAATTACATCAAAAGCAATCCAGCTATTTTATCAATATTGCAGATGTTGGAATCGGCGGAGAAGTTTTACTTGCCAAATCGAAAATGCCAAAATGGTTGAGTGGAAAAATGACCTACTTTCTATCTATTGTGAAAACAATGCTGACATTCAAAAAATGCAAACTTAGAGCTTATAATAATGATTTCAACTGGAATGGAGAGGCATTAAACCTGATTGTTGCCAATGCTAAATATTTTGGAAATTCATTGGGAGTAGCACCTGATGCTGATGTTAGCGACGGACATTTTTCTTTGGTGATTATTGGAGAAGTTGGATTATTGACCTATTTGTTGAATTTGAAAAATCTTAGAAAATGCCGAAAATTGGTTCATGAGAAAATAAGCTATCATAAAGTGAAAGAAATTATTGTGGAGCCGACTGACTGCCGCCAAATTATTATTGATATGGATGGAGAAATGGTTGGTTTTGCACCAATGTACCTAAAATGTTTGGCAGGCAGAATTAACTTTATTTGCTAACTCTGCCTGAGTTGAGCGGTCGTTTATAAATCGCAAGTTGTTCCTTCGGTTTTTGTCACTCTTTGGTAGTTATAAGTTGCGGAACCATATTCTTCCACAACCGAATTGTAAGAGTAAGTCAGGCTGTCACATTCGGGTTGATATTCTAATTTAATTGTTCCCCATGGTTTGAAATCGAGTTCGGCTGAATTAAATTGGTTTCCGAAGCTGGTGAGACTTTCAGGATATATCATCTCGGCAGTAATTTTATTACCATTAATTTGAGCATCTGAACTTATAAACCACAGGTGCTTACCATCAATTGTATATGTGTAAGCAATAATTAATGCTCTGTTATTGCTAATCATTTGAACAAAAACTCCTTCACCGGATCGCGTAGGGTCGTGAAATAAGCCCGAACGTCCGCCCATTGGATTGCTTTGTTCTAAACTATCACATTCCACAACATTAGTGATTCGTCTGCTTTTGACAAGCATGCTGTCCAACTCATTCTCAAATTGACTGTTTGGTTGGAAAGTCATTTTCCCCGGGTTGGTTTTTGAGTTACATTCAGAAAAGACTAAAGATAAACTACCAACACTTTCATGGGTAACATTATCGGGGTTAAAGCCGGGACCAAAGAAACCTCCGGTTGTTTTAAGTAGTTCATCAACAACAATGGAATTCCCAACGATATTTCCAACTCCAATTAACCACATTTGCTCATTTCCATTTGGAGCATATGTAAACATAGTGACTAATGCTGTTCCATTTCTCAACATCTCAACCATAACACCTTCGCCGGAGCGATCCATATCATAAAACATTCCTGTTTGTGCACTTGTGAGATCAGCTCCGCCTTGAATTTCCACTGAGCCAATATCGCATTCAAAAACTCCATCACCATTTGCATCTTGTGGACGACCCAAGCCACGAGAATCTTTATAAGAACAAGGTAAGGTTTGTTTGCCTAACTCATCTGTAAATATTTCAAATGCACCGGCATCAATGACTGGTGAATTGCTCATCGGAATGATTTGATAGTTTTCATCCGGAGGATTGATAAGTGGGTCAGTATTTGCCATATCCGATGCCTGATTCAAAGAACAACTGCTTTCAGTGGAAATATTGAAACCAAGCGATTCAATTGAATTTGTACCAAAATCGTTACAAATTGCTTTTTCGGTTGAAGTTGCACTACTGCCGGTAATTAATTTGATAATGTTTGCAAACAAATAAACTTTGGCGGTGGAGTCAATTAAATTGCCGCTTCCGTAAAATGTATTCATCATCAAAAACATTTTACCCAGTGGATTTTCAAAAAGAACGTTGGTACAACTGGAAATCACTACACTATTGATGAGCATCAAAGCATAAACATCTGCAACCGGATTGGAGTTTATATTAAAATCACACCCGTAAGGACTGGCGATATTATTTACCAAAGTTGATAAGAAAATAACAGCAAAAGCCGCACCACGAATACTGACTGCTCCACCAAGTCCGTTACTTTTGTTTTGTAAAAAACGTGAATGAAAGGCATAGAGAATAGCGTTTTCAAACAAATGAATCGCTCCGCCTTCAACAGCAGCAAAGTTATTTATGAAAGTCACACTAATGAGATAGAGAAGAGCAGCTCCTCTTGCTCGAATCACACCACCACCGGATTCGCTGTAAAACCCTTTAAATGTTAAATGATGTAGATGTAAAATTGCATCTGCATATACCAAAAAAGCAAAAAACTTTAAGTGGCTTTTATTGGTAACTGCAGTGTCTGAGTTCAAAATGATTTGAATATCATCGGCTTCATTGGCAGAAATTTTCAGCGGTTTGGTTATGTCAGGGAAAACATGACCGGAATCCATATAATCATCAGTGATAAACATTTGTTTCTCACCATTTTCTCCAGGGATGATTTTGATGTTATTCGAACCTGTGCCATTCATGGCATTTTCAATGAGAGCTACCAGTTCATTCGGTTGATCCGCCCTGACAGTAACTTCAACATCAAATTCTTTTGATTGAGCGGTCAATCCATACAAAAACAATAATAGTAGTAATCGTTTCATGACTTTTCCCCATTTTTTTTTATAGAATTTCCTTATTTTATACACCTTTTGACGAGAAAAATCCAATCGTGGCAGTTAATTCTCGGGCTTTTAAGGCATTAAATGTTTTATCAGTTTTAAATCTTCTTCATCAATTTTTTCCATGGGCGGATATTGCGGATTCAATTGAGAGAGTTCATTAATCAGAATTTCAGTCACCAGCAAACGCATAAAAGGTTTACTGTCGGCTGGAATCACATACCAGGAATTGGTTTCTGTAGATGTTTGTTTTAACAAATCATCAAAAGCATTTTGATACTCTTTCCAAAGTTTACTTTCTTTGAGATCCCCAATGCTGAATTTCCATTGCTTGGATGGTGTTTTGTATCTTCTGATAAAACGATGGTGCTGTTCTTTTTGCGAAACATCCAGCATGAATTTGATGATTTTTGTACCTGATAAACTCAAATGCTTTTCAAAATCATTGATGCTGTCATAACGATTCTGCCAAAACTTATCTGTAACAGGCACTTCTACTTTTTGCGAACCAAGCCATTCGGGATGCACTTTAACAACTAAAACCTCTTCATAATAACTTCGGTTGAAAATAGTAAGTTGTCCTCTTTGAGGAACGTGTTTGTTGCAACGCCAAAGAAAATCATGCGAACTCTCTTCTTTTGATGGCTGTTTAAAAGCAACATTATTGATGCCTCCAATATCGCATTGTGCAAAAACATTGCGAATGGTACTGTCTTTGCCGGCGGCATCCATTGCTTGAAAAATGACTAAAACGGCATGTTTTTTTTCTGCCTGAATTTGGGATTGAAGTTCCGCCAGTTGTTTGGATAATTTCGTTTGCAGTTTCTTGGTGTTCTTAACATCATAATAAAGTTTATTGATTTCTGCTTGAGAAGCTCTCAGCGAGTTTGTTGTGCTTTTAAAAGTTTCTAGCTTCATGTAGAATATCCCCTGATTCAATGAATTTGATTCTAACAAATCTGTAATTAAAATCGTACTTTTGAACTGTATGTTTGATAATATTACCAATTTCAAGATGCCAGAAATCACCTCCAAAACTGTTTTTGGAAAGGTGTTCCAGATTTATACAGTTTTGATTATTTATCCGATTTCCTGGGCAATGACAGCCATTGTTTCAACATTGATTTTAATTTTTTCAAAATTAATCAGTCCTCGTTGGGCGAGTAAAGTGATTGGTCGAGCCTGGGGTAAAGTCTTACTCTGGATTGCTTTCAGTCCTGCAAAAGTCATCGGGGCGGAAAATGTAGACCGAAAACAATCTTATATCATCGTCTGCAATCACCAAAGTTTGTATGATATTCTGCTCGTTTATGGACATTTGCCTGCAGAAATCAAATGGGTGATGAAGAAAGAGTTGGAAAAGATGCCTTTCGTTGGCTTAGCGTGTAAAACTATGGGGCATGTTTTTGTTGACCGAAGCAATACAGAAAAAGCCAAACAATCGTTATCAGCCGCTAAACATTTAATTTCAGATGGTGTTTCGGCTTTCTTTTTCCCGGAGGGAACACGCAGTAAAAGTGGTTTGCTTTTACCATTTAAAAAAGGAGCTTTTCGAATGGCAAAGGAGTTAAATTTGCCCATTCTTCCAGTCACTATCAATGGTGCTAACAGCGTGATGACACCGGGGAGTTTATCTATATTTCCAGCCAAAGTTTCACTAACCATTCACAAACCGATAAGCGCGGAAGTTTATTCGGAAAAAGATGTGAATGAATTGTCTTCTATGTCAAAAACAGCAATTGCATCCGCTTTAGAGATAAAAAACTGAGTAAAACGTCAAAAAATTCACCTGTTTTAGTGTCTGAAAAGTCACTTTTGATACAATAAAGCCATTCAATTAAGAGGAAGTTATCCACTTCGATGAACGAAGAGAACAGTACCACCGGTTCCGGCCAGGAAAAAAAGTCATGGTTGGAGCGCCTTTCTAATGCCTTTTCAGGCGAGCCGAAAAACATACAAGATTTACTTGTAATATTGCAGGAAGCTCACGAAAACAATATCGTTGATGCCGATGCTCTTGACATGATTAAAGGAGCTTTAAAAGTTTCTGATATGCAAGTCAGACAAGTCATGATTCCCAGAGCTCAAATGATTGTGATTCCCAGAGATTCTGAATTTGAAGAAATTCTTTCAATCATCAGCGAGTCCGGTCATTCCCGTTTCCCTGTGATTGGCGAAGACAAGGATGAAGTGGAAGGTATATTGTTGGCAAAAGATTTAGTCAGTTATTTCACCCAATCGCATGATGATTTTGACATTGAGAGATTTATCCGCCAACCTGTCGTTGTTCCTGAATCCAAAAGAGTCAATATCCTATTGCATGAATTCAGAACTTCCCGCAACCACATGGCAATCGTTATTGATGAATATGGCGGCGTCGCCGGATTGGTAACCATTGAAGATTTACTGGAAGAAATTGTTGGTGATATTGATGATGAAACCGATGAGGAAGAAGAAGCGTTTGTTCAAAAAGTATCTGACGGTCTTTTCAGAATCAATGCTCTGCTAACTATTGAAGAGTTTAACGAAGAGTTTGGCACCGAATTCGACAATAGCGAATTTGACACCGTCGGTGGCATGATTGTCAATGCTGAAGGTCGTTTACCAGATGTGAATGAAGAGATTGATTTCGGCAATTTTAAATTCAAAGTATTATCCAGCGATAACAGACGTTTGAAAACTTTGGAATTAACATTGGTTTAATGAAGTTTACAGTTTCACTGCTAATATTCTTGCTTCTTTTGCTTTTATGGCAAAACTCTGGTGCACAAAATCATGCCGATAATGTTGAAGTTGATCTTATCACCATAGGTGTGGGTCCTGATTACTGGGAAGCTTTCGGACATACTGCAATCCGGGTTAAATCAAGTAGCTATGATTATGTTTATGGCTTTGGTTATTTTGATTTTAACGAAGAGGATTTTTTCCTTAAATTTGCCAAAGGAGAGAGTCGTTATTTTTTAGGAATCGAACCCACCCAACAAGCGCTTGAGTCTGCAATAGAAAGCGGACGAACCGTTTGGAAGCAAAAGCTGAATCTCGATCATGAAGAAAAAGCCAAACTAATTCGTAAACTCAATTATTTGGCTCAACCTGAAAACCGTTACTACAAATACGATTATTTTCGTAACAATTGCACCTCAAGAATCCGCGACATTATTGATGATGTGACACATGGTGAAATATTGACATCATTACACTCCATCGAAAACGGACAAAGCTGGTATGACTTAACATTTCCTGCAAAAAACCAAAGCTGGATGAATTTGGGAATTGCCATCGCTTATGGTTTGCCTGCATATAAAGACCGCAATCAATGGCAGCTATCAATTTTTCCTGATGTATTTGCCCAAGATTTGGAGAATATCAAGGCAGAGTGGGTTGGCAAACTAGAGTTGGTTCATCAACCAAAACCGGAAGAGTCAGTTTTCAGTCAATACAGTTTCTGGAAAACTCACTACGCAATGTTTGCAATTGTCATCCTCATGTTAATTCTATTGCATTACGGTAAAACGGCGATGATCGCTGTCAATAGTTGGCTAATTTTACAATCATTGGTCGGAATAGGGTTATTGCTATTATGGTTTTTTACCAGTCACAGCGTTGCAGCAAATAATGTAAATGTACTTTTGTTTTTCCCTCTGGCTTTTTTGTTTCTCTTCAAAACATTAAGAAAAGAAAAGTTAATTACTTTCTATGTCATTATCAATATGCTGTGGCTAATTGCAGCGATTGTATTCACCAGCATATATCTTTTCGGATTTATGATGATTAATGTGATTGTGGCGAATCAGATGATTTTGAAGTCCAAATCGAAAAACTTAGTTTGATATCAAAGAAAAACCGTCATTTCGAGCGTAGTCGAGAAATCTAAATTATAAAATTATCGTGCCTGATTTGTTTCATCATCTTTCTTCTCGTTACTTTTGCTTGTGCGAAAAGTAACACAAAACACACCCCAAACTCTCAGCCTCTGGCTTCCCAAAATATTTTCACTAATTTGGCGTTTGCTTGAACTCATGTCGCAAGCGACATTCAAACATAAGCAAACGTAAATCCAAATTTTCAAAAATATTTCGGTGAGAGTTAAGGGGGATTATTGTTTTGTTGGAAACTTAATGTGGAGTTAACAGGAAAATTTGGAGCGCAAGGGAAAATTTTTCGTTTGATGCGCTTTGTTATGCATTGCCATTAGGCTTTATGTTCTCTCTCAATAGCCACATCTAGTGCTTCACAAATTCGCTTTTCTCGGGTGGCCGGTTTTACAGCTTCCTGTATACGACGAATCAAATAATTTCTCTTTCCGGGGGGGATATCCATAAAAGCATCTATCATCCCTTCAGTTTCTAATAAATCCAATAATTCATCAGGAACATCTACATCATTAGGGTCTAAAACCACAAAGTCCAGCTTAACTCGATCACCCGACTTGGTTTTTGTAAGCTTACGAATTTTTGCCTTAATTCGAATGTAGTGTTTACCACCTCCTACTGGAAAAAGGCTTACCTGAAATAACTCTGAATTGTTTACACTTGCATTCACTAGTACAGGACCTCTAGTACCAAGTGAATTCGTGATCTTCATGGGCACACGAACTGCGCAGTAATCCATGCCCTCAGCCCAATTCTCTAGTTTTGCATCGAAACTGAAAAGCTTTCCTACTAAAGATTTATCTATCATCGTCATTCCTCAGCAAAAACTTCATAATGAGTCACTTTATCTTCAAATTCCAGTAAGAAGTTTTTATCCTCATCGTAGTATTTAGGTGTTTCATAGTCTTCGCCGGCAAAGTTTTTTATCACTTCCAGATTTTTCCAATAGGTGATAAGGGTGAAATGAGCAATATCATCTGTGACATGTCTCAAAAAAGATAATTTTACAAATCCTTCGGTACTTTTATAGTCTGGGACAGCCTTGGCTTTCATGAATTTTGTGTATTCTTCCATATCCGAAAGTTTGGTAGTCCCATGCCATATTCTTGCAATCATATTTTCTTACCCCAAAAATGGATAACGATAATCCGTTGGCGGAACAAAAGTTTCTTTAATTGTTCTTGGAGACATCCAGCGATAGAGATTGAGGGCACTTCCTGCTTTGTCGTTGGTTCCTGAAGCACGTCCGCCACCAAAAGGCTGTTGTCCGACCACGGCTCCTGTCGGTTTATCGTTGATGTAGAAGTTTCCGGCTGCGAAACGCAGTTTGTCCATCATGTGGTTGATAACATAACGATCTTGGGCATAAATCGCACCGGTGAGAGCATAAGGTGAGCCTTTATCGCATAATTCCAATGTCTCATCCAGTTGGTTGTCATCATAAACGTAGATGGTTAGAACCGGTCCGAAGATTTCTTCGGTCATAGTTTTAAATTTCGGATTGGTGGTTAAAACAACAGTTGGTTCAATGAAGTAGCCAACTGATTTATCACATTTTCCGCCGATTATCACATTGGCATCATCGGCATTTTTAGCAAATTCGATGTAGTTTGAAATTTTATCGAATGAACGCTCATCAATCACGGCATTGATAAAATTGCCGAAATCACGGGTCGAGCCCATTTTAAAACTGGCTAAATCTTCCTGTAAATAATCTTTAACCGCATCCCACATTGATGCCGGGATATAAGCACGGCTGGCTGCGGAACATTTTTGTCCCTGATATTCAAAAGCACCACGAGATAAGGCTGTGGCAACGGCTTTAGGGTTGGCGGATTGATGGGCAAAGACGAAATCTTTACCACCGGTTTCTCCAACCATGCGCGGATAGGAGTGATAACGGTCGATATTTCCACCGACTTCTTTGTAAATGTGTTGGAATGTTCCTGTTGAACCGGTGAAATGCACGCCGGATAATTCCGGACGAGGCAACAAAACTCTACCCGCATCAGGACCATCGGCAGCAACCATGTTAATCACACCATCGGGCAGTCCGGCTTCTTTGAAAACCTGCATAATAATGTGTGCCGATAGCATTTGTGTATGAGATGGTTTCCAAACCACGGTGTTGCCGACCAATGCCGGAGTTGAGGGCAGGTTGCCGGCAATTGCGGTGAAATTAAACGGTGTAATTGCTAACACAAAACCTTCCAACGGACGCCAGTCCAGTTGATTCCAGATTCCTTCGGAAGAAATTGGTTGCTCACGCATGATTTCCTGATAGTAATAGGCATTGAATCTGAGGAAGTCGATAAATTCACAGGCCGAATCAATTTCTGCCTGAAAGCAGTTTTTCGATTGTCCCAACATCGTCGCCGCATTGATAGTGTTGCGATAAGGTCCTGCAAGCAAATCAGCTGCTTTCAGAAAAACCGCAACACGAGATTGCCATGGCATGGAACGCCATTGTTCCTGAGCAGCTAAAGCGGCATCAACAGCATTATTCAATTCTTTGTCGCCCGCTAGATAAGAAACTCCAAGAATATGCTGATGATTATGTGGCATCACCACATTTTCAGTTTTATCTGTGAAAACATCCTTACCGTTGATAACACAAGGAATTTCATATTTTATCGCTGCCATTCTATCCCACTCAGCTTGAAGAGCCAAAGTTTCGGCAGAACCGGGAAGATATTGACGAACCGGCTCGTTGACCGGATGAGGAACGCTTGGAATATGTGAACTTATCATAATTTTTCTCGTGTTATCCCCATTCAGACGGGAATTAAATAAAAACTGGATTAATATTTAAAAGATTCCTGCCTGCGCAGGAATGACGGTATTTTGGGGGAGTATTTTAATTGACCGGCTTGCTGTCTTCAAGTTTTGACAGGAAACATCTTAAAGCATTGATAGGAAGAAATTAACTTAAAAAAATTTACTGTAAATGTCATAAATTTTTTCTCTATTCCGTAACAAGGAATAAATACATAAAAAATTGAGAAAAAATCATGAAACTCAGAACTATTATCGCTTTAGCGTTTTTGTTTACAACTTCACTATCTTTTAGTGTTGATTTTACTGTCAATTCCTTTAGTGACTTAATTGATGATAGTCCCGGCGATGGTAATTGTGACGCAACCGAACAATTGTTTCAATGCACATTGCGAGCTGCCATCATGGAAAGCAATGCACTTGGTGGTGTTGATACTATTTATCTTCCTGTAGGAATATTTACCTTAACAATACCAGGTGAGGATTTAGATGCCTTTGTGGGTGATTTGGATATTAATGAAGAAGTTCATATTGTCGGTGCAGGAATGGATTTGACAATCATTGATGGTGGCGGAATTGATCGGATCTTTCAGTTTTTTGGTGTGAGCGGAAGCGTATCCAATCTGACATTGAGAAATGGCGGTAATGCTCTGGCGACCAGTCATGGTGGTGCTATTCTCACTCAAGGGGGTTCAATGACAGAGGTTGCGATTGATAATGTAAAATTTATAAATAACAGAGCCAACGACGGCGGAGCGGTTTCATTTCTGAATGGTGCAGGAAGTATCAAAAACAGTATCTTTGATAGCAATTATGCCGTTAGCATTGGTAATAATGAATTTGGTGCTGCGGTGAGTTGCTTTTATTGTGATTTTATAATGGACTCGACACAGGTTACCAATAACTATGATGCATTTAATGCCATATTTGTGGAAGAAGGTTCCGGCAAGTTTATTAATTCCACTTTTAGCACAAATGCAGGAACGGGGATTTTTGCAAAAAATTCAGATGCGTCGATACGTTTCAGTACGTTTTATAATAACACTGAGGGGAACTTAGCACTTTACAGTTTTGATAGTAGCAATTTATTTGAGATAGGATTTTCAGCGTTTCAGCGTGTGGCTAATCGAAATTGTGTGTCTTCAGGTGTTCCGGTTTCTTTAGGTTATAATGTTTTGAATGATAGCTCCTGTGGTTTGATGAATATTGGTGATATGGAAGATATCGACCCGATGCTGGAACCACTTCATCAAAATGGTGGTAATATGATCAGTCATATGCCATCAGTTGGTAGTCCTTTGATTGATCAGATTCCTGTCGGTGATTGTATTGGGTTTCTTGCAAATCCTATGACAATTGATCAAAGAGGTGATTTGCGTCCAATTGGCGATCATTGTGATATTGGGGCAATTGAACGTGATTTAATTTTTGCAAGTGGTTTTGATTAACTTCCTGCAAACGGAGTACCCAAAATACCGACTGCCAGTTCTGCCCAAGTCAGCAAAAAGATAAGTACAATTGAGACTATAAGAAAAACTTTCTTTTTACTGTTTTTGCGGATGACATAGTCGAGAGCTAATCCGGCTGTAAACAAAAGCACTCCCATTATCAGAAAGTCCGCCAGATCCCAGCGGACTTCTTCTGAATAAAACATAGCAATAAATGGTATCAATAAAATACTTAATACAATTGAAAGGATAATCAATAATCTTTTCAAACTCATTCTACTTCTCTGTAATTACCATTTGTCCATCTGCTTTGCCAACAGCGCGGATTTCCGGACGATACATATCTTCAACTAAAGATGGCGGAACAGTAAATTCTCCGGGTGTGACCGCACGAGCCAAGTAAAATAAATCGTTATCTTTGTATGAAGAAAGCGATAATGCAGCAATAAAACGATCATCACGATATTCGCTGTGTTTGACATAAGTATTTGATGTCCAGTCGTAAATGTATTTGCCATCAATTTTGATTTCATCCAGTTTCATTGAATGTTCCAAATTTTGATTTTCCAATTCCAGTCCTGCCGGCAGTAATTCAACTAACATGGCATCAGGAAGGTAGGAGTATTTTTTATCCAACGTCATATTGATATGAACCAAAACCATATCGCCGGTTTTGATATTGCTGATATCTAGGTTGTCGCCTTGTAGATTAAAATAACGACGTTTCACTTTGATGCCATTGCTTTCAGCTTGTGGTTTCAAGGAGTAGCCTTGTGTTTTGAAGTCTAAATACAGAGGCATATTTCCATTGTTGGTGATGGTGATACTGCTTTTGGCTTTTTTATCATGTAAAACTTTAATCAAATCTTCGGCTTGATTATAGATGTTTTCTTCATCATTAATGCTGAGACTGGCATTCCACTTTTCGTTACCATTTCTGTTTTTATCCAGCTCTTTGGCGGTGCGGAACAGAGCTCCGCGTTCCTGAGTGGATAACCAACGATTGGATAGGATTTCGCTTTGTAATGGTTTGACAAGTTGCAATGCTGAACTTGGCAAACTTTGAGCCAGATTGCTTTGCAGGCTGAGTCCGATGATTTGAGCATAGTCTCGAACTTTAGAACCATAATCACCGTAATAGCTGTAACGGTTTTGTTGCCATTTAAAATCAATCGCTCGTTGCCAGGCATCTTTAGCACGTTGGTTGTCACCGAGTTGTTCCAGAGCTAAAGCTAAATAGGCAAGTGGTAACGGACCTTTTGAGTTTTGGTAGTTGGAATCATAAATTTTTCTTACATCCTGCAAGTTGACACTTTTCACCGACGCTAACACATAGGCGGCATACGCTTGATAACTCAATTTGTAATAGTTTTCGTTGGATAAATATTTTTTCAAATCGGAATAGAGATAATTACGACCTTTGACATAGTATTGCAGTCTCTTAACTGCATTATCTATGGCTTGTTGCGATATGGTGTAACCGAGAGAACGGGCCTTCAATAAAAATTCTGTGGCATAAACGGTTAGCCAATACTCTTCGGGACTGTCATTGTTCCATAAGCCGAAACTGCCATCATAGCGTTGCATACCAAGCACTCTGCCGATGGCTTGTTCGATTAACTCAGTGCGTTTGGAGAAAATTTCTGCTTGCTTTTCTGAAGTGAACAAGCCTAAATCCTGCTTTTCAACCAGTAATAATGGCCATGCTCTGGAAGTGGTTTGTTCCAAACAACCATAAGGATATTGAATCAATTGTTGAATATGTTCTTCGGCATTGAGAACTGGAGTATTGGAAATTTTCAAAACCGATTTCAGGTTGCTTTCATCAAGATTTGCAAATAAGTTGCTATCCAGATTGTAACTTTTATCGAGATCAATGACCTCAGTCGTACTATTGACAACCGCAGGGTAGGCGGGACGGATTCCTAAACCCCAAGAGCGATTCACCGAAAAGTTATCGTTTCGCTTCATATTGGCAACAACACTCACTTGTCCCATTCCGCTGTAAACTTCGGCAAGTAAAGGAAGTTGCAAAATTTGTTTTTCATTAGCAGCCAGTTTAACTTGCTGATTTAATATTTTACCACCCAACGAATCAGATGCGATAACTTGTAAATCAATGGTTTGCTCGTTGTCTTCAGTATTGTGCACATCTATGGTTGCGAAAGTTTGATCGCCTTTGGCTATAAAACGAGGTAAAGATGTTTCAATAACAACCGGAGCAGCTATTTTCATGTGTGTGTCAGTTCCGGCAAATTGGTTATCATTGAACGCTAATGCCATTAAGCGGACTTCACCGTTGAAATAAGGCAATTTGAATTTGATTTCAGCTTCACCGTTTTTATCAAAAGGCGTTTTCTCGCTTAAAAGTGAAACAATTTGCACATCTGAACCGGGAGCTTCACCACCGCGATTGATATCGGCATCACCGCCAAATTTCTGCGTGGCATTCTTGCCATCCATCAATGCGATAATTGAACCGTAAATATCACGGATGGCAGTAATATAACCTCTTGCCTCAAAAAACCAGTCATGAGGTTTTGGAGTTTTGAAGTTGCTGATACTTAAAACACCGGTATCCACCGCAGCTAAGGTGACGAAGGAAGGAGTTTCTTTGTCGAGATTAGTTGCCTTAACCTTAATGGTGATTTCCCGGTCCGGGAGTGTTTTTTCAGGAGCTTCAATGGCAAGATTGATTTTTCTGTTATCTCGATTTAACGGCAGATGAATCACACCGAAAGCTCGTTTGGGCAGGTGCTTGCGTTTGAGTTCTCCTTGATTGATGACCATGACTGTTGCATGGAGGTCATGACGCTTCCAGTTGGACATAACAGGAATGTCGATAATTTGTTCCGCCTTCTCGAGTTGAATAGTTTTTTGCCAAAGCAAATCATCAGACTCTACAGTCACCAATGCTGTGCCAGTATAAGGAGCAACGACTTTGAGTTTGGCATCCGCATTTGGAGCAACAGAATGGCTTTGCCATTGCAGATTGACTTGATCGGGTTTTTCAGCATTGGCATAATCAGGGTCATACCAACGCCAGCCTGAGAAGAACCGATTGCTGGTAATCAGATTTTGGTTTTCATCGCGGACTTCAAGGCGATAATAGCCATAATCGAGTGGAAACTGGATGACAGAAGCATCATCTTTGCCGATATTGATAATGTCGCTGAAAACAGGCACATTCTTTTCACTTTGATTGTAACTCCAGCCATCATCACCCCAATGCCAGTATCTTTGCGAGTTTTCACGAATCAGTAAAACTTCAGAATTATTTAGTTCTGTTCTTTCACCTTGTCGGTTGATAGCAATCAATTCTACCATGCTATCACTGTTTGGACTGGCATAATCACCATCCCATAATTGCTTGACACCGACAGCGATTTCATGAGGCCAGATTGTGTGTTCGATTTTTCTGGAAATCGGACGACCACCGGATTCATAAACATTGACATGGCTTTTTATTTGCAAAGGGAACTGTGTTTCCGCCCAGTTGGGTTGAATTGAGATGACTCCTGAACCTTTTTCATCCAGTAATTTGGATGGTGTCGTGAAATTGTAGTCGTAATCTTTGTAGTTGTTTGAACCAAACACATAGTCTTTAAACTCAAACATTTGAGTTTGTGCCTTTATAGTGACTGTTGCATCATAACGGTTTTTAGCGGCCGGAGCTCCATAAAGGTAATCACTTTGAACTTGTATCTGCGGTGTTTCTAAACTGGAAATATTAGAGCCATTATCTCCGGCGTTGAGGTCTAGTTTCAATCGCTCAGGCATAAAATCTTCAACGGCAAATTCATAATTGAAAATATCGTTATTTGCCAGTTTGGCATGAAATTGCCATGTTCCGGTCATAGCATCTTTGGGAACATTGAATTCAGTTGTGTAGAATGAATTTTCATCACCTTGCCAGTTGATTGTTTTGATGGTTCGGTTATCGGGACGTTTGATTTCAACACGCACCGGTGTGGCTTTGACCAATTGTCCGTCATCATCACGCAGTAATGCATTGATATGAACAGTTTCTCCGGGGCGATATAAATTTCTGGGTGAATATAAAAATAATTCTTGCGGTTTATGTTTGCGGTAAGCAAGATTAAATTCAGATAAATCCATTGGCATTTGATTCATGCGTATGATATTTGATTCATATCCTTTGGTAGCAATTAACAAATTGGCTTTGTGAATATTTTCATTGGTAAAACGGGCAAATCCTTTATCACTGGAATTCTGTTTTTCCAGTTGGTTACCTTTTTCGTCATATAAAGTCAGCTCAACATCAGCAAATGGCTCAGAAGTCGATAAATTATGAGTGAACACAGCCATAGAATTTTTGTACATTCTGGACTGTAAACCCAGATTGGTAACTGAAAACCAGCTGCTTTCAACTTCATAAGGATAGTTGTCTGAAGGAATCATGGTCACGAAGTACAAACCCGATTGCTGAATGGTTTTTATATCTGCCAGAGAAATATTATGAACTTCGGTTTTATTTCTTTCACTATCTATCGCAAATTGTCCGGTATAAATCAAGTCGGCAAATTCAGAGATTTTGTCCAGATAGTAAATATCCTTCATATTTGGATTCATCAAAAAACGATGATATTTGTCGGGATGAATTTTCCAGAATTTCAAATCCACAGCACTCACATTGACGGCTTCAATCGGAAGTTTGTTACTTTCACGCAGTAAAGTATTGCCTGAAGAAACAAACCGAACTTTTTTCTGCTTAGGATTGGTTTTGATGGTTTTTGCAAAGGGTGTGGAGAGTTGTTTGTTATTAATTGATGATAATGTGGCCTCAATAGCCACCTGATATTCGGTTTCCGGCTGGATAAATGGAAAGTATAAAACACGTTTGTTATCACTATAAATCCAGTCACCATTCACCGATTGGTTGTTGGTTGTGACTGTAATGCCTTCGGAAATTTGATTGGCTGCTGGTAAGCTGAGATTGATTTGCAAGGCCGGCGCATTTTTATACTGATCTTCGGTGATGCTCAAAACTTTGAAATCAGCATTTTCAGAATATTTCAATTCATGAGCGGTATTGACTCTGCCTGTTTTTGCGGGGGTATTTGTGTTTGGGCTTTGTTCTTCGGTTTGCTCCGAGCAAGATACAAGAAAGAACAGAACAGCAATAATGAGTATTTTTTTCATAAATAATTACCGGATTTTTAGTGATAGTTTATCCGATAATTATAACAAAAGAATGATTAGAAATGATGAATTATGGCAGGTTTTGAATTTTTTTCGACATTAAGGCGATAAATACCGAATTCAGAAGTATTAACAAGGCTGTAACAATAAAAACTGAATTGTAACCACCGGACATTAAACCTCCGGCAATCCATGAGCCGATAAAAGCTCCCAAAAACTGGGATGTGGAATATGCACCCATTGCCGCTCCACGATACTTTTCTCCCGCAATTCGGGAAAGTAAAGACGGCATTGAGGCTTCCAGAAAGTTAAAAAAAGCAAAATAGAACACCAGAATTATGGAGATTGTGAAAATTGCTGGTGCTAGAACAGCAAACATCAATTGTGAAATAGCCAACCCTATTAATGCTAAAGAAATCACGGTAAAGTATTTTTTCTTCTTTTCATGCAATATTATCATCGGTACAAATATTAATATTGAAACTAAAAGTACCGGTAAATAAATTTTCCAATGTTGAGCAGTCGGGAAATCGAGTTTTTCAACCAGAATTAAAGGTAAAACCACAAAGACGGCCGTCATAACAGCATGAATGACAAACACCCCTGTGTCTAAAGACACCAATTTCAAATCCTTTAGTGAATGACTCATCTCTTTAAAGCTAAATGATTTTCTGACTTTGTTGGCAGGTTCTTCAATAAATAAATGCAATTGAATCAAAGCCAAACTAGCAAGAATGGCGGTTATCCAGAATAAACCTTTTAAACCAAACCAGGCTGATAAGATCGGTCCTGTGATAAACGCCAGAATAAAAGCCATGCCAATGCTCATTCCAACCATTGCCATCATTTTGGTACGTTGTTCGGCTCTGGAAACATCTGCAATCAATGCCATGCCTGTGGAAGCAATTGCGCCCATGCCTTGAATGGCTCTGCCTAAAATGATTAGATGAATATTATCCGCAAGAGCAGCAATGATGCTTCCTGTAATAAAAAGCAGCAATCCTATCGTCAGTACTTTTTTACGACCGAAGAAATCTGAAGCCAGACCTAAGGGAATTTGCAACAACGCTTGGGTCAGTCCGTAAATTCCCAAAGCTAAACCAATCAGCAATGGAGATGTTCCCGGCATTTCTTTCGCATATACGGAAAACACCGGCATAATTAAAAACAAGCCGTACATTCGCAATGAAATCAGAATAGCAACAGACACCGCTGCTTTCTTTTCTTTTGAATTTAAGCCGCTCATTGTTAAAAAGTAGTTTGTGCAAAATGATTAGGACTGACTAATATAACGATTTCAAAAAGAAATCCAAGTAAATTGCGATAATATCAGTATAATAGCAACTTTCTTGATATTGATCCCTTGGTAACTTGAAAGCGGAAAATAAACTTCTTAACAATTCAATTAATTCTATCGAACAGGTTCTGGATGTCGTTGCCGGTGATATGCAGCAAGTAAACGCTAACATCCGTGATAGCCTGGATTCGCATGTTGTTTTGATTAAACAGATTTCGGAATACATCATTAATTCAGGCGGAAAAAGACTTCGCCCGATTCTGGTTGTGTTGATGGCAAGAGCTTTGGCTTATAGCGGTAAAGACCATATTCAGCTCGCTGCTATAGTTGAATTTATTCATACCGCAACCTTATTACACGATGATGTCGTTGATGAATCAGATATGCGTCGCGGAAATAAAACAGCTAATGAAGTTTGGGGAAATTCGGCAAGCGTGCTTGTTGGTGATTTTCTTTATTCGCGCTCATTCCAAATGATGGTTTCCTTGCAAAATATTGGAATTATGGACATTTTGGCAAACGCAACAAACACC